>JAIXQK010000011.1 GCA_027485795.1 Oxalobacteraceae bacterium
ATCCAGGCGTAAATGCAGAAAATTGGCTTGTTTGAGCAGAGCGTGATCCAAGTGAAAAAGCCCGCAAACTTTCGTCTGCGGGCTTTCGTGTTCTTGGCTCCCCGACCTGGACTCGAACCAGGGACCTGCGGATTAACAGTCTTCCTCTGATCCACGGCCGGCAATGAACCACCGCAAACGACAACAAAACTGCGAGGTAGCTTAGCACATTCGAGTGTGGGGCGATGTGCCGCTTTGTGGCCTAGCTTTGGTAGCAGGTGCCCCAACAGTGGCCCATGCAGCTAGCGTTCGGCGCGCTGAGCGCGGGGATCGTCAGTCCAACGGTTATACGAATTTTGTCCGGGCTAGACGTGGCCGCTCATAGTCTTCCCTCAATTAGCGCCTTGTGCGATCTGCAGCCGGTCTTCAACCATGACCCCGGTGGCATTACTGGGCTATTTAATCGAATCGTTGTACACCCCAGTGTGCTGTAACGGATACGCTGCGAGGAAATCGCAGGTACAAATTAAATACTAGTTTTCTTCGGATCGTGATTGTCCAGCCAAACATCGATGTTCAGCAGGAGCGGCGCGACAAAGGGAGTGCCGTCCATTACTTTGAGCGGAAATGTCTCCGACGCTACCTTCTTGGTCGCCAGCTTCTCCATGATCCCAGTGTCGCCTTAGCTGAGGGCGATGATCGTGGAAAATGCACCTTTTTTTCCGCCGGTAGCGACATGAGCTGTTACTTCCCGCCGATAAAGCAAGAATATAATACGTTCTGCATTTTAAAATTTATGAGTCGCTCTGGCTCTAGGATGTGGAGCTAAATCGCCAGGTGTCGCTCAACTAAAAGCATCGGATTCCAACATGGAAGCTCCCTCTATATCTAACCAAGAGTTCGCCAGCCCTCCTGCGGCGTCGTGGATTCGTTTCTTGCGCTCGTACGGGCCGACGCCGAACAACCTGAATTTGTTCGACGAATATGTGACGGGGGCTTTAAGTCGGGCCAACGTGCAGCCGATTGTCCTGGGAAGTCCTCACCTAGAAGTCATGAAGCAACGAGCGTCATCGGGGGCGCCGGGGTCGATTTTGATTGCGGGTACCGCGGGAGACGGTAAGACCTACCACTGCCGCAGCCTGTGGATGTTTCTTGGCGGTACCGCCAAAGCGTGGTCGTCGCCCGAACTGCTCAAAACCTTGGAGTTGGCCGATGGCCGTCGCGCGTTGTTCGTGAAGGATTTAAGCGAACTTAACGACGAACAGAGCGACGCCGTTCTGGATCTGTTGGAGCGCTCTACGCTGGGCGATGAAACCAGAAGTTTTGCCGTGATCGCTGCGAACCACGGGCAAATCTTGGAGCGACTGCGCGACCTTGGCATTCGTCAAAATCGGACACACCCGTTGCGCACTCCCATTCAGGAAGCGTTTCTCGTCTCCGGGCACCTTCCGGAGCGTTTGGCTCTTTATGATTTAAGCCGAACGGTTCATCGGCAATCGTTGGAAGAGGTGATCTCGGCTGTCGCTGGCCATCCAGAGTGGGAGCACTGCAAGCGCTGCGCACTGCAAGCTGAGGAACGCATATGCCCGATATTCGAGAATCGAAATCGACTGATGGGGTCGGTCAATGGTGTCCGCTTCGCTGATCGTTTGGGCGACCTTGTCGAAGCTTCGCGCTTGAACGGCTGGCACCTGCCGGTTCGGGATTTGCTGGCCCTCGTGTCCAACATTGTTCTCGGGCATCCGGATGCAAAGGAAGACTTGATGTCCTGTTCTGAGGTCGGGCGCATCCAAGCTGCTGGAACAGTGGAGAAGGGCAGTCTCTACGATAACGCCTTTGGCGTGAATCTTCCGCGTCGTCGGGCGATGGATCGCCCCGTGTTCAAGGCCTTCTCCACTTTCGGGATCGGCGAGGAAACCTCAAACGGCTCAGACGGGCTGCTGGTCTACGGAGCCGACGACGCCAAGCTTTCTGCGACGTTCGAGAGATTGGTGGGCGCCGATCCTATCTACGGAGCTACTACCGCCTATCTCTCCGCTCAACAGCATTACCTTGAGGGCGACGAGTCCGCTCGCATTGACGGCGGCCATGAGGACTTCCTTAGCCATTTGGCCGCGCAGCGGCGTCGGTTCTTTTTCACGCTTTTGGACGACGAGCCTGACTTCCACCACTGGGGTATGACGGCATTCCGCTTTGCTGGAGATTATTTGCAGCTTTCCGAAGCTTTGCTCAAACGGAAGCCGGTTAGCGAATCGATCCGTGCGCGCCTAGTTCGTGGTTTGAACCGCGTCATGACAGGCTTGTTGCTGGAAAACTCCGATCGAATCTTCGTGGCCAGTTCCGGCGGATTCACTCAATCGCGGATAAGTGTACTGTGCGATACGCAAATCCCAGCACGACGCCAAGGCCGCCTCGGAATGGCCGTGAAGTTGGATACGCAGACAGATCGTCCATGCCTCGACATTGTTCTCGGCAATGAGCCCGGATTCGCTGCGCAATTTACGCTTTCTCCGGTGCGCTTTGAGTTTCTATGCAGAGTCGCCGAAGGAGCCTTGCCCGGGAGCTTCTCCAACGAGTGTTTGGAGGATCTTCTAGCTTTCAAAGCTAAGTTATTGCGTAAGGCAGAGCGTCTGCGCTCTCATTTAGCGACGGATGACGACGAGGAATGTTCTGCGGAGGAAGGGGCCTTGATCCTGAACTTCATCGAAATCGAAAAGGACGGCCACGGCTTCACGCGTCCATCCACGATAAGGATCGCCTGATGCCGCTAAATATTGAGAAAGTCGACTTCACCGTCGACGAACATATCTGGGGACACCGCCTCTACGACGAGCAGTTGCCGCATCTTACGGTTCTCGAGTTTCTCAGTGTTCTCGGCGCGAACCGAGACACCCCTTTGGCGAACGATCCATCAATCGACGTCCGCTATACGCCACAGCAGCAAATTCGATTGCGTGGGCTTCTGTTCAATAACCCGTATGTGGAGACGATCCGTGACAGAAGCGATCCGGACGAGGACAAGTGGCGCGACTGGATGGAGCTATTCACGCAGGATGCCACAGGTCGTGACGATTTGGATATGGAGTATCTGCGCAAGTCGTTTTTGACCTTCGACGACTTCGCCAAAGCCTTGGAACTGCTGCGTTCCTCTTCATTTGAAGCGCGAAGCAACAAGCGATGGAGTTCCAAATTTGTCTTCCCGTTTGGGCCTGACGCGCTCTATGAAGATTTGCGCATTGATTCGAGCGGAGCTTCCAATGACCGCCGTTTTTTCGCTCGAACAGGTGAACTTTTCTATTTGATGCTCAGCCGGGCCGCCAACGGCCAAGAGCTGGGCAAGAAGCTGGTTGAGCGGCTGTTTAACCCCAACGCCCCTATGAATCGCTTGGTCAAGGTTCTTCAGGGCGACCCTCAGCACGCGGACTCTGCGAAAGCCATCGGCCAGCGTTATCTGCCCTATGCGACCCATCCGCGCTTCGAAAGGATTTGCGACGACTGGCTGGCCATCCTGTCCCGGGATATCCCGATCTACGACGCGCTGGAGCATTTGATCACCAGCGCGGGACTCAACTTGCTTTTGTATTTCCTCGAGTGCGCCAAAGCTCATAGCGGAGACGCCGATCCGGTCGAAATGGTCTGCGAAATCATCTCCCGCGAACGGACCAAGGTGCGTTCGCTCTCCGGCAAATCCTACCAAGCGCATCAAGCCGTTTCCGAGCGCGCGGTGGTCTCCTTCATCGAGGCCATTAAGCTCATTCCTGAATGGACTGTCGCGCTCGAATCTTCTGATCCGGAGGGAGAATGCCTTAAGTTGATGCGCGAGCGATTCCAGTGGCCTCCGGCGGGCCGCGACGATGATGACGAGTAT
This sequence comes from Oxalobacteraceae bacterium, assembly GCA_027485795.1. Lineage (GTDB taxonomy): Bacteria > Pseudomonadota > Gammaproteobacteria > Burkholderiales > Burkholderiaceae_D > Pernthalerella. The sequence continues at coordinate 3,848 of JAIXQK010000011.1, forward strand.
GAGCGCGAGCGCGGCGACGAGTTGGTTCGCAAGCTTGTCGAAAAGGCCAAGAATCGCCATGACCAGCACTTCGGAAAGATCCATTCGACTTGGTCCAAGGCAATCGGTCTCAGCTCGCGCCGTCTGGCTCGGGGTAACCGCTACGCTCCGAATGATCGCCTCCTGAAAACCTTGGTGGTTACCGTGGTCGACGAGCGCATGCAGTTCGATGAGTTCCTGCACGAGCTGCGTCGCCGTTACGGCATCGTTATTGGTGACGCGGAAGGGGCCCATTTGGTCAAACAGAATTTGGTCGATCAAGAGGCACTTAGTGAAAACCGCTCGAATCTTGAAGCGCGCCTGCTAGGACTCGGTTTGATTAGACGGCTCTCGGATTCGTGCTCGTTCGTCGAGAATCCGTTTGCCAACGAAGGAAAGAAGTGATGACTCCAGATCGCATCGTCGGACGCGTCGGCGCCGATATCCTCCTGCGTCGTCTCTCGGATAGCCGCCAAAGCGACGGGCAGCTGCCTGATTCTTCTGCGCTCTTTCGCTTGGACAAACTCTCCTCGGGGCAGATCGCCTCTGTAGTGAAGGCGATTCTTGCCATTCCCGAGCTTTCAGCAAGGGTTGATGTGCGTATCCCGGCGGTTTTGGTGGAGGGCGAGGGACTGCCGGAAAGTGTTCTGACCCATCAGAACGCCGGCGCCGTACGCAACTCCGGAACCTCCAAAGAGGCTCTGCTCACCGCTAACGGAAACGAACACAATCTCGCCGACACACTCGGCCATGTCACTGCACTCGGTGCCAAAGAGTTCCGAGCCAACGAAGACTGCTGGGTAGAGGCGACCTGCCATGTGACCGGGTTCGCGCTGGCTCCGGAAGATCGGAAGATTTTCTTGGCTGCCTTAAAGGGGATGCTTTCTTCGTTTGATCTTAGCTTGCACCAGATCGGCAGCTTCTGCGCCTTGGTCAGTGAAGCCAATGTGACGCAAGGCCAACCGATACGGGAGTCAGTTGGGTGGGCCCTCCCGGCCGCGGGGCTTCCGCGGGACACGTCTTTCTTTTCGAGCGCGCGAACCTTTGGAACCGCAGCGGGACCGTGGCGCAAAGCCTTCGACAAACTGTTCGTCAATCGCTACCCGCTCCTGTCCAGGCTTAAGCCCAATGGCCAGCCGCTGGAAACGGCCGAAATGTCGCTGCTTCTCGACGAGAATGCTGCCTACATTCCGGATCATGCCCGCGTCGCGCTGGAAGCCTTCATCAACGCTCCGGCGGGAGACGATGCGACAGCACAGGCGATCGCGCTCTTGGAGTGGGAAGTCGATGGCGTCCATTTCATCTTCGACAAGCCCCGGGAAAAGCAAAAAGGGCTGGCGGATTCGACGATCCACTTCTTCGACCATGACTGCGAAGAGCCCGATGTTCTCAACGATCGCTGGCGCAAGCATCTTGAAGAATTCAAGGCTCGCGAGCGTCAATCGGAAACGAACGAGGATGACGAGGCTTTCTTTGAGCTACACCGCCGATACATTGAACAAGTCCCCAAGCTGCTCGCACGCTGGGAGAAGGCAATTTTTGGCAAACCGATCGACTGCCATGACTTCCTCGAAGGGTTCGCGACTGCCGCTCAGCGCTTGATTGCCGGCACGGACGTTCCCAAAGGAGAACGAGCTCTTCGGCTGATAGTATCTAAAGGGCGAACCGAATGGCGCGAGCGCTTCAACCGAGACGTCGGAGCGTATTTCTCGGTCATGTACCGAGGCCTCAAAGAGCTCATGGGAAACAAGGTTGAGTGGGTTGTTGAGCGCATGGGCTCGGGCAATTTGCCCGATCCGTTGTTTGAACATCCAGCTTTTCTAGCTAAAGAAAAAGAGATTCGCGGCGCCAACTTAAAAACCTCCTCCTCGCTTTCCAAGCAGGCCCTTCAAATCAAGTTCGAAGTTGCTTTGATTGAGCGACGAGGGGCGATTCCTCAGATTTTGGACAAAACCCAGCTCCTTTGGTCGTATCGGCCAGAGTCTATTGGGTTATCGCTGGCGGCTGACATGGCCCGTCTTAAAGAAAAAGGGGCGGTTGGATACACGGAGGTTCCACGCCGGCTCGTCAGCAAGAAGGGTGGCGTGCAAAGCGTCTCGCTTCTCGATACATCTACCTTGGAAGCAAGCTATTCGCGAGACGCCGGATCTCTCGTGCCCCCTCCAAACAAGCTGCGAAGTCTGCGAGCCGAAATCAAGCGCCGCATCGACGAGTTGGCTACAGAAGGGCGCTTGTCAGCCGAGCAAAGGAATGAAATCCGGGGGGCATGGAATGTTTTTGAAGAAGACTACATCAAAGCCTTGGATGACTTCATCTCGTATGGGCTCCATGGCGAAGCGGTCCTTAAACAAGCTGAGTCTTTCGGGGTCCTGCTAAGAAGTCTGTCGGAACACGCTCGGGGCGATGTTTGCCGAGCTAAGCTGGTTGCGGAAGTGCTGACGATCGGAACGGTTGGGCTCTCAGGCGCTCAGCCTTGTCTGATCATTCCGCCGTGGCATCCGGAAAGGATGAAAGCCTTGGCCGTCAAAAACCGGCGGGTCGCCGGCTTGGTGACGCACATGCTAGGCGGCAAGGATGTCCTATTTGGTGATCGCGGTATCTTTTTCCATGAGTTCTCGGAAGAGCTAGTCCACCCTTTCTACCCAGAAATCGGAGTCGTAATGCGCGGCGCGACGCCTCATCTGGTGGCTGAGACGAGCACTGTCAACGGTTATAGCTTGCTCGAATCACCGGAGCGAGGCTCCGAAGATCAGTTTACTGATGTCGATTCCTCTGCGGCGGCCAAACAAATCCGGGAGTTGCTGGAACGCTATGTCGGTTTGCAGCCCCACGAGGGCGCGAACCTGAGCGTCTTACTCTACAACGCTGACGCCGCGGAACTCCCGCTGGCAGCCGTACGCGAGCTATCTAATCTAAACACAGAAGCCGATTTTCAGTGCAACGTTGCGGTGCGCCATAGAGATCAGGCCAAGCTCCGACGGGTCTATGCGGAACTAGTAAACAAATCGGGGGACGATCCGGATCTTCCCGTTGTTAGCGAGACATCCGACAACTTTATGTCGAAATTGCGGATTTCGGTGATCCCGCCGTCGGCGACGCCGGCACGGTCGGCCAATGAGTTTCGTCCGTTTGACATCGCGTTCCTGCATGACGTGGTGTCTCGCACGGCGGCGGTCGAATGGGTTCAAGTCGATTGGACGAACGAACGCCCGACTTTGGAACATGCGCCGTCCCGCTGGTCCTACCGGAGCGTCTCTGGCGAAAACGAGCTCAAATCCACTACTTTCCTGACTTGTCCAAGGCAGACGGCCTCGGGCTGGGCGTATGTTGCCGCGGTCGGTGCCGTTGTCCGCAGCACTGATCCGCCTGCCGATGCCCGCTTCCTTCCTGCGCGGCGCATTTCCTTGCAGGACGAGGCGGTTGGGGGGGCTCTCGACGACGCGCATGCTCTCGCTGAATGGGTCGCCACCTACGATGAGCTGCTCGACAAGCGTCAGCTCCAAGCGAACAACGTAACGGTTGTTCGCTACCGCCGCGCCCGCACAAACGGCCGGAACATGACTGTCAGCTCCACTTCGGAGCTGCGTTTGCTCGGTGTCCTAGTGAAGCGCCGCCTTGACGGGCTGGCCTTGCCATTGGGTGCCGAGCAAACTTCGGCTCTGGCGGGCCGAATGAAAAAAGATGCGTTGTCCATATCCGGCGACATCGTTTTACGGGCGGCTAAACGAGGCATTTCAGCCGGGGAGATGATCGGCTTGGTGCTTAGCCGCTATTTGCTTCAGCAAGAGTTTAAGTCGCTGACGGGCAATCGACAGGCGTTCAGCGTCTTCTTCCTGCTTGACGATTACGCCGACTGGCTCTCCCAGAAGGAAAGTCGAATCGCCGATATCCTCGGCTTGTGCGTGGAGGAGGGCGAGGACGGTCCACGTTTACATATTGCGCTCGTCGAATCTAAATATGTTTCGCATCTTGGAGCTGCCGAAGCTAAGCGCTCGTCAAAGTCCCAGCTTTTGGCCACTTTAGCGACCTTCCAAGCGGCCCTATTCGGGGATCCGGGGCGTTTAGATCGCGACGTCTGGCTGGCTCGCCTGGCCGACATGCTTTTGGACGCTGAAATTCCGCCGGGCTGTACGCCTTTGCTGGAACGAATCCGTGCCAAGGTACGCGACGGAGAGGCGGGAATTTCTTTGCGCGGATATTCCCATGTATTCGTCCATTCATCGGAGCCGGGCGCCTCTCAACCGGCCTCGGAGCAAATGGTCATCGCCGACGCGGGTGGGCTGCAAGCCCTTCAAGAGGTTTTCGAGCGCGGAGATCTGCGTGAGTTGATCTGTACCTACGCCAATGGTTCAGACCCCGCACCGCTGCGATCAAAGTTGGGGCCAGATAGGCCTTGGGCTTCGGCTGATGTCAGACTTCCGGCTCCGCGGGTCGCGTGGACGGCAATGATGGAGCAGCCAGCCGCCATGGACGATAGAGAGACTGAAGCTCCAGCCATCGAGACGCGGGCAAATGAACCCATCGTGGTCGAATCCTCGATCGTTGAGGCGGCGGCCGAGGGACTTCCACCAGAAAGTCGGCCGTCGGTTTCGGACGCTGGCGCGAATCTTAGAGCACTGGTGCAAGCGAAAATAGCCGACCGCTCCGCGGCGGTGGATGAACGAGAAGCGTGGGCCGAAGAGACGACGCGTAAGCTCAAAACGGCGCTTAACGGTTATGGCCTGCAAGCTGCGGTGTTGGGCACGCGTCTTACGCCAAACGGTTGCTTGGTCCGGCTTGCCGGCTCCGACAAGCTTCGAGTGGAGGACATTGAGGCGAAACGCACTCAGCTTCTGACAACACACGCGATCAACCTCGTGACGGTCCAGCCCAAGCCGGGTGAAATCGTAGCGACTATAGCGGGTGAAAAGCGACAGTCCGTCTCGATGTGGGAGCTATGGGCTCGCCGAGACCTCAACCGCAACGCCGCAGGCACCAATACCTCATTCATCCTCGGCTTGCAGGAAATAAACGGGGCCCTCCTTTATCTGAATCTCGGCAAGGAGTTCGGCGGCCTGCAGTCGCATGAGCCGCATTCTTTAGTCGCCGGGGCAACCGGCAGCGGAAAGTCCGTGTTGCTACAGGCTTTGCTCTTGGATATCGCTGCGACCAACTCTAAGGATTTGGCTCAAATCATCCTGATTGACCCTAAGATGGGCGTCGACTACGCGGCCTTGGAAGATCTGCCGCACATGCGCGAGCCGATCATCACGACAAGGGAGCGCTCGACGGAGGTCTTGACGGCAATGGTCGAGGAGATGGAAAACCGGTATCGGCTCTTCGCTCCGGCTCGCGCCCGCGATCTAGCAACCTACAACGCTAAGGTCGCGCGCGAGGATCGACTGCCGATGATCTTCCTAGTCCACGACGAGTTTGCGGACTGGATGCTCGACGACGAATACAAGGGGGCAGTCAGCGCGGCCGTTCAGCGGCTCGGAGTCAAAGCGCGAGCGGCCGGCATCCACCTGATCTTTGCTGCTCAGCGGCCGGACAAGGACGTCATGCCGATGCAACTTCGAGAAAACTTGGGCAACCGCTTGATCCTAAAAGTAGCCAGTGAGGCGACTTCGAAAATCGCTTTGGATCGTCCTGGGGCCGAGCTTCTGCTTGGAAAAGGTCATCTGGCAGCAAAGCTCAATGGCGAGCAAGGGCTGATTTTCGCTCAGGCCCCGTTCCTGAACGATGAGGAGATTGCCCTTTCTGTTGAGGCGATTCGTCAAGATAGCAAATCGTCCGACCTGCCGTCCTGAGACGGTGGGACTTGTCGTAAGCTATCTCGTTGATAAGACGCTTTTAGCAGTAAAGAAAGAGAGGGGCCGGGGGCCCTTTTGGGCCCTTAGTAAACTTTGCGGACGCAGAAGTGTTCGCCTCTGCTACTTATGGCAAACCGCGCACGCGCCGCCGCCTTCATCTTCACCAAAGAGATCATCAATGTCGACGATGTTCTCGATGGGCCGAAGCGGGTTGATGGGCTTCCGGCTTAGCTCCCGCTGCTTCCGCCGCTCGAAGTCTTCAACGATTTGCTGGACCCGTTCCGGCTTGGCCAGATCCTCAAGTGATTCGCCTTTGGTCCAAGTGAACGGGGAGCCGTGCTCTAAGGCATTCTTCTCGTAGGTCTTGGCGTCCTCATAAGCCTCCGGATGCTGCTCGCGAAGGCGAACCCACTCAATCTTCTGCTGGAAGAAGCAAAATGTGCAGCCGCTTCGTGAGCGCCAGTCGTAATACTTCGGAATCCCTACGCCGGAGGATTCTAGAATTTCCATCACGCCCCGTTTGTCGATCCCTGACTCGCGGAAGGGCAGGCGCACTTTGAGGTTCTTGTGCTTGGAGGTGTAGCCTTCGCGATAGTCCTCGTCGGCGCGGATGGCCACATAGGAGACAACGGTGTCTCCGGCAGCGAGCATCGGGCGCACCCACTGCTCGAACGGGGCAAGCTTCAGTTGCCGGGTACACCAACGGGTTTGGGCCGACGGCAGGAAGTGGTTGTATTCGCGCAGCCAGAAGTCAAAATCCCGCTGGGGGTTGAGCCGCAGGATCGGCTTCCCAAGGAAACCCTCTAACCGCCCCAGAAACTCATACACCTCGGGGAGTTCCTTGCCTGTGTCAGTAAAGAAATACTCGATTTCGGCTTCGGGGTAATGGTGCCGAACGAAGACGGCCAGAGCGGCGCTATCCTTCCCCCCGGAGATCCCCAAAACGTGCCTTTCAGCCATGCTCGATCTCCGTGGAGTTGTCTGTTGCAAGTTTTAAACCGGCTCGGGCGAGGGCGGCCAGTAAGACTTCCGTGTCGAAGCCCTTCGATTGAAGGCTGTTCGCCACTTCGTTGGCCAGCGCGTCGACCGTCGCTCGGTGCCGCTCCGAAAGGTCGAATTGGCGGGAGATGGTTTTCGCAGAAGAGCCCGCGCCGATTACGACGGCAAACGCGTCGGTCATCGGCTTTCTTCCTCGGACGGCAACCAAGGCCTCCGACTGGCAGAAGCGCAAGGAGAGCCTCGCGATTTCAAGCAAGGCTTGGTCGAAGTCACGGTCTGTCCAATCTCGGGCTGGCTTGTTGACCGCTAGGCCGACAATTCGCTCGATGCTTGCAAGCGTGCCGTCGTGCTTCGCCAAATGGCCAGCGAAAGCGTTTTGGCGCAGCTCCCCATCCAAGTCTTTTAGAAGCTCCGCCCTTGCGCGCAGGCGCGCCAAGGAGTTTGCCGGCGCGTCGAGGGCGTCGAGCATGCTCGACTCGATCTTACGCAACATCCCTTCGTAAGCACCAGCCAGCTCAGTGATCGGAGCCCTCAAGGCATCAACGTAATCAGATCCGTTCGCCGTCCCGAAAACGGCTGCCAAATCTATGAAAAGGACCCGGTGCGGATCGTTGGCCTTGGCCAGAATGTCGCGCACTTCGCGGGCCTCGGGGGATAGGGTGGCGGTTCGTTTAGTCCAGTTGGGCAAGCGAAACACCAGGGCTACCAAGCCTTTTGCGGCTTCCAAGGGATCGCTGGCCGGAGTCGATGCGCCAATCGACGCCAGAAGATTCGATATGCCGGAGAGAATCCGGGATTTCTCGTCGTCTACCACGACCCAACGGAACGAAAAACGTTTCTCGTCCTGCAAATACTCGTCGAGATCGGCGTCGTTCAAGCTGGGGACGAACATGCCGTCTTTGTAGACGGCCAAGTTTCCCTTGTGAGCCAACAGGAATGCCGTCATCAAAATCGGTCTGATACCGGAGCGAATTCCAAAAGGTTCGCCGGCCCACAGATCATCGATTTGAACAGCCTCCACACGTTTGGAAGCGTCGGCGAAGAGCTTGCGCGTCGCATCCCACAAGCGAATCACGCTTGCTCCGCGCTGCTCGTCGGGAGGTTGGAAACGCCAGGCGTCTAACTTGCTGTCTTTGCGATGCAGGCCGGTTCCCTTCAACAGCGATTCGTAAAGCCCGCGCTCCGCCGGGAATGCTTCGAATCCGAGGTTTTCAAGGTGCTCGTTTTCCAGCATCGCATGGATCAGATCGCGCCGGGCTTTGACGCTCGCACTCGATGGAGCGTCCCGGTTGATCAGTTCGCTCCAAAGGCGGGGCGACTCCCGGTAAAGGTCGTCGGCAAGATCCGAGGCGTAACGAGCGATTGGTGTTCCGGGGCGGTAGGTTCGTCCCGCCACGGTCCAAATGGCTCGGGTTACGGCGGAGCGAAGCTGCTCCTCCAACGCCGAGCGTGCAGCGGAAATTCGGGCGGTGACTTCGCGCTTGCCGACTTGGTCGCCCTCAAGCTCCGGCCGTCCTTGCACGGACTGCAAGCAAACCAGTTCCAACCCAAGTTCTTCGATCCGCGTGTAGTTTGGTGGGATGCCGACGGCCACTGGCCAAGGGCGATCTCGGGCAATCTTTTCGCATGCGCCGACGGCTGTCTCTATCCGAACCTCTTGGGACGGGAGGGCCAGCAAGAAAAGGCCGAATTCACCTTTCTTCGGAGCGAACTTGGAGGCGATCTCTTCGGCGCCGTCGAGACGGCAAAGCACTACGTCCATCCAGCGAAGGGTTCCGGTTTTGTGATAATGGCGCTTGGCGACAGCGGGGTAGAGGTTGGCGAGGTTCGTCAGGATCGAAAAATCAATGCCTGCAATGTTTGACTTGGCTTGTGCCAAGGCTTTTTCGATATCGAAGTCGCTGCCTTCAAAAACCGACCAGGAGCTTAGATGTTTCTTGTAGATTGCGACGCGCCACTTTGAAAGCTGCTCCAAGCCTGCATCTACTTTCTGGGCGAGCGCTTTGGGGAAGAGCGAGCGCAAAACGTCGACGTCGGCGGCCAAGCCGGAGGCGCTACGAAGCAGGTCGAGGACAGCGATGCTTTTGATAAGGACGGAGTGAAGAGGGCTATGGTACGCCTCAGTTCGCTCGACCGCGTCGGCAGCCTGAGCCCAGCGGTGGCCGTCAGGCGATGCCAGGATCGCCGGCTCAAGATTAGCTTTGAGATAGTCCCAGTAATGGTCTGGCCGGTATCGGCATTCGTCAACGAAGTCCTGCTCATTGAGAAAATGACGGAAGCCGTATGGCTCGACCGACCCCAGAAAGCCGAAGGTGCTACGCTCGTTCTGGCCAAATTGGCGGCGGGAGACCGGGCCGAGGAGGGCCGCCATTGCCGGGTGCAGCGGCCAACAGGCGTCCAAACTTTCAGCAAAGGCTTCCGCGCCGATAGCCGGGCGGCGGGCGGCTATCGAGGTAGCGATTGTTCTCGCGTCAGCTCGATTGGATTGGGGCCGCGCGTTTGTTTCGACTGCTCGGCCGATAAGCTCCACCACCTCGTCGCTCGCGGCGACCAAGGGAATGTCCCCGTAGCGGCCTTGAACCTTGGCCCAGTCGTCGCGGGACTCGCTGCCCAAGCGGGAAGCATACTGCCGGAATGATTGATGCAGGACGCCGATCACGATGATCTTGCCTTGGGCTCGCGCCGCGGATTCCGCCAAGTCCTGAAAGAAATAGACGTCGCCGCCAAGTCCCAGGGCCGCGGCCTCGAGGAACTTGCCCATTTCATCGATGACAAGAAGAACTCCGTCATATCGCTCGTCGGCCGCTGCCGCACAAAGGTCTGCAATCACTTCGGCAGCCGATCCGGGCGCGGCGTCCGAACCAAGCGCGTGATTGAGCGTCTTTGAGATCTCTTCCGAAACGAAACCTCGTCTGCCGACTACAGGAAGAACGAGCCAGCCGCGGCTTACGGGAAAGGCCTCATCGAAACTCTGATGGGAGTCCAGCCTCAAAACGTTGCGAGCTTTGGCCCGAAGGCTTTCGTCGGGTCCGAGAGCTGATGCCAGAGCGACGGCCAGTGAAGATTTACCGCCTCCGAACGGGCCGGTCCAGGTAAAGGCCCGTTGATTGCTCCTGGAGATTTGCTTAGCCATGGCGTCGAGCACGTCAGCAGCCGTTTGGTGACACACATAACCGTCAAGGGCGTCCAGGCGGCCAAGATCCATATCCAGTCGTATGGAGCGTTGGTATTGCCGCCGAATTCGAACGAGTTCGGAAAGCTTTTGGGTTGGGCGAGCCGTCATTCGTAGGCCTTTCTCAACATCAAGTCCCGGAACGCCGAACTGTTCCAGCTCTTACGAAGCACTTGTCGAAGACCGGAGGTGTCCGTCCAAGAAATGACGCCCTTGGTTTCCTCTTCCAGAGAGAAGAGCCGTTCGGCGACAGACTCCTCGTCGAGCTTGAAAACCCGCCCGGGAGACCCCTCGCCATAGACGATAGATTCAAATGCCATTGAGCTAGCGGAGGGGTCGAGCAGCTCCCAATAATCGATCAGTGCGTAAATGAAGAGCCCGTTGCTAAGCGTCGGCTTCGGGCCGCGCCGAAAGGCGAACATCCCCTTGGCCTCTTCTGCGATCAAGCCCAACTCTCCGAGAATTGGCTCGGCGAAATCTTCCGGCGAGCCGCCGCCTGATCTTGGAGCGTAGCTGCGGAGACAAGTGTCGATGTCGCGCGTTAGAGTCGAGGCGGAAATGCGGCGCTTGGTGTTGAACTTGGCCGCAAAGTCGGCCAACGGTTTTTCAAGATCGGTCTTCGAGAAGGAGGGAGCGGTCACCTTGTTGAAGAGCCAAAACCAAGTCGTAGAGCGCTTCCCTAATCCGGCAAGCTGCCAATGAACGAACCAAGCGGTATTGGGATTCTCTGAATATGGATCGAAGCCGTCGTCAGAAAAAATGCTTTGGGCTGTTTCGTGCACTAGGTAATCGTCTGGCCCGCCTTCGCTAATCAGATTGGCGGCGAGGGCCCAATGCCGCATCGAAGAGACCATGTTCTTACCTACGCCAAACCGCGCGATTGATTCGTCGTCGGTAAAGACCGACTTCTTAATCTTGTTGGCGTCCGTCCTTTGGTCGAAGACCTTTTTGAGCCACATTTGCCTCAATGTGAAGGTCTCGTGCCCGGAGAAGTGCGGGACGTGTCCGGTGGATATGGCTGCTATTGTCATAGCCAAATTTTAGCACTGGACGAACTATCCAGTCTGCAGGACGAGCAACTGGATGAGTGCGCCAGTGAAGAGCCCGTTGATGAATGATTCCCGTTTTAGCAGGGCAGATCAATGCCGTTGACATTGACGCGAAATTCAAAGCCGCGTCCTTTGGGGCGATGGGATGCCATCTGACTGCTCCTCTGTTGGAGCAGTGAGGGAAGTCTCGTTTCGCTTGGTGGGAAATTTGGTGGGAAAGCACCAACGAAAAAGGGGTTAGCCGAAGCTAACCCCTTGCGTATTCTGGCTCCCCGACCTGGACTCGAACCAGGGACCTGCGGATTAACAGTCAGGAAAAACATGCGTTGATCTGTGTTTATCTGCATTCATAAGTATGAAAATAACGTTGTAAAACAGTGTGTTGCAGTTTATAGCTGCTATATTTGCATTCCTGTGCATTGATTGAAATCGCGCTAAAATGTCTACATTCTGTCTACACGGGGTGGGGCGATGGTCAACAAGGTGGGCTTCACGGTCGAGCGGGTTGCCAACTTCAAGTGCGAACCAGGTAAGCAGCAGAGTTTCCTCCGCGACGCAAAAACACCTGGTCTTGGGTTGCGCGTGACCAGTGGCGGGTCTCGAACATATGTCTTCGAAGCCCGCGCTGGCGACCGGGTACTGCGTCGCAAGATCGGTGATGCTCGAACCATGCTACTGCGTGATGCGCAGGGTATAGCGCGAGACCTCAAGCGCCTGACAGACGCTGGGCACGACCCGCGTGAACTCGATCGGGAGCGGCGACTTGCAGAGGAAGCCCAGGCTGTAAAGCAGCGCGCGCAAAGTGCGCCGGCATTGGAGGCTTGGCAGATATACGTCGATAGCCACGCTTCCCGCTGGAGTGCGCGTCATAAAGCTGATCACGACGCTGTGGCGCGCGCGGGCGGCGACCTAATTACCAGGGGTAAACGCGCGGGAATGTCCGATGTCAAACAGCCTGGCATCCTTCGGCGCCTGCTTGAGCGTCCCCTAAAAGACATCACCCGAACCGCCATTGAAGCTTGGGTCGATGAAGAGCAGGTGCAGCGTCCGACCAGGACGCGTTTGGCACTGTCACTGCTGTCAGCCTTTCTGCGGTGGTGCGCCGATTTCAACTACGAACAGATCTCCGATTGCGGCGACCGAACAGAGGTTTACCCTTACCGCGATTCGGTGAACGAGAATGCGACTGCTCGCGTCAAGAAAAAGATCGCACCGCCATTGCCACGCAAAGATTGCCTTCAGCGTGAGCAGCTCCGACCTTGGTTTGATGCAGTGCGTAGGATTCCCAGTCGTACACAGTCCGCGTACCTGCAAATCCTGCTTTTGACTGGCGCAAGACGTAACGAGCTGGCCAACCTACAGTGGAAAGATGTCGACCCCCGCTGGGGTACGTTAACGATTCGCGACAAAGTCGAGGGTGTCCGGACAATTCCCCTGACGCCGTACGTCGGCAGTCTCCTCCGTGAACTCGATCAGTTAAATCGTTTGCAGCCGAAGGTGGTATCGATAAAAAGCACAAAGCCACTGGCGACATTCCCTGATCATGTGCCTTCACCTTGGGTCTTCAGTAGTCGGCTTGCTTCATCCGGTAGCATTCAAGAACCGCGAATAGCGCACAACCAGGCCCTAGATGCTGTCGGCTTGCCACCGCTGACGATTCACGGTTTGCGTAGGTCGTTCGGGACGCTTGCCGAGTGGGTTGAATGCCCCGCAGGTATTTCAGCGCAGATCATGGGGCACAAGCCCAGCGCAATCGCAGAGAAGCACTACCGTACCCGCCCGATTGATCTGCTGCGGGCATGGCACACGAAGATTGAGCAGTTCATTTTGGCAGAAGCTTGTGTCTCCATGTCTGATCATGAAGAATCGTTGCAACCAACACTCGGGACACGTTGATGAATAAGACATTGGCTACTGCTCAGCATGAAAACATCGATGACGAGGAATTCAAGCCGGAAGCCCCACGAGTGCCCAGACCTGTAGATGGTTACGTGATTTACACGCAAGTGGCGCTTGATTTTGAAAGCCGCTACAAGCTTGGTGAAGTAAGGCAGACTGCACTCAATCTAGCCATGGCGAAGGCGATAGAACGTGGGGAGTTGCGAACATATGACGTTCTTCATGGTTTGCCCAACGAACGCGGGATTACGTCGCCATATGTCCGTCCTGACGAGGTAAATGCCTGGCTTAAATCAATCGGGTACCCCCTGAAATGGGATCGGGGTGGAGCGCCAGGCGCAGAGGACCGGAACCACGGATCGGGGACGGAGAAGGTATGGATTGATGCGGAAATCGAAAAACTAATCACCAGGCGTGCGGAACTGCGGGCGCAAGGTAATCCAGCTTGGGCTGCAGAAGCGGCAGCGGAGTTCAACATTTCGTCGCGTCGAGCGAGCAGCCTGATAAAGAATTATACGGAGCGAATGGCTAAGCGAAAGGACCCCTCAAAATGGGGCAAATAGTCGGAAGGGGTTCTGCGCAGTAAAGCCACATGCTAGAAACACTTCAACTCTCTCCCTATAGCGACATACTCTGAAATACTCCTGCTTGCTCGGTACCCCCCTTCCGAGTTGAAAGTTTCTCCCGAGCCGGCGCATTTTGTCGCTGGTGAAGGAGAGAACTTTGAAGCCTATTGACTACGAAGCCGTTAGTCCCAACCAGAAATATCAGCTACCCGCACTGCTTGAAGCCGTACTGCGGTGCACTGCGGGACGCCCCCACGCAACTACGGAGGAGTTCGGTCATCTGACCGGCAAAGCTCCGCAGACGATCCGGAAAAATTACTGCCAGACCGGCGCTTGCTTTGGTATCCGGCCGCTCAAACTGGGCAATCGATTGCTTTGGCCTGCCGACGCAATCGCGCAGCTGCTGGGAGGTGCAAAGTGAAATCAAGCATCCTCTACTACCTTGACCGTAGCGGTACGTTAAAGGTTATCGATTCGAGTTCGCTTTCGCACACCGATGATCTCAGCCCCATTATGAATATTGCGGTTGCCGTGATCCGTGCTGGGTACGACGGCGTGGTCATCGATCAGCACCGCATGGCAAACGGTCGCTACTTTCAAGCGCTTAATACCAACATTGCGACGCCGGAAGGGCGGATTCTCACTGATTTGTGCAAGCTGGATCCTGCAGCTCTTCCAACACCAAAGGCTGTGCTAGCGGAAATTCTCCAGGCTTATCAACATGGTGGGGGCGCAACATGAACGCACAGCTGCCTCATTTTGCCACGCTTCGTTACCTTCATCCTGATGCGGCTTCGGTGTTACCTGCCGAGTTGCAAGCCATACCCCAATGGGTTGGCTGGAGGGCTGGTCAGTTAAAGCCTGCCGGAAAATTTGACAAGTTTCCGGTCGGTCGGAATGGAACCGGGTCAGCTTGGCAGAAGCCCGCTCAGTGGTCGACTTTTGCCGTGGCAATGTCGCAGTCAAAGCAGCGTGGATTGTCAGGTGTCGGGGTGGTGCTACCTGCGCAACTGCCGGATGGAAGCTACCTCGTGGTTATGGACTACGATGATGTCGACCTTGACCGCACAGCAAATAATCCCCGACTCGAAGAGATCCGCGTCGCGCACGAACGGCTGGGCAGTCCGTTTATTGAGCGCTCTCCATCGGGCCGTGGGCTTCGGATGTTCGTCAGGAGCCAGCAGTTGATACCGCAAATCAGTGTTGTTAATCCGCTAGGTGGGAAGGATGAGATTTTTTGTGCAAGTCCGAAGTGGGCTACCGCAACTGCTGACTATGATGGTGGTGAAGGAGTGCCGGACGCTACGGAAGCTTTGCTTGAGATGGTGTCCGATTGGCAGGCGCGGGTAGGTGGGCCGACAAAAAATTCGGGAATACCAATTGCTGGAAGTAATTCGGCTCCGGCAAGTGTCGCGATCCGTCCTTTATCGCACCTAGTTAATAAAGGATGGTCCGGGTGGCCGTCTGCAAAGCTAAAAGACAACGACGGACGTGAAGCGACAATGCTTGCGTACGCAGGCCACCTACGATTCTTGGGGCACACGCAAGCGGATATCGAAAAGATGTGCCTGGCTGCAAACGCGGTTCACTATGCAGATCCGCTTAAAGAGGATGTTGTCCTTGATCGCGCTCGCCGCTATCACAAGGAAGATGCTGGTGCCGAAGAAGGTCATCAGGTTTCGTCTGAAAATTCCATCATTCCGCAGGCAGGGGCAAAACGTACGAACCAAGATCAGTCAGAACATCTCGATGCACCAGCGCTCGATGTCGAAGACCGTACGGATGCCGGCAACGTTGCCGTACTTGCGAGATTAACCCTGGGTGATCTGCGATATGTACCAGAGCAGAAGTTGTGGTTGTTCTGGCAGCAACAGCGTTGGAATGCCGACAGGGACTATACGTACTATTCAAGACAGGCGCTGGGGGTTGGGGAGTTTTATAAGAACTACGCAGCTAAGCTTCGTGTAGACGCTGAATCTGCTGCAGTGCCGGAGGAGGATAAAAAGCGCCTGCTTCAAGTAGCAACGAGCTTTGATAGCTGGGCTTTACAGTGTCGAAATAAAAGTCGGCTTGACGCGATGCGTTCGCTGGCGCAGATGGATGAACGCTACACGGTTAGTTCGGCGCTGCTGGACGTAGATCCCTATCTGTTCGGCGTTAACACTGGTGTGGTCGATCTTCGAACTGGTCTTCTCCGGCCGAATGCAAAAGCCGAATTCGTCCTGAAAAGATCGAGTGTTGACTACCGTGAAAATGCAGTCTCGCCCCGGTGGTTGAAGTTTGTTTCTGAAATCACTTCCCGACCTGGTGATGTAGTGGATGGAAAAGTTGAGTTCATTCGCCGACCTCAACTAGCGGAGGCTTTGCAGCGCCTGCTCGGATACTGCTTGACCGGACATACTGATGCGCAGAAATTATTCATGTTTTTAGGGATGGGATCGAACGGTAAAAATGTACTGTTAGACACTGTCATGCGTATCGTTGCCGACTACGGCATCAACATGCCGCCCGAGATAATTCTTGCGTCAAAGTTTGACAAGCAGGCTGAGCAGGCCAGTCCCATGACCAGAATGCTTCAGGGTATCCGCTTGACTGTCTGTTCGGAAAGCAAGGATGGGCAGCAGTTGGATACAGGCGTTGTGAAACGAATCACCGGCGGAGGGTATCTGACCGCGCGCGGGTTGCATGAGATGCCGGTCACTTTTCTGATGACGCATAAGCTCATCCTTATGACAAACCACCAGCCGGGGCTGGCACACATGGACCCGGCTATTCGCGGAAGGCTGTTCGTTGTCCCCTTCGATATGCGCTGGAACCGTCCTGGTGAAACCGACCCTGACCCAACGTTACCTGATGCAGACCCCAAACTGATGGAGCAGCTTTGGGAAGAGCGCGAAGGTATCTTGCAGTGGCTAATTGAAGGTGCGGTGAAATACCACACACATGGCCTGCTGGTCTGCCCCGAGGTCGCGGCGTTTACCCGGGATTACGTAGAGTCTCAGGACGTACTGAACCGATGGCTTGCTTCCCTTGAGCGTTGCTCGCATGCTGATGGATTGTTGGCATCGGAACTGGTCTCTGACTTTGCGCGTTACTGTCGTTCGGAAGATGAATCGTACGAGCACATGTTGCCCTCAACCATGGGTAGAAAGCTTAAGCAGCGTGGTTTCGAAGGGAAGCATACTTCTGCGGGGAAGCGCTACGGGCTGCGTACCAGAACCGGTGTGACGGCAGTGGGCGTTGATTCTGACTTTGCAAAAAAGCCAATGAACGTGCAGGCACTGCTCGCTGAAGTGTTCGGGGAAGAATGACGGAGTGACGGTTTTGACGGTTAGTAGTAATTATTCTTCTAGCGCCCTTAAAAATTGCTTTGTATAAAAGAAATACGAACAGCCGTCATAACCGTAATACCGTCACCACCCAAGTGCTCTGCCACACCTCCGGTTCAAGGGGTCATGCGATTAATTTTTTCCCCCCGGCTGTTTGCCTGGCGTATTCGAATGTAAAAGTTGTCTAGCTGCGAAATCAAAAGCGCCTTGCAGTGATGTGATCGGGCTGTATCCCGCCGGCTTCCTTCCGCGCGTTCGTGGGGCCGTTGTCATCCCTGTGACGTGCATGATGTCTTCGAGGTGGGCGAGAAGGGTAGATTTTTCACTGCGACCAGCCCTAGCTTGGCGCGTTTCATTGCCATGCTGGGTTTTGCCGTGTGCGATGCGCAGCCTACCTTCCACGGATTTCGGGCCTGTGCTCCGCGCTCCGTGAAAGCGACACACCTTCTTTCCACGCTCTGCAGGTGCTCCACATTGTTGGCGTGTCCTCTTAGAGGTTGCTGTGCACTGCCTGCATTTGATTCGACCACCACAAATAATCAACATTTCTGCAAACCTGCTTCTGGTTTTAGAATTAACTCTTACTTAATGTTTTTGCAAACGTCGGGGGGAAACGACTTGGCTGTATCAGTGAGCGGCTGAAATTGCCATCGATAGTCACGTAGCTACCGATCGATATTAATCCAAAGTTTGTAATATCTCCCTGCTGCTCAAGCGCGGTAGCAAGGTCACGAGCTGCCTCGAAGGGTTCCTCGTCGCCAAGCTGGAATGTCCCCCAATGAACGCCAAAAGATGTCTGCGCTCGCAATAGGCGATGCGCATGCAGAGCGTCGGCTGGGTCCATGTGTTCAAAGCGCATTAGCCGTCGCGGCTGGTACGCGCCAATTGGCAGGGCTGCCACATCGATAGGCCCTGCGCGTTCGCGGACATCCTCAAATAGCTTGTCGACGAAGGCGGTATCTCCCGGGAAGTAAAACTGTTTGCCGCCATGCCCGATCACCCATCCACCCCATAGCGAGCTGTTCTTGTGAAAGGGCGTGCGACCACTGTTGTGCTGCGCCGGCACGAAGCGAAAGTGTGTGCCGTCGACCGTGGCCTGATCCCACCAGCCGAATTCCTTCGCATCCGCGCCGACATACTTGCCGAACCATGACGCTAGGCCAGTGCCGACAAAAAACGTCGGTGCGCCTCCGTCTTGCCGTGCCAGCCTGCGCATGGTGTCGAGGTCGAGATGATCAAAGTGGTCGTGCGAGATCAGCACGAAATCGATATGCGGCAGCTCATCAGGCTTCAGCGGCAGCGGCGTCAGCCGAGCCGGGCCAAACCCTTGAACCGGGCCCGCCGTACCTGAGAGTACAGGATCGATCAGCACCCACTGCTTTCCGGCTCGCACCAGCATCGATGCATGACCCAGCCAGGCCACCGCGAATGCCTGCTTTTGCATATCCTCCAGTTTCAGCATTACCGTTGGCGGCACCTCGGTCTTCGACAGATCGCGAGTGACCTGTACCTAGGCGCGCCGGAAGAAGTAGGTTGGCGCCGGGCGCTCGCCTTTGTCCTCAGGTACAGCATACAAATTCCGGAACGATGTGACCGTTGCACCATCTTTCTTGTCGTAGCCTTGCGCGGCCATCACTGCGCAGGCGCCGAGCACCGCCAGCAGCAGGAGGCCGGCAATGAACTTGATCGATGCCATCACGCCACCTCCGCTTGGGGCGGAACGGTCACCAGTAGGCGCTCGCGGTCGAGTCCCAGCCATGCAACATACAGTGCGGGAACCATCATCAGAGTCAGTGCCGTGGCCATCACCAGACCACCCATGATGGCTATCGCCATCGGGCCCCAGAACACACTGGTCGACAGCGGAATCATCGCCAGCACCGCAGCAGCAGCGGTCAGCACCACCGGTCGCGAGCGCCGTACCGTGGCTTCGACCACGGCCGTCATGACCGATGCGCCTTCGCGAATATCATGGTCGATCTGGTCGACGAGGATCACAGAATTCCGCATGATCATGCCGCCCAGCGCGATCACGCCGAGCAATGCGACGAAGCCGAATGGCGCGCCGAACAGCAGGAGCGCAGGCACGACACCGATTAACCCGAGCGGTGCAGTCAGAAAAACCATCAGCATCCTTGAAAAGCTCTGCAGTTGAATCATCAGAAACAGAAGCATCACGGCAAACATCAGCGGGAACACCGCGAACAGTGCCTTGTTGGATTTGTCGCTTTCTTCGATCGCACCACCTTGTTCGATTCGGTAACCCGGCGGCAGCGCCGCGATCACCGGTTGCAGCGTTTGCCATATCTTCGCGCTTGCAAAAGGACCCTGTACGCCGTCGATAACATCACTGCGGACTGTCAGGGCCATGTCACGATTGCGCCGCCATAGAACAGGCTCTTCAAACGTGGGGATCAGGCTGGCGACCTGACCCAGTGTCACAACGGTGCCATTGCGGGTGAATAGGTGTAAGTTCGCCAGTTGCTCCAGCGAGAGACGCTCTTCCGGCACGGAACGCAGCACGACATCAACCAACTCCTCGCCGCGCCGCACCTGCGTGACAGGAATGCCGCTGAGTGCGATCTGGGCCATCGCCGACACATCCGCGCTGGACAGCCCGAGCAGGCGTGCCTTGTCCTGGTCCAGCTTGACCCGAACCGAACGAACCTGCTCATTCCAGTCGAGCTGCGTGTCGCGTACCAGCGAGCTCTCGCGAACGAGATCGCGTACCTGATATGCGATATCGCGCACTTTGCCCGGGTCAGGACCGATGATGCGGAACTGTACCGGGAAGCCAACCGGCGGACCGAATTCGAAGCGCGTCACACGCGCACGCAGGTCTGGAAACGCCTCATTCTTGTCGAACAGTGCCATCAGGCGTCGCCGTACCGCTTCGCGATCCTCGATGCTGCGGGTCTGGATAATGAATTGCGCGTAGCCGGAATTGGGCAGTTCATTTGCCAGCGACAGGAAGAAACGCGGCGCGCCGGCACCGGTATAGGCGGTGAACTGTGCGATCTGGCGATCGGCTTTAAGGATGTTCTCAAGGCGCTTGACTTGGGCCTCCGTGGCCGTGAAAGACGAGCCTTCGCGCAGCCTGAGGTCGATCACCAGTTCGAGCCGCGACGCGGTCGGGAAAAACTGCTGCTGCACCAGCGTCATGCCTGCGACGGCCAGCACGAACACACCCGCCGTCGCCGCCAACACCAGCCGCCGATGGCCAACGCACCAGCGTACCACGCTGCGTAAGCGCTGATACAGCGCGGAACCGTAATGCTCGCCTTCATGTTTGGCGAGCCGGTCAGGCAGTAGCGCTACGCCGATATAAGGCGTGAAGATTACGGCGACGAACCACGATGCGACGAGCGCCACGCCGACCACCCAGAAAATTCCGCCCGCATACTCTCCCGAGATCGACTTCGCAAAGCCAACCGGCATGAAACCTGCGACCGTCACCATCGTCCCCGTCAACATCGGAAAGGCCGTCGATGTATAGGCAAAAGTGGCCGCCTTCAGCTTGCTCCAGCCTTCCTCCATTTTTACGACCATCATTTCCACGGCAATGATCGCGTCGTCCACCAGCAGCCCAAGCGCAATGATCAAGGCACCGAGCGAGATGCGGTCCAGATTCCAGCCTGCAGCCAGCATCACGATCGCCGTAAGTGCCAGTACCAGCGGAACCGACGCGGCGACCACGATGCCGGTGCGCCAGCCGAGAAAGACGAAGCACACTCCCAGCACAATTACCAGCGCCTCGATGAAGGATTTTTCGAACTCCCAGACCGAGGTGTCGACGATTTTGGGCTGGTCGGCGATCTTGTCTATCGTGACACCAATCGGCAGGCTAGCGCGCAGCTCGTCGATACGACTGTCGACCGCTTTGCCTATCTTGAGTATGTTTCCGGCGCGCTCGAACACCATCGCGACCAGCAGCACCGGTGTGCCGTTGTGCCGGACCGTGTAGGACGCGGGATCTTCAATACCGGCCGACACGGTGGCGATATCACCCAGTCGCAGCAGCCGTCCTCCGGCTTCGACGGGCACGCGTTCAAGGTCCTTCGTACTCAACAGGCTGCCGGTCGGCCGAATGAATACGCGGTCGCGTTGGCCCTCGACCGCGCCGCTCGGCGCTACAAGGTTCTGCCTTGCCAGCGCATCGATCAGCGCACTCGGGCTAATGCCGAGTGCGGCGATGCGGCGGCTGGAAAACTCGACCATCATGCGCTCGGGCTGCTTGCCGATTACGTCGATCTTGGTTACGCCCGGCACCCGCTGCATCTGGCGCTTGACGTCTTCGGCCAGTGCTTGCTGCTCTATCCAGTGCAGCTCCGGTGCGCTGACGGCGATCATCACGCTGTAGACATCGGTAAATTCGTCGTTGTAAAAAGGGCCGCGCACACCGTCCGGAAATTCATGTCGCACGTCACCGATCTTTTTCCGAGCGAGGTACCACGCGCGTTCCAATTCGGCCTTGGGCGTGCCCCCCTTCATCCAGAAATTGATGCCGCCATAGCCTTGGCGCGCAAAGCTGCGAACATAATCGATGCCCTCGATTTTCTGCAGTTCGCGCTCGATGCGATTCAGCACTTGATCCTGTACTTGTTCCGCGGTGGCGCCTGGCCATGCAACGACCACGTTCATGGTCGGCACGTTGAAGTTGGGATCTTCCAATCTGCCCAGCTGCGTGAAAGAGAATACGCCGCCGATGATTGTCATCAGTAATAGGAACAGCACCAGCGAGCGATGGGTCACCGCCCATTCCGATAGATTGAAAGACTTCATGGCGACTCTCCGGCTGAGGCGGTCATGGCCAGCGGACGACGCTGTGGCCGCACCTTCATGTTAGCGTCCAGCTTTTGCGCACCGACGGTCACGACCAGTTCGCCGTCCTGCAATCCGCTGACGCGAACCATCTCGGTGCCCGACGAAAGCAGCGTGACGGCTCGGCGGGTGAGAACGCCGGATTTTTCATCAACTACCCAAACCGAGGCAGCGCGGTTCGTGCTCAATATCGCACTCGATGGCAGCAATGTCGATGCGGTTTGTCCGCCTCGGCTAAGGTGCAGCTCGGCGGTCATGCCGATTTGCAGCGAGGACGCCGTGCCGCTGCCGATCGCATACCGTGCCCGGAATGTTCGGGTCTGCAGCGATGCACTCGGCGCAAGCTCACGCAGCTTCAATGGCAGATAGTCGCTAGCGGATCCGATATGTGCGGAGGCTATGTAACTGCGTAGCGAGCCGGCGAGGGCTTCGGGGACGTCCGCGACGACTTCCAGCTCGCCGGGGCGCGCTATGGTCAGCACCGGCTGGCCCTCGGCCACGACCTGTCCGGTTTCAAGACGCATCGCGGTAACGACACCGTCAAACGGTGCGACTAGGGTCGCGTAGCCCACCCGATTCATCGACAGCGCCAGTTGCTGCTTTGCCTGCGCGAGTCGTGCGGCTGCAGCATCTGCCTTCGCTTGTTGTCGCTCCACATCCGCGGCACTAATCGAGCCGTCAGCAAGCAGCCGGCGGAAGCGAGCTGCATCGCTGGCGCTCTGCGTCGCGTCCACCTCGGCCGCACGCGTCAGCTCGCGCGCAGCTTCAAGGCCGAGCTGGTAATCATTAGCATCGATCCGCGCGAGCATTTGTCCGGTCTTCACATGCTGGCCGACATCGACAACACGCGCCGTGACCTTGCCGCCCGCACGGAACGCAATATCGGACTCGATGCGCGGTCGTATAGACGCACTGATCACTTGAATCTGTGAGCCGGCATCATTTTTTGCATCAATGACGAATACCGAGGGGCGAGCTGCTTGCTCGACGCTTGGTTTGTTGCAACCAGCGAGCAGCGTGCACGCGATCCAGATCGTGGAGGCGAGGGAGATTTTCATGGACGCTCCTTGGAGATAGAAGTGGCGGCGACAGCAGATGTATTCGCGTCATAAACGTTCGACGCGGAAGGGGCAGGGCGCCAACCCCCACCCATTGCCTTGTAAAGTTGTACGGCTGCGAGCAGTTGTTGTATCCGGCTGTCGACAGCAGCCAGCTCGGCCGCGACAAGCGCGCGCTGCGCATCGAGCAATTGCAACTGGTCGATCTGGCCTTCGCGATACAAGGAACGCGCATGCTTCACGCCAGTCTGTCGCAGTGCTTCGGCCTCAAGAAGCTCGGTAAGCCGCAGGCGCTCTTGCTGCAAATTCACCAAACTATTCTCGACATCCTCCAGCGCCGACAGCACCGCTTTTTCGTACTGCAGCACGGCGCTACGCTGGCGCGAGGCCTGGCGATCTGCCAGTGCCTGCAGGCGTCCTCGATTGAAGATCGGCATCGAGAAGGCCAGTGCCAGGTTGCTGTATCTCACCGGGCTTAGGTCGCGTCCATTGAGCTCAAGGTCCTGGCCACCAAACAGCGCGGCGACGAAGAACCTCGGCAGCATGTCGGCCTGACTTTCTTTCAGTCGTGAGGCTTCTGCTGCCATCTGGTGTTCTGCTGCCACCAAGTCAGGGCGCCGCTTCAGTAACTCGACCGGCTGGCCGGTACCTACGGCCGGCGCGTCGACCAGCCGCGGCGGCTCCGCATTCGGCAGCAAGCTTTGCGCTTCGGACGGCGCGAGTGCCAGCAGAACCGCCAGCTGGTTTTCGGTGACTGAGACCAGCGTTCTTAGCGGGGGGAGCTGCGCCGCCAGCGCGCGCGTCTCTCCCGCGGCGCGGCTTACATCGAAGTCGCTAGCCTGGCCGCCAGCATGCCGGCTGCGGACGAGCCGCTCCAGATCGGATTGCAATGCCAGCAGCTGTTCAAGCCGGGCCAAACGGGCGCGTGCCCCTTGCCAGGTGAAGTACTGATGTGCCACCTCGCTGGCGACCAGCAAACGCGCCGCTTGTGCGCCTGACTCTGCCGCACGTCCGTCTGACGCAGATGCTTCATAGGCGGCACGCGCGCCGCCGAAGATGTCGATCTCCCAGTTCAGGTCCAGCGCGCCACGCACTGCGCGTGTATCAGGCAGTCCGCGCTTGACGTCGTCAGGCAGTCCGCTGGCGGAGCGTGATACCGAGCCGGTCGCCGCTATTGTCGGCGCAGTGCGCGATGCGATGGCCTTGCTGCCGGCTCGAGCCTGTTCCACCCTTTCCAGCGCGACTCGGATGTCAATGTTAGAGGCGAGCGCTTGCGAGATCAGTCGGACGAGGTTTGGATCGTGGAATGTCGACCACCATTCCGCATCGAACTCGACGCCCTGGGTGGCGGAGGTCTTGAACTTCAATCCATCGACGCGCTCGGGTATCGCTGTTCGCGCAGGTTCAACAGTCGATGCGCAGCCGGCTGCCAGCGTCGCTGCGGCGATCACTAGCGCGCTGCGCTTCCATCGTTTCCGATAACGATCAATGTTCATCGCTCATTCCTTGGCTGTTGACAGTGTCAACAAATGTATCTAGGATTGTTGACGGTGTCAACAAAACGTCGTACCGGTGTTTTCAACATTGCATGGAGGTCGACATGAAGCGAAAGGCAGTGGGCAGGAAAGCAGTTTTTATCTTGGCAATGGCGCTCGGTACGCAGGCGCAGGCAGGCGACCTGACGGTGCGCGTCAGTGGCATTACCTCATCGGTCGGGCAGGTCGGATGCGCTTTGTTCAAGAGTCCGGAAGGCTTTCCGATGAGTCCGGGACTGGCGACTCAGCAATGGACGGTCGCAGCAGCTAATGGCGTGGAATGCCATTTCAGCGGGGTGCCGGGCGGCGACTACGCGTTGTCCGTGTCGCACGATATCAACGGCAACAAGGCGCTCGATACCAATATCTTTGGCGTGCCCACCGAAGCCTGGGGTGTATCGAACAATGTGCGCCCGCTGATGCGCGCGCCAAAGTGGCATGAGGCGCTGTTCCGAGTCGTAGAAGGAAAAGATATGACGCTCGAAGTCAAGATCAGCAAATAACCAGATAAGCCAAAGTAGATCCTGCATGACGTACAAGCTCAATAAAAATTTTGTTCGCCGCTATGGTCCTTGGGCCGTGGTGACTGGCGCATCGGACGGAATCGGAAAAGAGTCCGCTCGAGTGTTGGCCGAAAATGGTTTACATGTCGTCCTGTGCGCGAGGCGCGAATCGGCACTGCAGACACTGGCCACCGAACTTACTGCCAACCATGGCATTCAGTGCCGCGTAGTAGCCGAAGACCTTGCCACGGCATCAGGCAACGCAAGACTGATGGAAGCGATCCGCGACCTTGACGTCGGCCTGCTGGTCGCAGCGGCTGGCATGGGCACATCGGGTGATTTTCTCGGGGGCGATATCGCACAAGAGCAGCAGATGCTGATGCTGAATTGCGCCGGCGTCCTGCAGCAGTCCACCTTGTTTGCGCACAGACTCGTCGAGCGAGGATCCGGAGGCATCGTGCTGGTGAGTTCGATGCTGGCCTTCATGGGCACGCCGCGCGCCGCGCATTACGCTGCTACCAAAGCTTATGTGCAATCACTGGCCGAGGGCTTGCGTGAAGAGCTCAAGCCGTTGGGCATCGATGTGCTGGCATCCGCGCCTGGTCCCACTGCAAGCGGATTCGCCGATCTGGCCGACTTGCGCATGCCATTCGCGCTGTCGTCGCGGGTGGTGGCCAGCCGCACGCTGGCTGCGCTTGGCAAACGCGGTACGGTTCGACCAGGCTGGCTGTCAAAACTGCTCGGATGGTCGCTTGCAACCGCGCCGCGCTGGCTGCGTGTGAAAATCATCGGCGGCGTAATGCGCGGGATGACGGCCCACCAGGAACAACGACGGGTTGGTGCAGGAGGCGTGTCTTAAAATAGGCAGATATTTGCCAATGCCGCTGCGACAGTGCGCGAAAAAAACATGCCGAAAACTGCCAAAGAGCCTGTCGAGCTCAAAGAAGCCTGCGTGCTGGCCGCACACGAGGTGATTGCTGAACGCGGGATTGAAGCGCTGAGCTTGCGGGAAGTGGCGCGTAAGCTCGGAGTGTCTCACCAAGCGCCTTACCGGCACTACGCGACGCGCGATCATTTGCTTGCCGAGGTTATGCGTCGCTGCTTCGAGAGCTTTGCGCAATCGCTCGATAAGCGCGAGCATTTCGACGATCCATCCGAGGATCTGCGATCGCTGGGGCAGGCCTATCTGCATTTTGCGGCGTCGCACCCTCTGGAGTATCGGCTGATGTTCAACACGCCTTGGCCAGAGAAGGCAGACCATCCAGCACTGGTGAGGGATGCCACGCATGTGTTCAATATCTTGCGTAATGTGCTGGCCCGCGTTCACGGCAGCAGCAAAAAGGCCACGATCGATCTCGATGCGATGTTCATCTGGTCGACTATGCACGGCCTTGCGAGCATCATGCAGTCAAGTGCGATGCACCATCTCGATATGCAGAAGTCGGTCCCCGGGAGAGTGATGCCCCATGTGATGGAGATGATTCGAGGCGCCATGAGTAGCCGCCACAGCTAAAGGGGATACCTCTCTCGTAATTTTGCCTACAGCAGCGAGTAGCGAGAATAGCTGGAGCAGTGATACTGATTTAACCAATCGTTTGTGCAGATTAGTGTCCAACCTGCGTTGGAGGGACCCATTTCAAAAATGAGGGGTAGGGGTACGGTGGGGTCTCGCCGGCAGGAATTTGAAGGAGGCGGGTCTGCATTGGACGCCTCTCGCATTCAAAGGACGAGCGGAATAGTTCGATTCGTTGATCTTGATGGCTGCGCGTTGACCGGAAATGTCTACATGCTGTCTACACGCAATCTAGAAAACAAAAAGGGGCTAGACGATTTCTCATCTAACCCCTTGATATTCTTGGCTCCCCGACCTGGACTCGAACCAGGGACCTGCGGATTAACAGTCCGTCGCTCTACCGACTGAGCTATCAGGGAATTGTCTGCGTTGTGTTCAACGCGACAGGAGCGAGACTATAGGCCAAAAAATCGGGTTTGTCAAAAAACTTGATGCGAAGAATCGAAGGGCGCGGCTCGCGTGCAGGGGGTGGCAAACTTTTGCCGCTCGCGCGCGCTCCAACAGCCATTCCTCGCTTGCCTCGACACCCATGCCAGCCAACCGACGCAGGTTTCTCGGTGCCGCGATCGCGCTGCTGGCCGGCGCGCGAGTTTCGCAGGCGCAGACCAGCCGTCGGATTCAGGTCGCGCTGCTCGGCGACTCGGTGTTCGACAACGCCGCTTATGTGAAGCCGGGCCACGATGTACCGACGCTGCTGCGCCGGCGGCTCGGCGACGCTGACGTGGTGCATCTCGCGAAGGATGGCGGCCGCATCGCCGATCTGCCGCAGCAACTGGCCCGGCTGCCGGCGCGCACGACCCACCTCGTCATCAGCATCGGCGGCAATGACGCGCTCGACCGTGCCGGTGTGCTCGATGCCACGGCGCTGGATGCGCCCGAGGCCTTCGATGTGCTGGCCGACATTGTCGAGGTCTTCGAGGAGGGCTACCGCCGCATGCTGGTCGCCGCGCTCAAGCGGGGATTGCCGACGATCGTCTGCACGATCTACAACGGCTGGTTCGAGAGCCGCGCTTACCAGCGGCGGGCGAGTGCGGCGGTGGGCGCGCTGGATGATGCGATTTTCCGCCTCGCCACCGAGCATCGCCTGACCGTGATCGACTTGCGGCGAGTGTGCAGGGTGCAGGGCGATTTCACGCATCAGGTCGAACCTTCGGAGCAGGGCGGGGCGAAGATTGCTGCGGCCCTCGTGCGAGCGCTGCGCGGCCCGGTCGCCGGGGCGCGCATTCTTGTCTGAGCTGAAGAATGCCGTTGCTTGGGTCGCAGGCGAAAAAAAGCCCGGCAGCGAGGCCGGGCTGTGCATTGCGGCGTGCGTGCGTGGCTTACAGCACCTTTGCGATGGCATCGACGACGCGGCCGATGTTCTTCGAGTTCAGTGCGGCCACGCAGATGCGGCCAGTGTCGACGGCGTAGATCGAAAATTCGGTCTTCAGGCGCTCGACCTGTGCCTTGGTCAGGCCCGAGTACGAGAACATGCCGCGCTGCTGGACGACGAAGCCGAAGTCATGCGCCGGTGCCTTCGCCTTGAGGCTGTCGACCATCTGCTGGCGCATCTGCTTGATGCGCACGCGCATGCCGGCCAGCTCGTCTTCCCACAGTTGGCGCAGTTCCGGCGTGGCCAGCACGGTCGCGACGACCTGGCCGCCGTGCATCGGCGGGTTCGAGTAGTTGGTGCGGATCACGCGCTTGAGTTGCGACATCAGGCGCGAGGCTTCCTCGGCGCTGGAGCCGACGATCGACAGCGCGCCGACGCGCTCGCCGTACAGCGAGAACGATTTCGAGAACGAGTTCGACACGAACAGCGGGCCGCCCGCCTTGGCGAACAGGCCGACCACCTTGCCGTCTTCGGCGATGCCGTCGCCGAAGCCCTGGTAGGCCATGTCGAGGAAGGGGACCAGGCCGCGCGAGGTGACGACCTCGATCACTTGCGCCCACTGGGCATCGGTGAGATCGGCGCCGGTCGGGTTGTGGCAGCAGGCATGCAGCACGACGATCGAGCCGGCCGGGATGCTTTTCAGCGTATCGAGCATGCCGGCGAAGTTCACGCCGCGAGTGGACGCGTCGTAGTAGGGATAGTTGTTGACGACGAAACCGGCCGATTCGAACAGCGCGCGGTGGTTCTCCCAGCTCGGGTCGCTGATGTAGACCTGCGAATTCGGCGAGAAGCGCTTCAGGAAGTCCGCGCCCAGCTTGAGCGCGCCGGTGCCGCCAACGGCTTGAGCGGTGATCGCGCGCTTTGAGGCAATCACTTCGCTGTCCGCACCAAACACCAGCTCCTGCACGGCCTTGTCATAGGCGGCCAGGCCTTCGATCGGCAGGTAGGTGCGCGGTGCCTGTTTTTCCATCAGCAGCGCCTCGGCCTTTTGCACGCAGGCCAGCAGCGGCACCTTGCCGTTATCGTCGTAGTAAACGCCGACGCCGAGGTTGGTTTTCTCGGGGTTCTGGTCGGCATTGAAGGCTTCGGTGATGCCGAGGATGGGATCGCGCGGCGCCATCTCGATAGCGGCGAACAAGGGTGCGGAGAGCGGAGCGTTCATCGTGATAGTATGAAAAGTTACTAACGTTTGCTGACGGTTGTCGGTTTCGCCAAATTCATGGGCAGCCGAGTGATGCAGCCGCGTAAGGCAGCGAATTTATTCGCTGAATGGAGCAAATGTGCGAAACCCGGCATTTTACCAAAGGTCAAATTCGAATGGCTGAATTAAGCGAAGTCAACGCCACCCTCGACGAATCGAAATTCGTGACCTTCCCCGACTCACCCTTCAAGCTCTACCAGCCCTTCCCGCCAGCCGGTGATCAGCCGTTCGCCATCAACAAGCTGGTCGAAGGCGTGACCGACGGCCTGTCTTTCCAGACGCTGCTCGGTGTCACCGGTTCCGGCAAGACCTACACGATGGCCAATGTCATCGCAAGGCTGGGCCGGCCGGCCATCGTGTTTGCGCCGAACAAAACGCTGGCCGCCCAGCTGTACAGCGAATTTCGCGATTTCTTTCCGCAGAACGCGGTCGAGTATTTCGTCAGCTACTACGACTATTACCAGCCGGAAGCCTATGTGCCGCAGCGCGACCTTTTCATCGAGAAGGATTCGGCGATCAACGAGCACATCGAGCAGATGCGGCTCTCCTGCACGAAGTCGCTGATGGAGCGGCGTGACGTGGTAATCGTGGCGACCGTATCTGCGATCTACGGTATCGGTAACCCGAACGAATACCACCAGATGATCCTGACGCTGCGCGCCAAGGATCGCGTCGCGCAGCGCGACATCATTGCCCGCTTGATTCAGATGCAGTACACGCGCAACGAGATCGACTTCGATCGCGGCACCTTCCGCGTGCGCGGCGACACCATCGACATCTTCCCGGCTGAACATGCGGAGCTGGCGGTGCGGGTGGATCTGTTCGACGACGAGATCGATTCCATTCAGCTGTTCGACCCGCTGACGGGGCGCGTGCGGCAGAAGATTCCGCGCTTCACCGTCTACCCGGGTTCGCATTACGTCACGCCGCGCTCGACCGTGCTGCGCGCGATCGAGACCATCAAGGAAGAGCTGCGCGACCGGCTGGAATTTTTCCGGAAAGAGAACAAGCTGGTCGAGGAGCAGCGGCTCGAGCAGCGTACGCGCTTCGATCTGGAGATGATGGCCGAGATCGGCTTCACGAAGGGCATCGAGAACTATTCGCGCCACCTGTCCGGCGCAAAGCCGGGCGAGCCGCCGCCGACGCTGGTCGATTATCTGCCCAAAGACGCGCTGATGTTTCTCGACGAGTCGCACGTGCTGACCGGCCAGCTGAACGGCATGTACAACGGCGACCGCGCGCGCAAGCAGAACCTGGTCGACTACGGTTTCCGCCTGCCGTCGGCGATGGACAACCGGCCGCTGCGTTTCGACGAGTTCGAATCGAAGATGCGGCAGACTATTTTCGTGTCGGCGACGCCAGCGGATTATGAAAAGAAGCATTCGGATCAAGTGGTCGAGCAGGTGGTGCGGCCAACCGGGCTGATCGATCCGACTGTGATCGTCCGGCCCGCGAGCACGCAGGTCGACGACCTGATGAACGAGATCAGCGATCGCGTCGCGAAGAACGAGCGTGTGCTGGTCACCACGCTGACCAAACGCATGGCCGAGCAGCTGACCGAGTATCTGTCGGACAACGGCGTCGCCGTGCGCTACCTGCACAGCGATATCGACACCGTCGAGCGGGTCGAGATCATTCGCGACCTGCGCCTGGGCACTTTCGATGTGCTGGTCGGCATCAACCTGCTGCGCGAGGGGCTCGACATTCCGGAGGTGTCGCTGGTCGCGATTCTGGATGCGGACAAGGAAGGCTTCCTTCGCTCCGAGCGCAGCCTGATACAGACCATAGGCCGCGCCGCGCGCAACCTGAACGGTACCGCGATCCTGTACGGCGACAAAGTGACCGATTCGATGCGCCGCGCGATCGACGAGACCGAACGGCGCCGTACCAAGCAGATGGCGTTCAACGAAGCGAACAACATCACGCCGGTCGGCGTGAAGAAACAGATCCGCGAACTGATCGATGGCGTCTACAAGATCGACGAGGCGCGCGAAGAACTGATGGCCGCTCAGGAGCAGGCGAAGTACGAAGCGATGAGCGAGAAGCAGGTTGCGAAGGAGATCAAGCGCCTTGAGAAGCTGATGATGGATCACTCGAAGAATCTCGAGTTCGAGAAGGC
>JAIXQK010000097.1 GCA_027485795.1 Oxalobacteraceae bacterium
GGGGAGCATGGCGGCATCGCATACAGCACTGGGCACTCAGCGAGTTGCCGCCAACAACACCAGAGGCATTTTAAAGACGCTTTAATGCCGGAAAAGTGCGCCGTTGTTCTTTACCGCAATTGAGAGGAAGTAGGGCGCAAACTGCTGTTCGTTATAGCCGAAAGTCTGCATGAAGCGATTGAACAGCTCTAGCTCTTGCATCGCTGGCTCGCGCGTACTCAGAATCGCATCATATAAATTCACCAGCACCGAGAGCTGCTGCTCTTTGTCGAGCACGCGCTCACAATTGCCAAGGAAGTCATCGATCGAGTTCAGCTTGGTGTAGCGGTTGGCCAACTCCAACAGCTCGCGATCGTTTTTCAGTGCCGTCACCAAGCGGCTGATCTCATGCGGTTCAATCTTGCCATCGGCATTGATCATGTAGATCAGCGCTGATGCAAACGCAATACGCGGCGTCAATGCCGGCGCTTCGCCGAAGTACTCGGTGAGCTGCTCGCCACAGTGCAAGCAGAATTTTGCCTCGGCGCTATGGCCTTCGGTGGTGCAGCCATGGCAGGTGCGGGTGGTGGTTTCGGATAGCGTTTTACGTACCGCGCGCTGCGCAATCATTTCTGCGGAGACGATACCCGTGGGTACCGCCAGAATGCCCCAACCAAACATCATCATCATTGAGGCAAGCAGGCGACCAACATCGGTTTTTGGGGTGATGTCACCAAAGCCGACGGTGGTGATGGTGGTGATTGCCCAGTAGATCGAGATCGGCACGCTGGAAAAGCCATTCTCCGGGCCCTCGACCACATACAGCAACGAACCGAGAATCACCACCAAGGTGAAGATGATGGAGATGAAGACACCGATTTTGCGGCGGCTATCGGCAACGGCCATCATCAGCCACTGCAACTCATCCACATAGCCAGTCATTTTCAGGATGCGGAACAATCGCAGCAAGCGCAGGATGCGGACATCCAGCAGCACATAAGCTTCTGGCACAAACAGCGCGATATAGCTTGGCAAGATCGAGATCAGATCGATCACTCCAAGAAAGCTTTTTGCATAGCGCAGCGGATTGGGACTACATGCTAAACGTGCCAAATACTCTGCCGTAAACAGCAGCGTAAAACCCCATTCAACGAGGTCGAATGCGCTCTCGTATTCAGTGTGCAGCTCTTTCACGCTGTCGAGCATGATGACCACCAAGCTGAGCAAGATCGCCCAGATCAGCAGGACATCGAATCGCTGCCCTGCCTTGGTATCAGCCTCGAAGATAACGGTGTACCACTTCAGGCGCCAGCCGGAGAGGGCGGAGGGGTGGTGGGCGCCGTGCTCGTCAGCAGTGGATGAAGTGCTCATGGTCGAAAGCGCGGGAACAGTCAATCCGCTTTGCTGGGGACTTCTTCACTCGGATTGTCCTGTTCGGACGACTCTTTTTTGCCCAGCCATGCGCCAAGGACGACTACCAAAATCGCACCGATCGTACCGGTTAGGCTGAGGTGCACGCCGATGTTATGGAACTCCAGCAGATCCATCGGTAGGTTTTGCGTTGTCCAATCCACGAGGGCTACGTCATGCGCGATCATTGCGCCACCCAGGTAGCCCAGCAGCGCAGCGCCTAGCGTCACCACGGCAGGTACCTTGTGCATGATTTTCAGAATGACAGAGCTGCCCCAGATCACGACCGGAATGCTGACCATGATGCCAAACGCTACCAAGATCATCTTGTGATCAGCATGCGCTTGTTCAGCGGCTGCTGCCACCGCAATCACGTTATCAATACTCATTACGAGATCAGCGACGATCACGGTTTTGATGGCGGTCATCAGTCGGCTACCGCCGTCGATTTCCTCACTATCGTCACCCTCATCCAGCAGCAGCTTCATGCCGATCCAGATCAGCAGAATGCCACCAATGAGTTTCAGGTAGGGTACCGAGAGAAGTGTGACCGCAAATCCGATCAAGACCACGCGCAGCACGATCGCGCCCAAGGCGCCACCGACAATGCCCTTCATGCGTAAATGCTCTGGCAGATGGCGGCAGGCAAGGGCGATCACGATGGCGTTATCACCACCCAGCAGAATGTCGATCAGGATGATCTGTCCGACCACCAACCAATTCAAGTGCTGAAAAAATTCAAGCATGCTGTCTCCTGTTGGGACTGATCAAGCGGGATCAATACTTCTATCGTGTCAAGCGGCTGAAGTATTGCCGCCGGCTTTTCTGGCCTTTTCTTCTCTTTCTTCTTCGACCTGACGACGGATAGCTTCTACCTGCTCGTCGCTCATACCAAACTGCCGCTTCAGCTGCTCCAGCTTGGCTTGTTCTTCTTCCGTCACGACGCCGTCGGCCAGCGCTTCACGAATCTCGGTCTCCATCATGACTTCGCGCCGTTCGACTTGCGTGGTGTACGCAGTGGCCACCACACCCGTGAGGATGGCAGCTAGCGCAATCGCCAGCACCTGCGTCAATACCACTAGCACGACGCCGAAGGTGGACACCGCTTCGACATTACCCCAGCCAGAGATAATGGTGAGCAGGTACCACTTCATGGCGGCGGGTATCGATGGCAGTACTTCGGGCTGTAGGTGGCCTTCGGCGATGTAGATCAGCGACGAGCACACCAGGCAGGAGATCAGTAACAGGAATAGCGCCGAGGCGAAAGAATCACGCTCGGCTCTCACAGCTTCAATCAGATCGTTGAGGGCGCTGTTGTAGCGCGACAGCTTGAAGATACGCATCAGGCGGAAGATTCGCAGCACGCGCAAATCCAGCCCCGGGAACAATAGCTGCGCATAGAACGGCACCGTGCCGAAGAAATCAATCAGGCCGTAGAAACTAAAAATGTACTCTTTACGGCCGCGCCAGCTGCCGCCTTCTGCTTTGCTGTATTTGACGCCGTACGACCAAACCCGCAGCACGTACTCGAGCGTAAAGATCATCACGCTGACAACGTCAAATACATGGAACTCAGCAGCGTAGGCCTCGTGCAGCTCGTGCACGGACTCGAGAATAATGGCGAAAACATTCAGCACCACCACCGTGGCGATGAAAATTTCGCAGGCTCGGCTGGCCTTGTTGTTGATCGACCCTTCGAGCAGGTCGTAAATACGAGTTTGAAGCGATTTCATCGATATCATTTCGGCATGAACAAAGCCGTTTTATTGTGCCGCTCACTATCCGAGCGGATACCCCCAAAGCGCATTGATTAATGAATCAATGCGGGGCTATTATAGCTTCGTCGTGCTTTAGACAATCTGAAATATACGCATGATGCCTGATTAATAATTATTTGAATGGCATCGCCGGCTTGGTGCTGGCATTACTTTTTTAATAAAGTCGGCTGCTACCGACAATTCATGATGCAACCCACCTCGAACTCTGCACCCGTCGGCTTGCGCCGTAGCCTGTACAACTTTCTGCTCAACGATCAACAGAGCGAGGGTGCGCGATCGTCGCTGGATCGTTTTCTGTTCATACTGATTCTGCTCAACCTGTTTGCGCTGCTGCTCGAGTCGGCGCCGGTACTGGCGGCCGAGTATGCGCAGGCGTTTTACTGGTTTGATGTGTTCTCGGTGTCCGTGTTCTCGGTCGAGTATCTGCTACGAATTTACCTTGCCCCGGAGGATGCTGAATACGGCGCCGCAAAATCCCCGCGCTGGGCCTATATCAGCAGCGGCGTCGGTATCGTCGATCTGCTGGCGATTCTGCCGTTTTTCATCGGCTTGCTGCTACCGATAGATTCGCGCGTACTGCGAATACTGCGCGTTCTGCGAATCCTGAAAGTCTCGCGCATTCTTAAAGAAGCGATCACCGAGTTCATCGCACTGAACCGGGGGCGGACGACGCGCCAAAAAGTCCACGCCATGCTGTTTCCCAGTGAGTATGGCGGCAAGCTGAATGTGGTGATCGAAGTCTTCCTGATTTTCTGGATTGTGGTTTCGGTACTGTCGATTGTGCTGGAATCTGTCGAAAGTATCCGCGTGCTGTTCGCACCGCACTTTGCTTTCCTGGATGTCGCCTCATTCGTCGTGTTTGCGATTGAGTACTCGCTGCGGATTTATGCTTTTCCGGAAGAAGACCCCTCACGGCGGCCCTTGCTGACACGCTATCGCTTTTTCTCGTCATTCTCGGGCTTGCTCGACTTGCTTGCGATTCTGCCGTTCATGCTGGAACTGGTGTTCGGCGGTACTCTAGACTTGCGCTTCCTGCGAATTGTGCGGATGGTGCGACTACTCAAACTCGGTCGTTATTCCACCGCCAGCGACACTATGTTCGCGGTGATTCGTAAAGAGGCACCGGTACTGATGGCTGCGATGTTCATGATCACTCTTTTAGTTTTCATGATGGCCGCGTTCGGCTTCCTGCTAGAACGTGATGCACAACCGGACAAGTTTGAAAATATTCCGCAGTCGATCTACTGGGCAGTCATTACACTGGCCTCGGTCGGTTACGGTGACATTTCACCGGTAACGCCCGGTGGGCGTTTCATTACGGTGGTGTTGGCGTTAGTTGGCATCGGTATGTTTGCGATTCCGGCCGCTATTTTGGCGTCGGGTTTTACCGATCAGCTACGCTCGAACCGTGAGCGCATCAAGCAAGAGCTATTGGCGATGGGACGGCAATCCGAATTCGACGCAACTGCGCGTGAGGAATTCATCAAGGCCGCACGTCAGCAACACCTGTCAAATCACGAGATCGATGAAATGATCACGCTGATCGAGAAAGGTGATGACCCGATCGAGTCGCCGGCTGGTGAATTCGGCAGCTTGACGCTGGCGGCCCAAAATCCTGAATATGCGGTCGCGCAATTCCGTATGTTGGTAGCGCGTATGAGCGAGCTGTCCTCGGTCGCCGATACACACAAGCTCGGTCAGGCTTTACAGCAACCTGGGAAGGCGACAGAACTTGAGCGTTCGATTTGGGAGCAACTCGATCGTAGCAGACCCAAGTTTTAAAAAAACATCAGCGCATTGGGTGGCGATTTTTGCCTAATAACGGAGACAAGCAATGGAACGGTTTGATCTGGTGGTGATTGGTGGTGGTCCTTCCGGTTTTGCAGCAGTAATGCGCGGGCTGGATTTCGGTAAGCGGGTTGCGCTGATTGAAAAAGCCAAGGTCGGCGGTGCGGGCATCTTCAATGGTGCCTTGTCATCGAAAACGCTTTGGGAGATGTCGGAAGCCTACCTGCAAACCCGTCAAACCAATCACGGCTACACCGTTCATGACTGTGAGTTGAGCTACTCAGCCGTGATTCATGAGATGCACCACGCCGTCGGTGAGAAGCATCGGCAGCTGCGCGAGCAGCTGAATTACTTTCGCCGCAGCGGCCATTTGTCGGAGTATCAGGGCCATGGTCGGCTACTCGATGCCCATCAGATTGAAATTACTCTGAGCGACGGCAGCACTGAGATCATTCACGCCGACCATATCGTGTTAGCGATTGGTAGTCGTCCGCGCTATTTGCCTGAAATACCGATTGATGAAAAAACCATCCTTACTAGCGATGGTATTGCGGGCTTGCCGGATTTCCCGAAAAGTATTGTGATTCTGGGTGCCGGTGTGATCGGCTGCGAGTTTGCGACGATTTTCTCGAACTTCGGTCGTACCAAGGTGTATCTGATCGATAAAGAAGATCGTATCCTGCCATTTGAAGATGAGGATATTTCTCACGCGCTGGCTGCCAACCTCGAGCGTAACGGCGTAGTGATTCACCACAACGCTTCGCTGGCCTCCATGAAAGTGGTGGACGGTCGGGTTGAGTATGTCCTCGACTACAAAGACGGACGTCACGAGACCTATACCGTGGATAACGCCTTGGTGTCGGTAGGTAGGGTTGCGAATACCGATGGTTTGGGCTTGGACAATGCCGGGGTCAAGCTGAATGAGCGCGGCTATTGCATCGATAACGACACGCAAACAACCGTGCCCAATATTTATGCGGTCGGTGATTTCACCGCCGATATCTCACTGGTGAATGTCGGTGAGCTCGAGGGGCGCTATGCGGTCGAGCGTATCTTTGGCAATCCCAAGCATGCGCT
The DNA here is from genome assembly GCA_027485795.1 of Oxalobacteraceae bacterium. GTDB lineage: Bacteria > Pseudomonadota > Gammaproteobacteria > Burkholderiales > Burkholderiaceae_D > Pernthalerella. The sequence continues at coordinate 6,033 of JAIXQK010000097.1, forward strand.
GATCTATGAAAATATCTCGACCATCATGTTCCTCAACCCCGAGGTAGCATCGGTTGGGCTAAATGAAACCCAAGCTAAAAAGCGCAAAATCTCTTACCGGATGGCAGTGATGAATTATCGCTACATCAATCGCGCGATTGCGATGGGTAAGACGGGTGGGTTTTTCAAAATTCTGGTTTCAGATGATGATGAGATGAAAATCCTTGGCATGCGCGTGATGGGGAATCATGCCTCCAGCACCAGTCAGGCGATTGCGCTAATGATCGCCATGGGTGCTGGTATTGAGGTACTGGCCGAATTGATTTTCCCGCACCCATCGGTGCCGGAGGGCATACAGGAATGCGCACGTATGTTGATGGGCAAATCCATCGTCAAGCCCGAGGTGTTCAATCTGGATTTGCGCTGCTATCGGGTGGATGCAACGGGCCGGGTATCCGATTTGTTCCCGGCGGTTGCGGCCTAGCTTCGATTACTCGCCAGCGGCGACGTCGCGCACCCGACGCTGGTACTTTTCTTCAAACTCTTTGCGCGCTTCTTCCATCATCTCACGCGCCTGCGCTTCAGACAGACGGTACTGACGGCGCAGACGATCGAGGGTATCGGTCTCGGCTTCGGTGATGACACCATCGGCCAATGCCTCGCGCAGTTGCTGTCCGAAGGCTGCTTTTTTACGGCCAAGCTGATTCGAGAATGCAGACGCGACAATACCCGTCATGATGGCCGACATACACACACCGAGGAAGCCGGTCATTATGGCAATCACATCACCGGCTGGGGTCAAGTCTTCTACGTTGCCGTAACCCGAGGTGATGGTGATGACTGCCCAATAGATACAAACGGGAATCGAGCCGAAATGCTCGGGCTGATGATGTCCCTCGGCGAAATACATCAATGACGCCGACACAATCGTCGCGATCAGAATCAGGAACAGCGCCGAGGCGAAGGCTTTACGCTCCGACATCACCGCGTGCGCCAGATCTTGCAGGGCGGTGTTGTACTTGGATAGCTTCAGGATTCGCAGCAGGCGCAGTACACGCAGCACACGCAGATCAAGGAACGGGAAGAGGCTGTGGAAGAAGTAGGGCGCAGTCGCGAAGAAATCGATCAGCCCGAAGAAGCTGAACATGTACTCACGCCGACCTCGCCAGGCGCCGCCTTGGTCGGCCGCGTAGCGCGCGCCGTAGGACCATACGCGGATGATGTACTCGGCCGAGAAGAACATCACGCTCCAAAACTCAAACTCATGGAAGAAGTCTTTGTACTGGGCGTGGATTTCAGGCACGGAGTCCAGAATCAC
>JAIXQK010000096.1 GCA_027485795.1 Oxalobacteraceae bacterium
ATTCGCTGTTGTGGGTAATTACGACCGCCGGCAGTAATCGAGCAGGTATTTGCTATGAGGTTCGAACTTTTGTAACGAAGTTGCTTGATGGGGTTTTCGAAGACGACACGCAGTTCGGCGTCATCTACGGACTAGATGATAACGACGACTGGACGAGTGAGTCGGCACTCATTAAAGCTAACCCGAACTGGGGCATATCAGTGCGCTCGGAGGTACTACTACCGCTGCAAGCTAAGGCCATGCAGTTGCCTAGCGCAGTTAATAATTTTAAGACGAAGCATCTCAACGAATGGGTCAATGCAGACACTGCATGGATGGACATGCGTGCGTGGGATGCGTGTGGCGATACGACACTCGACATTGAGGCGTACACAGGGCAGCCATGCTGGATCGGATTAGATCTGGCTAGTAAGACAGACATTGCCGCGCTGTTGATCATGTTTCCGCATCCTGAGCTTGCCGATGCCTACGTAGTCTTTGGCAAGTACTACCTGCCGGAGGATACGGTAAGCGCTTCGGGAAATAGCCAGTATGAAGGATGGATGCGAACCGGACGGCTGACTGTGACTCCGGGCAATGTCATCGACTTTAGTTGGATTGAAGCAGACCTGCTTGAGATGGCATCGCGCTTTGCTGTCCAGGCTGTCGCGTTTGATCCGTTCCAAGCAACGCAACTTTCAACTCGGATGTTGGCAGAAGGTTTGCCAATGATCGAGGTTCGTCCGACGGTACTCAATTTTAGCGAGCCGATGAAAACACTCGAGGCTCTGGTACTGCAAAAGAAACTATCTCATGACGGTGACCCAGTACTGACCTGGATGGCTAGTAATGTGGTCGCCCATCTGGACGTTAAAGACAATATCTACCCACGTAAGGAGAGAGCAGAAAACAAGATCGACGGCATTGTGGCACTCATTATGGCTCTCTCTCGGGCAATCAAACCCGGAGAGAATGTGGTGCTGGGATCCGAATACGAACTGATGCTGCTCTGATCGGATGGGATTTTTAAGTTTTTTTGAACGCTTTCGAGCATCTGGAGATGATCGTTCTGCGTGGGGAGATTTCTGGTTTGAGCCGGTGGCCGCGAGATCTGTTTCGGGTCTAAGAGTATCGCCAGACGCCTCGCTGCGTTTGTCTGCAGTTTATGCCTGCGTACGAATTCTTTCAGAAACGATGGCGTCTCTGCCGATCGTTCTTTATCGAAAACGTCCAGACGGCGGCAAAGATCGGGTGACAGATCACTGGTTGCATCCTTTACTTTGTCGCCGTCCTAACCGACACCAGAATCCTTTCGAATGGCGGGAGATGCTGCAAGGTCACCTTGCACTCAGAGGTAACGCTTACAACCAGATTATTACCAACCCTCGCGGTGAAGTAATCGAGTTAGTGCCGATTCATCCAGACCGCGTTCGAATCGAATTGCTGCGCTCCGGTGAATATCGCTATCGCGTTTCAGACCGGTTTGGTGAAGAAACGATCCTGCCGCGTGGGGACGTGTGGCATCTGCGCGGTCTTTCATCTGATGGATTGGTGGGTATGAGCCCAATTGAGCTGGCCCGCGAGAGTCTGGGAATGGCATTGTCAGCCCAAGAGTATGGTGCGCGTTTCTTTGCTAACGATGCAAAGCCCACTGGTGGCTGGATCGAGTTTCCTGGTTCGTTTAAGGATGCAGAAGCCAAGAAGATATTCCGTGAGTCCTACCAGTCAGCGCAGTCAGGTGCCAATCGAGGCAAGGTGCTGGTACTTGAAAACGGTATGAAGTTTCATGAGGTGGGTGTCACCAACAAGGACGCGCAATTTCTTGAGCTTCGCAAATTCCAAATTACAGATATTGCCCGTCTATTTCGTGTTCCACCGCATATGATCGCCGATCTTGATCGTGCGACTTTTTCAAATATTGAACAGCAATCACTCGAATTCGTAATGCATACGATGACGCCATGGGCCGAGCGATGGGAAGCATCGATTGGCTCAGAGCTTCTGCTTGAGAGTGATGATCTTGAAGTTGAGTTCGACTTTGCCAACCTGATGCGTGGAGACGCTGCAAGTCGCTCAGCGTACTACCAAAGTGGCATCCAGAATGGTTGGCTTACAAGAAACGAAGCACGTGTTGCTGAGAACTTGAATCCGCTAGATGGTCTTGATGAGCCACTGCGACCGCTAAACATGGTTGAGGAAGGTGACGCTGAGGAGGCCGGTAGCGATGAAGAATCTTTGAACATGACTCCGGACCTGCCAGAGCCGATGGACGATCAGGCCAGTACTCGATTTCATGCAGTAATTGCTTGCGCTGCAGAACGATGGGCACGACGTATCAGCCGCTCAGGCGTAATCGATGAAAAAGACATTGCTTTGATTGCCGAAGCCTTTGCAGTTCCAATTTCATCAGCCGAGCGATGGGCCGGAGAACAACACGGGCAACAGTTAGCAGAAGCCGACTTGCGCAATTCACTGACACATTTAGGAATGAATCCATGAACCATCAATTACTTGTTGCTGAGTTTCTGGCGACCCCTTGGGCACTCATGCCAGAGAGACTGACTGCCTTAGCGGGTGTTGTCACGCGTTGGTCTTCCGGTATTTCAGCCGAAGCAGACAGTCTTAGTAGCATTCAATCCGATCGGGTAGCACGTGAAACCAGACGCCAGTCAGCGGTAGCTCAATCGGCAGGGGGGATTGCAGTGCTTCCTCTGTATGGTGTGATAACTCAGCGTGGCAATATGGTTGAAGACGTATCAGGGCCCGGCAGCACGAGTACCCAGCAGTTTTCCAGTGCGCTTCGTCAATTATTGGCCGATGACTCAGTGAGTCAGATACTAATTGACATAGATAGCCCGGGTGGCAGCGTTTACGGTGTGTCCGAATTGGCTAACGAGATTCAAAGTGCGCGATCACAAAAATCCGTTGTCGCCTTGGCGAATTCATTAGCGGCCTCGGCTGCGTACTGGATAGGGTGCGCAGCATCTGAGTTCTACGTTACACCGGGTGGTGAGGTTGGCTCCATTGGCGTATGGCAGGCGCATCAAGATTACAGTCAGGCGCTTGAAAAAGCTGGTGTCAAAACGACCTTGATTTCAGCAGGAAAATTCAAAGTAGAGGGCAATCCCTACAGCCCGCTTGATGCAGATGCTCAGTCCTTCATGCAATCTCGTGTAGATGACTACTACGCCGCATTCACAAAAGCCGTCGCTCGTGGTCGAGGTGTCTCGATTAATCAGGTGCGTGACAGCATGGGGCAAGGGCGTGTAATTGGAGCCGAATCCGCATTGGCACAGAACATGGTTGATGGTGTTGCGACGCTTGACGATGTTATTAAAAAAATGCGTCGCGATGCAAAGCAAACGATCAAACCCGGTGCTTCGCGAATTAGACAAGCAAGAGAGTTCCTAGCACTAATGTAATGAAATACAGGTGTGGCTCCGTAGAGCCATACCGAATCAACGAATGACCCGTAGGTCACTACCCGCTTTATCAATTTAATCCGTCACACCAAAAGGTGTCAGACGGATTTTTTTATTTTTGGAGAATCTACATGAGTAAGCAACTCCGCGAGCTACAGGCTCGCAAAGCTGGTCTCATCAAAGAAGCACGTGCACTCACTGATCATGCAGCGGCTGAAAATCGCGACATGAATGATGAAGAAACGGCAGCCTTTGATGCGATGAAACACCGAATCGATGCAACATCGTCAGCTATTGATCGAGAGTCCGCACTAATTGCCGAAGAAGCACAGATGGCAATGACGGCTGGAGCATCAACAAATAATTTCATCACCGTCACCGACAACCGCGAAGCCGATCCAAAACATGGTTTCAAGACGGTCGGAGAATTTATGCAGGCAGTTTTTCAGGCTGAAAAGCCTGGCAAGTCTGTAGATGATCGATTGCTTATTGGCGGTGGACGTGGGGCCGCTGCACCTGCTGCGTATGGTAATGAAGCTTCAGGTCAGGACGGTGGTTTCCTGGTGCCGCCAGAGTTCTCGCAGCAAATATTCCGGTTGTCTTTGGGCGAGGATTCGCTGCTTCCGCTCACCGACAATGTCGAGATCAGTGGTAATAGCATGGCTTTTCCTAAGGATGAGACGACTCCTTGGGGAACGAATGGTATTCGGGCTTATTGGCAAGGTGAGGCTTCTTCAGCTAGTGCGACCAAACCGGTACTCGGACTTTCTACCCTGCGCCTAAAAAAACTCATGGCACTGGTACCCACCACTGATGAGCTACTTGATGACGCTAATGCACTCACTAGCTATCTTCCAGAGAAAGTGGCGGATTCGATTCGATGGAAAACCAACGAATCTATTCTGTTCGGATCTGGTAATGGCGTACCAGTTGGAGCGCTGACTGCAGGTGCCACCGTCACCGTTGCTAAGGAGTCGGGGCAGGTAACCCAGACTTTGCTACCGCAAAACCTTGCGAAGATGATTTCACGATTGCCAACTGGCAGTTTTGCTAAGTCGGTGTGGATCATCAATAACGATGTGTTGCCGGCGCTATTTACTCTGACCCTCGGTAATTATCCGATTTATCTGCCTAATGGTCTGAATGTAGGTGGTATCCAAGTCTCGCCATATGGAACGCTTCTGGGGCGCCCAGTGTTCGTTTCCCAGCATGCAAATTCATTCTCCAGTCAAGGCGATGTGCTGTTGGTTGATCTGTCTTATTACCAAACGATCACCAAGGCTGGCGGCATGCAGACAGCAACTTCGATGCATCTTTATTTCGATGCAGATCTGACGGCATTCCGAACTACCTTCCGCATGGACGGGCAGTCAAAGCTTGCTGCACCTATTACACCTGCCAAGGGTACTGCGTCGATGTCCCCGTTTATTCAACTGGGTGCGCGTTGATCGCCCCAAGACTTAAGGAGAATAACTATGTTTCCAAAT
>JAIXQK010000117.1 GCA_027485795.1 Oxalobacteraceae bacterium
ACTTCGCTGCGCGAAGTTAGCCTGCACCGAAACCGCGTCGACTGTCGAGTTGCAGTGGCTCGTGTACTCATATACGACCTCCGCGCATCATGACGCGGTTTTCATAATCTATTCTCAGTAGTACTGCGAGCCCAATGCAGTTAATCGCGATACCAGAGCCGCCGTAGGACATGAGCGGCAAGGTGAGGCCTTTGGTGGGTAGCAAGCCGAGGTTGACGCCCATGTTGATGAAGACCTGTACACCTAACCAGATACCAATACCTTTGGCGACGAGACCTGCGAAGAATTTTTCAGTGGCAATGGCTTGACGGCCGATATCGAATGCGCGTCGAACAATCCAGTAGAACGCGACGGTCACGATCAACACGCCGGCAAGTCCCAGCTCTTCACCGATCACCGCGAGTAAAAAGTCAGTGTGTGCCTCGGGTAGGTAATGCAGTTTCTCGACACTGCCACCCAAACCCACGCCAAATAACTCACCACGACCGAATGCAATCAACGAATGAGTTAACTGGAACGCCTTGCCGAGTGCATTAGTCGGATCCCAAGGATTCAAATAAGCCACCATACGCTCGTAGCGCCAGGGCGAGATCAGCACGATGGCACCAAACACCGCGCTCAGAACGCCGATCATGCCGACAAACCAGATGATGTTGAAACCACCCAGAAACAGAACACCCATCGCAATACAGACGATCACGCCGAAAGCACCCAGATCTGGTTGCAGCATGAGTAAACCGCCGCAGCATCCAACCGCGAGCGCCATCGGGAAAAAGCCTTTTGACAAACTGTGCATGTACTGCTGCTTACGTACGGTGAAGTCGGCGGCATAAAACACCATCATCAGCTTCATCACCTCAGAGGGCTGCATGCTGAAACTGCCCATGCCGATCCAGCGCTTCGCGCCATTGACCCCTTTACCGATTCCCGGCAACTGAACCAAGATCAGCAGCCCAAGTGCACCCAGGAATAACCAAGGCGTCCAGCGCTCCCATTGCTCGACGCGGACACGGAATGCCAACAGGCCAAAAATCAAGCCGATGGCAATGAACGCTGCCTGCCGCGCTAGAAAATGATGATTCTTGTAGCCTGCATACTTGGGTGAATCTGGCAAACTGACCGATGCCGAGTACACCATCACCAGACCGAGCAGCAGCAGCAAGGTCGTGACCCATACCAGCGCCTGGTCATACTCGAGCATGCTCGAGCGCTGACCGATCCTATCCTCAGTCGATGCATCCGCCGCGAGGAAACCAGGCATCGTCATCCTCATGCGATCACCTCGCCGCGCGCCAGACCCAACTCACGTACCGCATCGACAAATACTTGGGCCCGCTGCGCGTAGCTGCTGAACATATCGAAACTGGCGCACGCAGGTGATAGCAGTACCTGATCACCCTCACTCGCCAGCTCAGCTGCGGCGCTAACTGCCTGAGGCAAGGTATCGCAGTGAATTACCTGCTTCTCGATTGATGCAATCGCAGCAGCAATCTGCGGCGCATCGCGACCGATCAACACCACCGCTTTAACATGGCGCGCAATCGCAGCAGCCAATGGCGAAAAATCTTGCCCTTTGCCGTCACCACCGGCGATCAGTATCAAGCGTGCGGCATGGCCAGCACCCAGGCCCTGCAAGGCAGCGACTGTGGCGCCCACATTGGTCCCTTTGCTGTCATCGATGTATTCGACGCCCGTCACATTCGCAACAAGCTCGACTCGATGCGGTTCACCCGCATACTGACGTGCCGCATGCAAGATCGGCGCTAGTGGCAAATCGATCGCACGACATAATGCCAATGCAGCGAGTACATTGGTCGCGTTATGTTGACCACGAATTTTCAGTGCATCCGTGGGCATTAAACGATTGATGTAAAGCTCAACATCAGGTTGCGGCTTGCCGCGCTTCTTCTTTTCACCGTCGTCATGCGCAATTGCCAGCGTCAGCCATTGCATGCCCCCCTCATCCGACAAACCAAGACAGTCTGGTGCACCGGGCGCATCAATACCAAAGCTGACCTCCATGGATGACGGCTTACTCATCGCCATCACCAGCGCATCATCACGATTCAAGACGCGCAACGTATCCGTACCGAAAATCCGGGCCTTGGCAGCGGCATAGGCAGCCATATCCTCATGCCAGTCGAGATGGTCCTGGCTAAGATTGAGCACGACCGCAGCATCCGCATTCAGCGAATAGGTGCTGAACAGTTGAAAGCTGGACAGCTCCAGTACCCAGCACTGCGGCAGCTGATCAGCGACCAAGGCCTCACGAAGCACATCCAGCGTTGTGGGGCTGATGTTGCCGGCGACCTTCACATTCAGACCAGCGGCTTCGCACAACTGACCCGTTAAGCGCGTGACTGTCGTCTTGCCATTAGTGCCGGTAATCGCTAATACCTTTGGGATATAGCCGCGTGACTGCTTCAATGCTTCCAGCGCTTGCGCAAACAACTCAATCTCACCCCAGACCGGCAAGTTCTTTTCTTGTGCAGCAGGCAAAATTGCTGCCAGCTCGCGGTGGGGCGCAAGACCCGGGCTCAGTACCACTAGCTCAATACCGTCGAGCAGCACAGGGTTGAATTCACCGCCGATAAATTCGGCTTGAGGCACTGCATCGCGCAATGCAGGCAAACGCTCGGGTGACTCGCGAGTATCGGCAACGCGTACGCGAGCATCGCAATGGGCGAGCCAGCGCGCTATCGCCAGACCTGATTCACCGAGTCCGAGCACTAATACCTGTTTGCCTGCGTAATGCATCGCTTGTTATCTCTGTCTGTTTACCGAATACGACTTATCTCAACTTCAAGGTCGACAACCCGACCAGTACCAGCATCATGGTGATAATCCAAAACCGCACCACGACTTGTGTCTCTTTCCAGCCTTTTTGTTCATAGTGATGATGCAAAGGGGCCATCAGTAGCACTCGCTTACCGACACCCGTACGCATCTTGGTGTACTTGAAGTAAGCGACCTGCAGCATCACTGAAAGTGTTTCAACTACGAATACACCGCCCATGATGAACAGCACAATCTCTTGACGCACAATGACGGCGATCGTACCGAGCGCACCGCCCAGTGCGAGCGCACCGACATCACCCATGAAGACTTGTGCGGGATACGCGTTGAACCATAAAAAGGCCAAGCCAGCACCTGCCATCGCACCACAGAAAATCAGCAACTCGCCAGCGCCGGTGATATGCGGAATCAGTAGATACTTGGAGTAGGTTGCACTGCCGGTGAGGTAGGCGAAAAGTCCGAGCGCCGAACCCACCATCACGGTCGGCATGATCGCCAAGCCATCCAGACCGTCGGTCAGGTTGACCGCATTGCTGGTACCTACAATCACGCAATAGGTGAGTGCGATGAAGCCCCACACGCCGAGCGGATAGCTAATCGTTTTAAAGAAGGGCACAATCAAATCGGCCTTCTGCGGCAGATCCAGCAAGAAGCCCGACTGTATCCATGCCGAGAATAGCTCCCATACTTTGTCGTTTGTGGTTCCGGATACCGAGAAGGCGAGATAAACCGAAGCTGCCAAACCGATCAGTGACTGCCAAAAAAACTTTTCGCGTGAGCGCATGCCATTAGGATCGCGATGAACCACTTTGCGGTAGTCATCGACCCAGCCAATCACACCAAAGCCGAGTGTCACAATCAGGACTGGCCATAAAAAACGGTTACCCCAGTCACCCCATAACAGAACTGCGATCGCGATACCAATCAGAATCAGCGCGCCGCCCATCGTGGGCGTGCCCGATTTCACTAAATGCGTCTGCGGCCCATCGGTACGCACCGCTTGTCCGACTTTTAACTCGGTGAGTTTACGAATCACCGCTGGGCCTGCGAACAAACCAATCAGCAAGGCCGTCAGTGTTGCGAACACGGCGCGGAAGGTGATGAAGTTGAATACCCGCAGCGCGCCGAGCTGATCCTGGAAATACTGTGCGAGCCATAGCAACATCTCAATGCCCTCCCACGGCCACGCCAGTCAGTCGCTGTACAACACGCTCCATTTGCATGAAGCGTGACCCTTTGACTAGTACGCTTGCGCCCGGTGGAACGCTGGCGACTTCTTCATTGAGTGTTTCCATAGTCTCGAAATGTCGTGCCGGTCGGCCGAATGCGCGGCTAGCGTGTCGGGCTAGCTCGCCGACGGTGAAAAGTTGATCGATGTGACGCGCGCGCGCGTACTCACCAATCTCTTCATGAAACGCGATGCCTTCGCTACCCACCTCACCCATATCACCTAGCACTAGCGTGCGTGGCGACGGCGCGTTAGCCAGTACGTCAATGGCAGCACGTACCGAATCAGGATTAGCGTTGTACGTGTCATCAATCACGATGGCACCATTGGCTGCCTGTTTTTTCTGCAGACGACCTGCTACTGGCGTGAACGCTGTTAGCCCACGCGCAATGCTCCGCAAGTGGATACCAATCGCAAGCGCCGCCGCGCAGGCAGCCAGCGCATTGCGTACGTTATGCTCACCAGCCGCAGACAAAACCACGCTGACACGCTCACCACAGGCATTGATCTCTACCTGACTACCAAAATCAATCGGCGTCCACTGCGCGGTGACCGCTGCCTGCTTGTCGAGTGCAAAGCTGAGCAAGTCGTGTGAGCCTGCATAGGCCGTCCATAGCGGCGCAAACTCATCGTCGGCCGGAAACACCGCACAACCACCGTCATGAAGTCCTTGAATCACCGCACCATTTTCTTCAGCGACAGCGGCGACACTGGCCATGAATTCCTGATGCTCTCGCTGTGCGTTATTCACTAGCCCAACCGTCGGCTGCGCAATCTCGGTCAGGCGCGCGATTTCACCGGGATGATTCATACCCATCTCAACAACGGCTGCTTGGTGCTGTGTGTCGAGATTGAATAGCGTCAGTGGCACGCCGATTTCGTTATTCAGGTTACCGCGCGTTGCAAGATAGTTCTGTGCGCCGAATTCGGTACTCAAGATCGAGGCAATCATCTCCTTGACCGTGGTCTTGCCATTACTACCGGTGACACCGATCACTGGAATGCTGAACTGTTTGCGCCACCAGTGGGCGATTTGACCAAGGGCGTGACGGGTATCAGGCACGATCAGCGCTGGAATGGCCAAGCCAGCAGGCAAGCGCTCTACGACAACGGCGGCGGCGCCGCGTGCGACCACATCAGCAAGAAAATCATGCGCATCGAAGCGCTCACCACGCAACGCCACAAACAGATTACCGGGCTCCACTGTCTTGCTATTGGTGGCGACACCCCTAAAATTCGCAGGCGCAGTGAGCTTTGCGTCAGGCAAGGCGATCAGCAAGTCAGTCAGGGACGCGTGCATCAGTGCCCCCCGTGGCGAGTTGCGCAGCTTGCCAAGGCAAGCGCGGCATGGTCTGCATCGCGAAATGCCAGGCGACGACCTTTGACTTCTTGGTACTCCTCATGACCCTTGCCGGCCAGCAGAATCACGTCATGCTTGCCGGCGTGACGGATCGCCGACAAGATTGCCGTTGCGCGGTCTTCAATAATCTGGAGTTTTTGGCGCTCGCTCTGCGGTACGCCATCTACAATCTGACCAATGATGTGTGCCGGTTCCTCATTGCGCGGATTGTCACTCGTGACCATGATGTGATCAGCGCGGTCTGCGGCAAGCCCCATTTGCGGACGCTTACCAAGATCACGGTCACCACCACAACCAAACACGCACCATAGCGCACCCTGTCGAGCCTCAGCTACCGGCCGTAAAGTGTCGAGTACTTTTTGCAAGGCATCCGGCGTGTGTGCATAGTCGATCACGACCAATGGTGCATCAACACCACCAAGTTGCTGCATACGGCCGGGTACTGCTTGTAATGATTCCAGCGAGCTCACGACCTGAGCAAACGATAAACGGCGCGCCAACAATACTGCCGCGATCGCCAGAGCATTACTGACATTAAAGCGACCAATCAAGTGGGTACGCACCATGCCACTGCCCTGCAGCGCGTACAGCTGGAAACTACTCCCGTGCTGCGTCGTTCGAATGTCAGTTGCACTGAGTGATTCAATACCTTCAATGGATACACCTTCGGCCGAGTAGCCGATTATGTGCGTCGCCGGATTTGTTTTACGCAAGTGCGAAATCAGACGTACGCCCACTGGGTCATCGAGGTTGATCACTGCATGCCTCAAACCCTGCCACTCGAACAGGCGAGCCTTAGCCTGCTCATAGGCCTGCATGCTGCCGTGGAAATCCAGATGGTCACGCGTAAAATTAGTCAGTACCGCGCAGTCAATGTGCAATTCATCAATACGATGCTGCGCAAGCCCGATCGATGATGCTTCAATCGCGATCGCAGAGGCACCCTGTGCCTTGCGCTCAGCCAGCTGTCGATAGAGCTGCAGCGGATCCGGTGTGGTGTAACCGGTTTCTGTGAACGGCCCGCTGTTTCCATCACGGTAAAGCCCAATACCCAAGGTGCCAATCACTGCGGTGGGCATGCCCTGACGTGAGAGCGCCTGCCCGAGCCATTGTGTGCACGAGGTCTTGCCGTTAGTACCGGTGACCGCGACACTAAACATCTCGGTATCCGGCCGACCATACCAATCATGCGCAATACGCCCAACCTGCTGCGCGAGCCCGGTGATGATCTGATAGGGCACTGACCATTCATCACGCCAGATAAAACCATCCGCATCGTCCAATACGACCGCGCTGGCACCGGCTTCAATCGCTTGCGCAATATAGTTTCGGCTATCGCCACTTTCATGGCGACACGCGAAGAACACATCGCCCGGCGAAACACGCCGCGAATCCAGTGTGAGCTGCGCACACGGCGTCGTAGCACGCAACCAGTCAAGCAGCTCGTGGGCGCTGGTGGCTGTCATCATCACATGCTCTCCGGGATCATCTGAGTCGGCATGATCACGTTCTCGACGCTGGCATCGGGCGGCACATTCATCGCACGCAATGCGCTTGCAGCGACATTGGAGAATACGGGTGCAGCGACTTGCCCACCGAAGTGGCCGCCTGCAGTCGGCTCATCCACCATCACGGCGATGATGATGCGCGGATCCGAGATTGGCGCGAAGCCAACGAATGAAGCGACATACTTATTAACGTAGCGCCCGCCCTCCAGCTTGTGGGCAGTTCCGGTTTTACCAGCGACGCGATAGCCGCGTACCTGAGCCAGTGGCGCAGTACCGCCTGGCCCAACGACTTTCTCCATCATGACGCGCATCTGCTGCGCGGTACGATCGGAAATAATCCGCTGCGGTACTGGTGGTTGCGTCAGCTTGAGAAATGACAGCGGGATCATCTCGCCATTGCGCGCAAAAATCATGTAGGCACGCGCGACCTGAATCAGCGATACCGAGATGCCGTGGCCATAGCTCATGGTCGCCTGCTCAATCGGACGCCAGGTCTTGTAAGGCCGCAGACGACCGGCGACCTCACCTGGGAATCCCGTGCGCGGCACTTGGCCGAAGCCGACCGAGGTGAACATATCCCACATCTCGCGCGACTCACATTTCATGGCCATGCGAACTGTGCCGACGTTGGACGATTGCTGAATTATTTGCGCGACTGACATGGTGGCCGCATGTCCATGCGAATCACCAATCGAAGCCGGTCCGATACTAATCTTCGCGGGCGTATCGAGCATCGTGGTCGGCGTGACCAGACCGCGCTCCAGTGCAAGCGCGACAGTGAAGGGCTTGAGCGTCGATCCCGGCTCGTAGGTGTCAGTCATGACACGATTACGCAATTGCGCACCGGTCAGTCCTTGCCGCGTATTCGGGTTGTAGGTCGGCAGATTTGCCATCGCCAATACTTCGCCCGTCTTGACGTCCAAAACAACGATGGCACCCGCTTTGGCGTGATGCTGATCGACCGCTTTCTGCAACTCGGTAAACGCGATGTACTGAATCTTGCCGTCAATAGACAGGGCCAGATCAGTACCATCTTGCGGCTCGCGGATATAGCCAATATCTTCAACGACACGACCCAACTTGTCTTTAATCACACGCCGGCTACCCGTGATGCCACCGAGTGATTTTTGCTGTGCGCGCTCGATACCTTCCTGCCCGATATCTTCAACATTGGTGAAGCCGAGTACATGCGCCGCAACATGACCCGAGGGGTAATAGCGCTTGTACTCGTTGCGCGTGTGAATACCTTTGATATTCAGTGCGAGAATTTGCTCGGCGGTTTTTTCTTCTACCTGGCGCTTCAAATAAACAAAGCTGCGATCGGATTCGAGCTTCTTGTTGATGTCGGATAGCGGTGTATCAAGCAATTGCGCGAGCTGGCGCAGTTTATCTTTGTCAGCTTCTACATCTTCAGGAATAGCCCAGATGGCTTTTACCGGCAAGGATGAGGCCATCACCTCGCCGTAACGATCGGTGATTTTGCCGCGCACTGCAGGCAGCTCAAGCGTACGTGCATAGCGATAGGCGCCTTGCCGTTGCAGAAAATCGGTCGACATGGCTTGCAGCCAAAAAGCGCGTACTGCGACCACCACAAAAGCAGAGAACAGCAGGAACAACGCAAGACGTGATCGCCAAGCGGGTAATTTCACTGCGAGCACTGGGCTGGCTGAAAAAGCGAGTCCGCGAGCAGCTGCTTTTCTAGTTGGCGCACGCATCATCGCACCCCAACGCTGAGATACTGCGTGCGAGCAGCGCCCGGCACGCTCATGCTGAGCGACGCACGGGCAATCGTATCAATCCGGGAATGCTTGGCCAGCGTTGATTGCTCGTACTGCAGTTGATCCCATTCGGTCTCGAGATTGCGCTGCCGTAGCTGAGCACGCTCGAGTTCAATGAACAGTCGGCGCGCCTGATGTTGTGAATTCACTAGTAATAGCGAGCACAACAGCAGCAGTATCACAACGGTGATCAATGAACGATTGCTCATGCAGTGACTCCCTGCGGCAACCGAATCAGCCCACGCATGACCGCCGAGCGCGAGCGTGCGTTGTGTGCGACCTCAGCCTCAGACGGCATCACTCGCGGCAATAGCTTGGCAGATGGCAGCGGCAAATCAGCGGCTCGAATCGGCAAGCGACGGTCGAGCGACGGCGCACTGGCCTGCGCAGCCAGGAAGCGCTTCACAATGCGATCTTCCAGCGAGTGAAAGCTGATCACCACCAGTCTCCCGAATGGCGCGAGCAGGTCGAATGCCTGCTTTAGCCCTG
>JAIXQK010000122.1 GCA_027485795.1 Oxalobacteraceae bacterium
CCTCTCAAATTCACACTGGCACGACCTTTGCAATGGTCGGATCGACAGTTGGAAACTTAAGCGGCCTGTCGATATTTCGCTAATCGCCGCAAGGAGCATGAGATGGATGTATTGAGTACTGCATTGGGTGTGCATGAGAAAGCGCTACGTGTGCGTGATAAGCGCATGGAAGTCCTTGCGCGCAATATCGCCAACGATGACACCCCGCACTTTAAGGCGCGTGAGCTTGACTTCAAAACCGTGATGGCCAAGTTCGAGCCAAATGATTTGATGGCCAATACCCACGGCACCCACTTCCCATTTGCGGATGTAGTGCCGGATGACGATGGCATGCGCTACCGCACACCATTTAACGCATCCGTCGACGGCAACACCGTTGAACTCACTGTTGAACAGGCGCGCTACGGTAAAGCGGCTGCTGATTACCAGGCCACGCTGTCGTTTCTACAAGACCGCGTCGGCGGTGTACGCAAGGCCTTGAGAGGGGAGTAATAGATCATGGCAATGTCAATCGATAACATTTTCGGTATCGGCGGTACCGCGCTCAATGCGCAGCTGATCCGTATGAACACCACCGCTTCCAACCTGGCGAACGCTGGCACTACGGCCGCGAGCGAGGATCTGGCCTACCGCGGCAAACGTACTGTATTCAAAGCATTGATGGATGAGTCCATGACGCATCCAGGTGCCGAGTACATCGGTGGCGTCAAGGTCGACAAAATTGTTGACGATACCAAGCCGATCCCGAAAGTCTACGACCCCAACAACCCACTCGCTGATAAAGATGGCTTTGTCTATCAAGCCAATGTCAATGAAGTTAACGAGATGGTCGATCTGATGGCAGCCTCGCGCTCGTATCAGAACAACGTTGAAGTGGTGAATACGGCGCGCGAATTAATGATGCGCACCATTGAACTGATTAAGGCGTGAGGTAAACCCTAATGGCAACCACTAGTACCGGCCCAGCAGCAACGACCTCCAACTACTCGCTGCCGTCGAATATCAAGACGACGACGCAGTACAAGCAGGATCAAGAGAATGCAATCATCAATGGCAAGGATGATCAGATGGGGCAGACCGCGTTTCTGACGCTGTTTACGACCCAGCTGAAGAACCAGAACCCATTGGATCCGATGGATAACACTGCATTCGTGTCGCAGCTAGCGCAGTTCTCGCAGCTGGAGGCAACGACAAAAATGTCCGGCTCGATGGAGTCACTGGTCAAGTCGCTTTCTACCTCGCAGATCTCAGGTGCTTCGGCCCTGATCGGTAAAACCGTCGGTGTCACCGATGGTAAGGCCGTTTATGACGGTGCTGCCGTTAATGGATTTGTGACGCTACCGACCGATGTCGATTCGCTCACGCTGAAGGTCTACAACTCATCGGGGCAGTTGGTACGCACGGGTCAAGTCGGCGCCCAGAAAAAAGGCGAATTCGCTTTTGCATGGGACGGCAAAGACGACAACGGAAATCTGCAGAACAACGGCGCCTATCGCATTGAAGCTAGCGCGACGCGGTTTGGTACTGCCAGCAAGCCCTCGATTACCACCATGGCTTATGTCCGCAGCGTGAACACCGATCAGGTGACCGGCGACATGAAGCTCGAATTTAACGATGGCTCTCAGCTGAGTATCAGCGAGATCAAGCGCATCGGTAACGAATAACCGCCTACCCGCAATCCAGGAGAACATCACATGTCTTTCTATACTTCGTTGACCGGTCTGAACGCCGCAACCGCGCAGCTGTCCGTGACCAGTAACAACATTGCCAACGTGGGCACCACCGGGTTCAAGCGATCGCGCGCCGACTTCGGCGATATTTTCGCGACCTCCCCACTACAAAAAGCTTCCTCGGTCATTGGTCAGGGTGTGGCGCTGAAACAGGTGAGCCAGGAATTCAGTCAGGGTAATATTCAATTCTCAGCTAACTCGCTTGATATCGCGATTACCGGTGACGGTTTCTTCCCGCTCAAGTCAGCGGACGGCCTGCAGGACATTTACACCCGTAACGGTACGTTCATGCTGAACGACTCATACAACGTCGTGAACGCCGCAGGCCAGGCATTGATCGCAGCGTCCGTTGACTCGTCCGGCAAAGCCGATATGGATGACCTGTCAAAACTGCTGATCCCGCGTAAAACAACCGGTGATGCGGTGGCTACCTCGGCAGTGCAGCTCGGTTTGAACTTGCCGGCCGATGCAAAAGTACCCGTCCTGCCTTTTGATAAAAACGACGACACCACTTACAACAAAACCACTGCGGTCACCGTATATGACGCGGGTGGTAACGGTTACCTGGCGACGGTTTATTACCGTAAGACCCAGGTCGCGACACCGGAAGATCCGAGTAACAAATGGCAGACCTATGTCTATATTGGTGAGACCAAGCTACAAGAATTGCTGATTCAATCATCGGATAAAAAATCGGGTGAGAAGCAGTATGTCAACAAATACGGTGAAGTACGTAATGAGAGCGATATTCCACCGCAGGATATTGCACGTGGTGTGACCAAGCTATTCAACCTCGATGATTTGAAAAATCCGATTTCCTCGACCGCTGCAACGGTTCGTAGCGGTGGTCTAACCGATACCTTGATTGGTGAGTGGAAGAGTGGCATTGATTTCCCCGACCGCGTCAATGCGTTCGCAGCGACTGGATCCAATCTCGGTGCGACTTATCACCCAGTGGTGGATGCCGATTCCTACACACTAAATACCCGCGCGACGATTGACGATACTGAAGCTGATCGCCAAACCAAGATCAATAAAGTCGAGTTCATCCCTGACCCTGCGGCGACTACCTTCGCGTTAACTATGCTGGATCCGACGGATGGTACGACGGCGCTGAGTTACAGCGGCGATGATCTTGACGCCTTGGTCGCCAATATCATTGCGGGTGGTAAATACAATGCAACCAATATCGCTGGCAAGCTTTCTTTATCGCTCACGGGTGTTAGCGGCGACCCAACTGAAATCGATACTGACTATGCGCTGACGGCAGTGCTGACCGATGGCGGCACGCCAGAGCCGGTTGAAGGCGCCGATACCACGCGCATTACCGAGTTGACCTTCCAGGCAGAAGATGACTCTGACAGCTTGAAGCTTAGCATCGGTAACGATACCTACACCGCTGCCACACTCTCTGAGTTGGCTGCCACCATTGCTGCAGGTGGCAAATACACTGCAACCTTTACAGCCGGCACACCGAACGCAACCTTGGTCGTAGGTTTGACGGGTGGCTCAGGTGATCCTACTGAGATCAATGCAGATTATAAGCTGAGCTCGATTTCCGAGACACTCGAAGTGCCGACTCTGGAAGAGATGGCCAAAACCATCAATGACAATACCTCGCTCAGTTACTTCGCTTCATTTAACGCCAATGGCGATTTGATTCTATTGCCTAAGGATGAAACCGTACCCCCGGTGATTCCTGATTTTTCGATGGTGGCGAATGTACTGGCGGGTTATGAGCTCCGTTCAACCTCCAAGACCACGGAAGAGATCAAGTACGATGTTGAGTACCTTAGTAGCGATCTAACCCTGCGCCTCGGATCTGATGTCTTTACTGGCATGACCCTGGAGGAGATGGTCGACGACATCCGTGGCGTCAACAATACCTTCCCAAATGGTGATCCTGCACGTACTTATGATGCATCGATTCGCTACAACAGTGACGGTAGCAAAACGCTGACGGTCGTGCCATTTTCAAATGCAGCCACCATCCCGGCAGAAACGTCGATGGAGGCTACCGCACTTGGTGTTCATTCAAACCCCGGTAGTTTGATCTTCGATTTACGTGTTGATGGATCAGCGATACCGATCTCGGTCGATCTGAGCTACCTCGGTGATTTGGCACTCACAAAAAAATTTACCGGCGTCGAAATTGCGCGTGAACTGACTAATGCCATTAATAGATCCTATGGCGATCAGCGCTACTTTGATTTCACTACGCTGAAGCCATCTGAAGATGCGGTCACTGCCAACCTTTTCCGCTTGAAGGTAGGCACGATCGAAAAAACAATTTCTCTGACCGAAAATCAGTTCGATATTGCCGACCTTTCAAAGGTCAAGCTAGACGAAGCCATCTCGGCGATGCAAGCGGCGATCGATAAAGAAATCGATTTTCCTGAAAAAGTTACTGTTGGCTATGACCCGGTTCGCCAAACCTTTACTTTCAAGGCTGCCGGTGAGACCTCCGTGGCGATTCGTTCTGCGACCTTGGCCCGTAACGATATGTTTGGTCTGAGCTCGGTTGGCTCTTCGATCGATGCCGCTACCGGCGCCTGGGGTGTGGCGGTACTGCCGAACGGTGCATCGATCATTGACTCGACTGAGCAGCGCTTCGGCGTCGAGGTCAAGTTCGATGAGGCCAATAACGCCTTTACGATCTCTTCTGGCACTACCGGTGATACCTCGAGTATTGAGATCTCGAAGGCCTCTGCGTTTGCCTACTCGTTATTTGGCTGGCAAAGGGGCGATACCGCTGTCAAGGTAGATATGTCTGCGACACCGGTACGAGGTATCACGTCTGGGCCAGCGGTTTTGGCGGGTAATACCATCGGTATCAACCTCGACAACAAATTCCGCGTCGATGGTTCGAACAATCAGTTTGTTATCACCGTAGATAACGTCACCGGCCTGATCACCATGCCGGAAAAAGCGGATTACACGATGGAAGAGTTCCGTCAGGAGCTCGAGCGTCGTGTCAACGCGCTGGCGGATAACTTTGGTCGTACTGTGAACGGCGTCACCCTTGAAATCGAACAAAAGCCAGGCACGAACAGTAAATTCTTTAAGTTCACAACGGGTACTACCGGTGATGAATCTTTCCTCAAGGTGTCGGCCAACTCGATCTGGGGTTTGAGTGATCTGCCTTCTGCACGAGGAACTACCAGCAAGTGGATTGAGCCGCCGCAAGCAAAAAATACTGACGGCTTCCCACTGTATGTTGACCGTGACGGTTTGGAGACTTCGGACCCGGGGACGTTCTCGGAAGATGAAACACGCGATCTGTGGTCACCGATTTTCCTGGATAAAGGCGAGATGACGTTCGATACAGCCGGTAAGCTGTTCTCGCCACAAGAAGCAATTTCCTTCAAATCAACCACCATCGGTGCATCCGGCGCGACGCTGCAGTTCTCGATTGATTACGCTTCGTCGACCCAGTTCTCGTCGCCTTTCTCGGTCTTGAAGCAAGATCAGAACGGTCGTCCTGAAGGTGACCTGATTGGTGTGGATATTGGTGATGATGGTCTCGTCTCTGCGTCTTACTCCAACGGTTCGCAGAAGTCGCTAGCCAAGATTGTGCTGGTCAACTTTGCCGCACCGACCGGATTGCGTCAGATTGGTGATGCTAGCTACTACGCTACCTCGAAATCCGGTGATGCGAAGTACGGCGAAGCGGGTTCGGCCGGTTTCGGTACCGTGCGTGCCGGTGCGCGTGAGCGTGCCAACGTTGACTTGACTGCCGAGCTGGTTGAATTGATTACCGCGCAGCGTAACTTCCAGGCCAACGCGAAAGCGATTGAAACCAACAATACGCTGACGCAGGCGATTATCAACATCCGAAGCTAAGCATAAGCAAAGCATAAAAGGGAACCCTGAATCATGGACCGCTTAGCCTTTACCGCCATGGCGTCGATCAACGAGCGACGCCTGCTGCGTGAACAGCTGAATAACGAGCTGGCCAACGTCTCGACAGTCG
>JAIXQK010000013.1 GCA_027485795.1 Oxalobacteraceae bacterium
CTGCATGCTAAAATCGCAGCTTCGACTTGCGCCAGCAAAGGCGCGCGGTCCTGATTTTTTCTACCCTCGGCATGTCCCTACTCACCAAGATTTTCGGTAGTCGCAACCAGCGACTAATCAAACAGTCCCAAAAGACAGTTCGCGCGATCAACGCGCTCGAGTCCGTACTTGAGCAGTTGTCAGATGACGCGCTAAAGGCGAAAACGCCCGAGCTGAAAGCCAAGCTGCAGTCGGGCGCCAGTACCGACGACATTTTGGTTGAGGCCTTTGCTGTTTGCCGCGAGGCTTCACGACGCGTACTGAAGATGCGGCACTTCGATGTACAGCTGATCGGCGGCATGGTGCTTCATCAGGGCAAGATCGCCGAGATGGGTACCGGCGAAGGTAAAACGCTGATGGCGACACTACCCGCCTACCTGAACGCACTCACAGGCAACGGCGTTCATGTTGTCACGGTGAATGATTACCTCGCGCAGCGCGATGCTGAATGGATGGGTGTGCTGTATGGCTGGCTCGGGCTAACCACCGGCGTTAACTTGTCGCAAGCCACGCATGATGTGAAGCAGGCAGCCTACGCCGCTGACATCACTTACGGTACCAACAATGAATTCGGCTTCGATTACCTGCGCGACAACATGGTGTACTCGCCAGCCGAGCGAGTACAGCGTGGGCTTGCGTTCGCCATTGTCGATGAGGTTGACTCGATTCTGATCGATGAGGCGCGTACGCCGCTCATCATCTCTGGTCAGGCAGAAGATCACACCGAGATGTACCGCAAGATGAATGCCTTGCCGCCGCTGCTGACATTGCAGATTGGCGAAGAGACGCCGGACGGCAAAGGTGTGGTCGAGGTGCCGGGTGATTACACCAAAGATGAAAAAGCCCACACCGTACTGCTGACCGAAGCCGGTCATGAAAAAGCCGAACGCATCCTGACCGAGATGGGTTTGCTGGCTGAGGGCGCATCGCTATACGACGCCGCTAACATCACGCTTATTCATCACTTGTACGCAGCGCTGCGCGCGCATACGCTGTATTACAAGGATCAGCACTACGTGGTGCAAGAGGGTGAAGTCATTATCGTCGATGAATTTACCGGTCGTTTGATGCAAGGCCGCCGCTGGTCGGATGGCTTGCACCAAGCCGTCGAGGCGAAGGAAGGCGCTCGTATTCAAAACGAGAACCAGACGCTGGCCTCGATCACCTTCCAGAATTATTTCCGCATGTACGGCAAATTAGCCGGCATGACAGGTACTGCCGACACTGAAGCCTTCGAGTTCCAGGAAATCTACGGTCTGGAAACCGTCGTGATTCCGCCGAACCGTCCGAGTCAGCGCAAGGATAAGCAAGATCAGGTGTTCAAGAACGCCGCCGGCAAGTATCGCGCGGTGATTGCCGATATGCGTGACTGTTACGAGCGTGGGCAACCGGTATTGGTCGGTACCACGTCTATCGAGAACTCCGAGTTGATCTCGGCCATGCTCGACAAAGAAAAACTGCCGCACAACGTGCTCAATGCCAAGCAACACGCGCGCGAGGCGGAGATCATTGCGCAGGCTGGCCGTCCTAAGATGATCACGATTGCGACCAATATGGCGGGTCGTGGTACCGACATCGTATTGGGTGGTAATGTCGACAAGCAGATTCAGATCATCGAGGCTGACGCCTCGTTGTCAGTCGATGATAAAGCCGCACGTGCGCAAACGCTGCGTGATGAATGGCAGTCTTTGCATGAGCAAGTTGTGACTTCGGGTGGTTTGCACATCATCGGTACTGAGCGCCACGAGTCGCGTCGTATCGATAACCAGTTACGCGGTCGTTCCGGTCGTCAGGGTGATCCGGGTTCTTCGCGTTTCTATCTCTCGCTGGATGATCCGTTGCTACGCATCTTCGCCGGCGACCGCGTGCGTGCGGTGATGGAGCGGCTGAACATGCCGGAAGATGAGCCGATTGAGGCGGGCATTGTGTCGCGTTCGATCGAATCAGCGCAGCGCAAGGTCGAGGCACGCAACTTCGATATTCGTAAGCAGCTCCTCGAGTATGACGATGTCGCGAATGATCAGCGCAAAGTGATTTATCAGCAGCGCAACGAGTTGCTTGAAGCCGAGTTGATGACCGAGACCAGTGTCGCACTGCGCCAGGGTGTATTCACTGATCTGTTCCGCCTGTATGTACCTGAAGCCTCGATGGAAGAGCAGTGGGAGCTAGACGCGTTACAGGAAGCGCTGTCGCGCGAGTGGCAGATTGATTGGTCAGTGAAAGCCGCTCTTGAAGCTGAGCCGGAGTTGAGTGATGACGATCTGCTCGGGCGCTTGCTGGATCAAGTGGATCAGATGTACCAAGCCAAGCTGGATCTAGTCGGCGTTGAGGCTTTTAGCGGTTTCGAGCGCAGCGTGATGTTGCAGAGTATGGATACCCACTGGCGCGAGCACCTTGCCGCGCTGGATCATCTGCGTCAAGGTATTCATCTGCGTGGTTATGCGCAGAAAAACCCGAAGCAGGAATACAAGCGCGAGGCCTTCCAGTTGTTTGCGCAGATGCTCGATCTGATCCGGAATGATGTCGTGCGCGTGATCATGACTGTACGCGTACAGTCGCAGGAAGAGATCGCGGCTGCCGAGCAGCAGCTGAGTCAGTCGCATCTTGAAAATGTGAGCTATCAGCACGCTGACTTCGATCCTTCAGCGTCGCCTGAAGAGCTGCTCGCACCACCTACGCTCGATGAGCAGCGCGGTGCTGGCACTATCACCAATGCGATGCCTAAGGTCGGCAGAAATGACCCCTGCCCCTGCGGTAGCGGCAAGAAATTTAAACAGTGTCACGGTAAATTGGCCTGAGTGCGGGTCACGGCGTTTAGGACGTCATCCCGGCGTAGGCCGAGATCCGGTGTCTATTCAGAATTCAGAAACACGCAAATAAAAGAATTGTCGATACGCATATGGCCGTTAACTTCCCGCTCGTCACACCCGCCAAGCTAAAGCCAGTTCCCGGTATCACGTTAGGTTACGCAGAAGCAGGCATCAAGAAGCCGAACCGGAAAGATCTGCTGGTGATGAAGCTGGCGCCGAGCGCGGCAGTGGCTGGTGTTTTCACCACCAACCGTTTTTGTGCCGCGCCAGTGCAGCTCGCCAAGGCGCACATCGATCAGGCCACGGCTTCAGGTAAACCCATCTCGGCGCTGCTCATCAACACCGGCAATGCCAATGCCGGTACCGGCGAAGCCGGTCTGGCAAACGCACAAGTAACCTGCGATGCGCTGGGTAAGCTGATGGGTGTCGATGCGTCGCAGGTATTGCCGTTTTCAACCGGCGTGATCCTCGAGCCGCTGCCCGTTGATAAAGTTATCGCAGGTTTGCCGCAGGCCATCGCCAACCTTGGCGAGAGCAATTGGTATGGCGCCGCGCAAGCCATCATGACCACCGATACCTTGCCGAAAGCTGCTTCGCGCACGGTGACTATCTCGGGCAAGAAAGTCACGTTGACCGGCATCTCCAAAGGCGCTGGCATGATTCGCCCCAACATGGCGACCATGTTGGGCTTTATCGCCTGTGACGCCAAAGTACCGCAGGGTTTGTTAGAGACCATGGTGAAGCAGGCAGCAGATGCCTCGTTCAACTGCATCACGATTGATGGCGACACCTCGACTAATGACGCCTTCATGCTGATCGCCACTGGCGCCGGCGAGTTGGAGGTAAAAGAGCAAGCGTCGGATGAATACCAAGCGCTAACCGCCGCAGTGATCTGGCTAGCGCAGGAATTGGCGCAGCTGATTGTGCGTGATGGTGAAGGCGCGACCAAGTTCATCACGCTGCACATAGAGCAAGGACGTAACGAAGAAGAATGCCGCAAGATTGCGTACGCCATCGGCCATTCGCCGTTGGTAAAAACCGCATTCTTTGCCTCCGACCCAAATCTTGGACGTATCCTGGCCGCGATTGGTTATGCAGGCGTTGATGATCTCGATGTCAGCAAGATAGATTTGTACCTCGACGATGTCTGGGTAGCGAAGCAGGGTGGCCGTCATCCGGATTATCAGGAAGCGGACGGTCAGCGTGTGATGAAGCAGTCCGAGATTACGGTGAAAGTCACGCTCGGGCGCGGTGATGCCTCGGCGACGGTGTGGACGTGTGATTTGTCGCACGATTACGTCTCTATTAACGCCGACTACCGCTCTTAGACTCCTTCTCAAAATGCCGCTGGCGGTGTTCGCTGCAGCCTCCCGTGCATCGTGTACTGCCTACGAAAGTTTTCTGGGTCCCGGCCTAGGCCGGGATGACGATTTTCAGTCCGATGCTCCAAACGTAGTCTTCCCGACGGAAGCTAGGATTCAGTTCGATTTTCAGTCCGATGCTCCAAACTACGTCCTCCTGACGAAACCGGGGATTCAGCACGAATCAAGTATCCTGCGTGCTCGATTTTCATTGCAACGCTCTAGGTCGGGTCATCCCGGCGCAGGCCGGGATCCAGTGCAAATCAAGTATTCTGCAGACTCGATATCGGTCACATATCTCTAAAAATGAAAGAACTCGAACAACTCCTGCTCCGCGCTGAAGCGGTCTTGGCGCGACTCGAACCGCTACTGCCCTCGCCCATGGCCGAGGTGGATTGGCACGCTTCGCATGCTTTTCGCTGGCGGGTGCCGCGTGATGGCCGCGGCTATCTGCAGCCGGTGAAGCTAGTATCCGAGATCCAGTTTGATGATCTGCACAATATCAGCCAGCAAAAAGAGGCGATCGAACAAAATACGCGTCAGTTCGTCACCGGGAAGCCAGCCAACAATGTGCTGCTCACCGGTGCGCGTGGTACTGGTAAATCCTCGCTGATTAAAGCTTGCCTTGCAAAGTTTGCCGCAGAAGGTTTACGACTGATTGAAGTCGATAAGGAACACCTGGTTGATTTGCCGGATATCGTCGACCTCATCGCCGAGCGACCCGAACGGTTTGTGATTTTTTGTGACGATCTGTCGTTCGAAGAGGGCGAGGGTGGGTATAAGGCCTTGAAGGTGGTACTGGACGGCAGTGTCGCTGCATCGTCTGACAATGTACTGATCTACGCGACCTCGAACCGTCGTCATCTGCTGCCGGAAAAGTTTTCCGACAACGAGACGTATCGCCATGTTGATGATGGCGATTTGCATCCGGGCGAAACCGTTGAGGAGAAGATTTCGCTGTCTGAGCGCTTCGGTGTGTGGTTATCTTTTTATCCCTTCCGGCAAGATGATTATCTCGACATCGTGCGTCACTGGCTAAAGCATTTCGGTGTGCCCGATGCGCACTGGGCACAAGCAGAACCCGAGGCACTGCGCTGGGCGCTGCAACGGGGTTCGCGTTCCGGCCGGGTGGCGTGGCAGTTTGCTCGCGACTGGGCGGGCAAGCACGCAGTCTGATGTGCGGTCGACAGGCTTGCGTGATGCCGCACAATCATCAGCAAGCTTACGTGCTATTCCTTAATCATTCTCCATGAGCGACGCTGCGCTACCCATCGATGTTGCTGTGGGCATTCTGATGAAGCCGAACGGCGATGTGCTCCTCGGCTCTCGTCCCGAAGGTAAACCGTATGCCGGTTATTGGGAATTCCCGGGCGGTAAAGTCGAAGCCGGTGAGGCAGTACTTGACGCCTTGAAGCGCGAATTTGCTGAAGAGATTGGTGTTCGCATCATCTCCGCCGATCCATGGTGTGGCGTTGAACATGTTTATCCGCACGCCCATGTGCGCCTGCATTTCTTCATTAGCCGTGAGTGGCAGGGCGAGCCGCGTGCGCTGGAGGGACAACAGCTCGCATGGCAAGGACACATGCAGCTTGCGCCGATTCTGCCGGCGACCATTCCCTTATTGGTGTGGTTGGATCAGCTGCGTTTTGCGGACAGCAGGGCCGAGCGCTAAAGCAGCTTAGTGCGAAGGGCCGTCAGGTTCTTGTTCTTCTTCCGGTGAGGCACCCGGGATTTTATATTTCTCTTCGGCCCATGCCCCGAGATCAATTTGCTTGCATCGCGCAGAGCAGAAAGGTCGATAAGCGTTCTCGGTACGCCACTCGACCTTGGTGCTGCAGGTAGGACAATCAACGACAGCGACCATCAGTCAAGGGCCATCAGAAATTACAGAGTGTCAGATCGAATGGCACATCGCCCTCGAAAGGTTTCGGCTTCATATCGCCGCCCTGCGTGGTAAAGCGTATCCACAGCACATATTTGTTAGCTGAGATCTCGGGAATGGCACCGAGTTTTTCATCGATATGAACGCGTAGCATCTGATACGTACGACCTTGCAGCATCTGCTGAAAGCTGCCGGAGATCGCCATAATCTGTGTGGCTCGCCCTGATTCACGCAGTAAGCGCAACACGATATTGATCGCAGAGAAGAGCGGCTCGAGTGGTCCGAACCAGCCCATGATGTCGCTACGGCGTTGCTCGGCAGGTTGTGACTGCCACGCGTGATAAGACGGAAGATCAAACTCGCAAGCGCCACCGGGAATAATGGTGCGGCCGCGAATACTCATCAGCCATTCATTTTCGCGAATATGCTGCCCGGTTCTGCCTTGTAGCCCGAGCAATGCAGCGCTGGTTTTTTCGATCTCGGACAGAATGGCATCGAGTCGAGAGGCCTCGACATTCGGATTAGCCTTAAAGCCGAGCAAGGCCTGCTTTTGACGTTCGAGTTCTTGCAGTAAATCGGATTTCAGATCGGCGCGCCCGGAAACTTCCAGCATCTCGTAAATCGTCGCGAGCGCGACATGATGCTGCAGCGGGTGGTCGTGCTGAATGAAGAAACTGAACTTCTCGTACAGGTCCTCAAGCCGAAGTAGCGTGCGAATACGCTCGTTGAAAGGGTATTCGTATACGGTCAAGGAATTTCCCCGAGGATTAGCCAGAAAATTTTCACAGATTTTGACTGAAGCAGCGAGAAATTACAAACCTCCCGCGCGTTTTTTTGCTGCCAGCGCCAGATATTCGCGGTGCAGCCGTTCGACAGCGGCGGCGACCGCCTCGCGCGGACCGTCATTGACAATAACGTCATGTGCTACTGCTAGCCTTTCGCTGCGCTGCACCTGAGTCGCCATGATGGCTTCAACTTGTGCAACTGAAAACTGATTCCGTGCCTGTACCCGCGCAATTTGCATCGCCTCCGGGCAGTCAACCACCAGCACGCGGTCAACGCGGTCGACCCAACGTCCTGATTCGACAAGCAAAGGCACCACGAACATCAGGTAAGCGCCCTCACTGCGCTGCGCTGCTGCCTCGGTTTCTTGTGCGATCAGGGGGTGCAGGATTTTTTCAAGTTGCTGTCGCGCTGCAGCATGGGCGAACACATGCTCCCGCATGCGTGTTCGGTCGAGCGCACCCTCAGTTGTTAAAAATACATCGCCAAAGCTCTGCCGGATCAATGGCATTGCCAAGCCGCCCGCCGCAGTGAGTTGATGCGCGATCTGATCGGTATCGATCACGGCGGCACCCTGCGCGGCAAATAAATCTGCCACCAGTGACTTGCCGCTGCCGATGCCGCCCGTCAGCCCGACTGACAAAGTGTCGATGGTCATGAATGGCTCGCGTTGATCCAAAGCTCCATGATGTCCTGACCGTAGAGCAGCGCAATCAAGCCTGCCAGTGCAAGGAAGGGACCAAATGGAATCGGTTTATCCCGCTGATGGCCGCGCAGCAGAATCAGCATGAGTCCCACCAACGCGCCGACTGCAGAAGAGAGCAATACGATCAGCGGCAGCATGGTCCAGCCCAACCAGGCACCAAGCGCGGCGAGTAACTTGAAGTCGCCATAGCCCATGCCTTCCTTACCGGTGGCCAGACGGTAGCCCCAATACACCAGCCACAGCAGCAGATAACCTGAAGCAGCACCGATCACTGCATCCGGTAGTGGCGCGAAGATGCCGGATAGGTTGAATAACAAACCAAGCCACAGCAGCGGCAGGGTGAGATCATCCGGCAGGAATTGGGTGTCAAGATCGATACACGCCAGTGCGAGCATGGTCCACACCAGCAGCAAGGCGCCTAATCCATCCACGTCGCTGCCCAGACGCCAGATCACCAAGCCCGACAGCAGTGCCGCCAACAACTCGACCAAGGGATAGCGCGGCGAGATGGGGGCGCGGCAGTAGCGGCAACGGCCGCGCAGCCAGACCCAACTGAATAGCGGAATATTCTCGACAGCGGTGAGTGTGTGACCACAGGCAGGACAGGCCGAGCGCGGGAATAGCAGGTTGTAGTACCCGTTGTGGGGTTCTGGCTCGTCACGCTCGACAGCAATGAAGTTGTCGGTCTCGCGCTGGAGCATCACCGGTATGCGATGGATTACGACATTCAAAAAGCTGCCCACCACTAAGCCGATCAGCATCCAGCATAAGGTGGTGAGCGCAATACCGGGTGGCGCATCAATCAGCGCCGCGAGCAGTGCGTCCATCAGACGACCGAACCCAGTTTGAAAATCGGCAGATACATAGCGATAACTAATCCTCCAATCAAGCCGCCGAGAAACACCATGATGATGGGTTCCATGAGCGACGATAGCGAAGCCACGGCAGCGTCGACTTCCTCTTCATAGAATTCAGCGACTTTACGCAGCATTTCATCCAGCGAACCGGATTCTTCACCGATCGCTGCCATTTGCGTTGCCATTGCAGGAAATACCTGCACCTGCTGCATTGCCATGGCGAGCGACGTGCCGCTGGCCACTGACAATGCAATCTTCTGTGTCGCCTCATGGTACACCGCATTACCTGACGCGCCGCCGACTGCATCGAGTGATTCTACCAATGGCACACCTGCTGCAAACATGGTGGCTAGGGTGCGAGTCCAGCGTGCCACTACGGCTTTCATGATCACCGGTCCAAATACGGGTAGCCGCAACAGTAGTCGGTCGGTGGCCGCCTGCATCGAGGGTGACTTTTTCCAGCTACGGACAAACAGAAACATGCCGACAGCAGTACCACCAAACACGACTGGCCAGTAGCTGACAAATTGATCCGACAGCCAGATCACGAATAAAGTCGGCAAGGGTAGCTCTGCACCAAAGCTCTCGAATACGCTCTTGAAAGACGGTACCACCCAGATCATGATTACCGCAGTCACAATGACTGCAACGGCCAACACTGCCGCTGGATAGAACATAGCCGATTTGATCTTGCCCTTCAGTGCGAGCGTTTTTTCTTTATAGGTGGCGAGTCGCGCCAGCACGTCTTCCAAAATACCCGCTTGCTCACCCGCGTTGACTAAATTGCAGAATAGCTTGTCGAAGTATTGTGGGTAGCGTTTGAAGGCCTGCGACAAACTGGTACCTGTCTCGACATCGGCCCGGATGTCCAGCAGCAAGCGGGTCACTGCGGGGTTGGCATGCCCGCGCGCGACGATATCGAAGGACTGCAACAGCGGTACACCAGCTTTCATCATGGTAGCGAGCTGTCGCGTGAATACGCATAAATCCTTTTCGCTGATCTTGCGGCTGCGCGGCAGCTGTTTTTTCTTGAGGGTGATGACATGAATACCTTGCCGACGTAGCTGCAGCTTGGCAGCAGGCGCGCTATCAGCGCGTATCTCTCCGTTGGTGGTGCGCCGTAGTCGGTCGAGGCCTTGCCAAGCATAGGTTTGATCAGTCGGTCGTGATTTCTTGGTCGGTGCGTTGGCAGGCTCAGACATTGGTGCACCCTAAAATCTCATCCAAACTGGTCAAGCCCTGCTTTACTTTCATCAGCCCTGCCTCCCGTAAGCTTCTGACGCCCTCCCGTTTTGCCTGGGCTTCGATCTCCAACGCAGTGCCTTGCGCAAGGATGATGGTCTCGATAGTCTCTGAGATCGGCATCACCTGATACACGCCCACTCGCCCCTTGTAGCCGCTGCCGTTGCAGCGCTCACAGCCAACAGCTCGGTAGGGCGTCCAGCCACTCAGGTCGATCTCGGTAAAGCCGGCGGCTAAAAATACATCCACCGCAATGGGCTCGGGTTGCTTGCAACTGCACAGTCGTCGCGCCAAGCGCTGAGCAGTAATCAGGCTAACTGCCGACGCAATATTGAAAGGCGCCACCCCCATGTTGAGTAGCCGGGTCAGCGTCGAGGGTGCGTCATTGGTGTGCAGGGTTGAGAACACCATATGGCCGGTTTGCGCCGCTTTGATGGCGATATCGGCAGTCTCGAGATCACGAATCTCACCGACCATCACAATGTCCGGGTCTTGCCGCAGGAATGCGCGCAGCGCTACCGGAAAAGTCAGGCCAGCCCGCTCATTGATATTGACTTGATTAATGCCCGGCAGATTGATTTCTGCCGGATCTTCGGCGGTGGCGATGTTGATGCCCGGTTTGTTCAGAATATTCAGGCAGGTATAGAGCGATACAGTCTTGCCCGAGCCGGTAGGGCCAGTCACTAACACCATACCGTAGGGGCGCTGAATGGCATCAAGCAGTAAAGCTTTTTGATCGGGATCGTAGCCGAGTGCATCGATGCCAAGTTGCGCCTGACTACCATCGAGAATACGCATGACGATTTTTTCACCGAACAGCGTCGGTAGTGTCGATACTCGAAAATCAATGCTGCGCGTGCCAGATACGGAGAGCTTCATGCGCCCATCTTGCGGCACTCGTTTTTCGGAGATATCCAGCCGCGAGATGACCTTGATGCGCGAGGCAAGTTTCTCTTTGATAGCTAGTGGTGGCTGCGAAATCTCTCGCAACACTCCATCAATACGGAAGCGAATGCGATAAAACTTTTCGAACGGCTCGAAGTGAAGATCCGAAGCCCCCATATTGATCGCATCGGTCAGAATTTTTTGCAGAAACCGAACAACCGGCGCGTCATCAATCTCACTCGCGGACGTGTCTGAATGATTACTATCGTCGACCAACGCTACGTTATCGAGATCATCGCCGATCAATTCCGACAGATTCTGTGCTGCACTTTGAGCTAGCTTCGCGATCAAATCAGTTAACTGAGGCAGTAACACCACCACTGGTTCAACCGACAAGCCAGTCCGGAACTTCACTTGATCAAGCGCTTGTGTCTGTGTCGGATCTGCCAGCGCGACTGAAATTTTATTGGCGCGATTGGCGAGAACGACCACGCGCTGCGATTGCATTAGACGGTCATCGATAATGTTTTTCGGTAGTGCCTGGATATCGAGCGCATCGAGATCAAGTAAAGGACACCCAAAGTGCGTAGCGCAAAACATCGCAAGCGCCTTTGCATCCATCTCGCCGCTACGAATCAGATGATCGATGAAGGGGGTTCGTTCGTTACTGGCGTCACGTTGGAGCGTATCGATCTGCTGCTGACTCAGTTTGGCCGCTTGCAGCAGCGCGCGCGGCAGACCGGAAGGACCAGGGGGTGAGGCGGGGGTCGGGCGCATGAGTCGTCAGCGAACAAGTCGCGCGAATGATGCGGCAATTTGGTGCTGACAGAGAAATTCTAGTAGCGGGCTTAGATTTTTCTTGTTGCGTTAGCCGTCATCTAATCAGGTTTGTGACGTTATTAAGCAACAAATTCGTCTCAGAAATAATTAGAGCGGCATGAAGGGAAGTTTTGAGTCTCTAGGGCAGTGGTTAGGAATCCTCATGAATTTGACAAGTATTCCGTTGGAGCGTCTTCGAATTTATCCCGGCCTATAAAGCTTCACCATTTTTATTACTTGCTCTTGTACTTGAACGATCTCGATCACGCAGTCGGAAATTTTCAAGCAGACCGAAGCCTCGGGTATCTCTCGAAGCAACTCGAGCAAAAGGCCATTCAGTGTTTTTGGTCCATCTATTGGTAGATTCAGGTCGAGGCGCTTATTGATATCACGCAGTGAGATCGAGCCTTCCAGCAGACATTCCCCTTTTTTGTCCCAATCGAATTGGTCGGCCCTTGTTGCTCCCGGTGTTGAAGTGGTGAATTCACCGACCATCTCTTCAATAATGTCGTCTAAAGTCACCAGACCTTGCACCTCGCCATACTCGTCGACGATGACCGCCAGACGTTCCTGATTCTCTTGAAAATACTGCAGCTGCGTAAATAGATCCGTCTCTGGTGGAATGAAATAGGGTGGCGTGAGTAGTTCACGGAAATGCTCGACGGTCAGCTCGTCGACTTGATTAAGTAATGCCATCGCCTTACGCACGTGGAGAATACCGACGATTTTATTGATTTCGCCGTCATGAACCAGCAGCTTGTTGTGATAGCAGGTTGTGAGTTGGTGCTTTACCTCATCGACAGCAACCGACAAATTAAGTGACTCGACTTGCGAACGCGGTGTCATAACATCTTCAACAGTGACCCGCTCAAGATCAAACAGATTGAGCAAGATGCTTCGATGTTTCACTGGAATGAAATTGCCGCTTTCCAAAACCATCGAGCGTAACTCGTCCGGTGAAAGCCTCACGTCACGTACGTCCGACCCGGTACGAATTCGAAGAAGCGACAGTAAGCCGCGTACGAAGAGGTTCACAAACCAGATCGCGGGTTTGCCGATGAGTATCAGCGGCTTGATCAGGAAAGACGCTGGTAGTGCAATTCTTTCAGGGTAGGTGGCGCCGATCACTTTGGGTGTTATCTCGGCAAATACAATCAAGAAAAACGCGACGACTGCTGTCGCAATGGTGATGACCTCTTGGTTGTTGCCGAAGGCCGAGATCGCAATAGAGGTCACAAGCGCGGTAATCAGCGCATTGATCAGGGTATTCCCGATAAGAATCAGGGAAAGCATCCGATCAGTATGATCCAGTAGCCACAGGGTCGTCTGCGCCATGCGAGAGCCTCGACGCGCGAGGTGCTTGATGCGATGACGGTTCAACGCCATCAAGGCTGTTTCTGAAATTGAAAAAAAAGCTGAGGAACAAATGAGCGCGATTAGCGCGACGAATTGTACCCACAGGGGGATGGTGTCCATGGCGGCGGGGTCAGAGGTAACTTACGGGAATCATATGGATAAACTATGTTTCCTTGAGTTTGTGCGCTAATTAGATTTGTAATCTACGTTTTGTGTGAGCCATGTTGATGGGCTCACTTTGACTTCGCAGCTACATCCCAACTCGTTTACATCGCCTACCGCTGCGGATAATGTACCCAGCATCGCGAACCAAATTTTCGGGAGTGAACTCGACAACGAAAGATTTGCATTCTGTCGTCTCGAAGCGATAGTGCCAAGCATATCCTCTACTACGTGCAAGCCCATGAGTGATCTTCGTTATACCAATCGTATCAATGACCTGTTGTTCGGTCATGCCTGGCGTGATGCTACTGAATTTCGACTCAGTGAGCACCTGCTCCCAGCCCAGCACTCGATCATTCTCGTCGACGCGAACAAAATAAGTGTGACTGCCCGCGGGGCCTCTCGGGAAGTGTAGCTCGCTGTATCCCTGCTTGGAAACTTCACGTTCAGGCTGGCCCATACGGGTTGTCAAGACATCGCGCGATGCGCCAACCAGGTCGCTGGATGGCGCGTAGCTGGCGCACCCAGTTAGAACAAGAGTCAACGTCAGAGTTGAATAAAGCAAATATGAGTGCATGACGTGTTCAGAAAGATAAATTTGGGTAGATAAAAACTGGCGCAGGTCAGAGCAGAAAAACAGTGCGGCAATTGCTGGCTGCACCTATGGCACTAATTGAGCAGGCCATTCCACGGCCTATGGATAGCGTAGCCGAATTAAGAGAAGCTTGTTCGGCGTTCTTCGAGATAGTGGCACCAAACGCCATTGGGTGCCGCTACGAATGGCCTAGGCAGAGATTAGTTCTTGTTGGCGAAGCCGAGCGGCACGGGGTGAGTCGAGCGAAAAGCGATACGTTAAACCCAGCGATGATGGGTCGGTTAATGACGGGCGAGAGCGCTTGATACTGGTCGGGGTGAGAGGATTCGAACCTCCGGCCTCTACGTCCCGAACGTAGCGCTCTACCAGGCTAAGCTACACCCCGAATCAAGCTGTTAGCGCGGGAAACTTTCGCGTCAATCGACCCGCGGCCGCCAACAACGAAGGCCGGAAGTATATCAAACCAGTTGCACCAGAGACAAACAGACCGCCATTCGTAGATGCGATCCTGAGCAGATTTTGGCCTTGCTCATATGATTGTCGACCGCAGGTCGACGATTGCTTGGTGGCTCAGCGGTCGCGCTCAACCGCAAAATCTGCCATTGCAGAAAGTGCGTCTTTTCCAGGGCTGTCCGGGAAAGCCGAGATTGATGTTTTAGCGCGATCACGCGCCGCTTCCGCACATTGGCGGGTGTAGTCCAGTGCGCCGGAGTGTGTGATCGCGGCCAGCACTTCATCAAAATGGGCCTCATCCCCGTTGGCGATACAGGCGCGCACGAGTTCGCGCTGCGGTGCGCTGCCATGCTGGATCAAATAGATCAGCGGCAGAGTCGGCTTGCCTTCGCGCAGGTCGTCGCCGACGTTTTTGCCGATGGCATTTGCGTCGCCCGAGTAATCAAGCACATCATCAATCAGCTGAAACGCGGTACCGAGTGAGCGGCCATACTCGGCGGCGGCGCTGATTTGGGTTTCCGGCGAGCCCGAGATCAGGCAACCAAGTTCTGCGGCTGCTTCGAACAGTTTGGCTGTCTTCGAGCGAATCACATTCAAGTACCGTTCCTCGGTGACATCCGGATCATGCATATTCATTAACTGTTGCACCTCGCCCTCGGCGATCACATTGGTGGCATCGGCCAGAATCTGCATGACTCGCATGTTGTTCACCGACACCATCATCTGGAACGCGCGCGAGTAAAGAAAGTCGCCCACCAGCACCGAGGCTGCGTTACCGAACACGGCGTTAGCAGTTTTGCTACCCCGGCGTAGCGCAGACTCATCCACCACGTCATCGTGCAGCAGGGTGGCGGTATGGATGAACTCGATAACCGCAGCCAATTTGTACTGTTCCTCGCCCCGATAGCCCCAGGCATTGGCCATCAGCAGCACCAAGGCCGGGCGAATCCGCTTGCCACCGGCACTGATGATGTAGTCGGCAATCTGCCTCACTAGCGGGACCTCCGAGTGCAACTGGCCCCGCAAGGCGGCGTCCACCGCGCGCATATCGTCGGCGATCAGGGCAAGTGGGTTGCTGAGGGAGGAATCTGCAGTTGACACGGGGGCTTGGATTAGGGGAAACGGGCTGGGATTATACGATGGCAACCCAAGTTTTGACCCTGGGCCTAAGTCCATGTATAATTTGAGGTTTTCCCGATTTGGCAAGCTTTTCCAGCCGCAGCGGGTTAGGCAGCATCTCGGCGCACTTCAGCGCCGGGCGTTTTCTGAAAATTCATCGACGAGGTTCCCATGTACGCGGTCATAAAAACCGGCGGCAAGCAGTACAAAGTTGCGGCTGGCGAAAAACTGAAAATAGAACAGATACCGGCAGACATCGGCTCCGAAATCACGTTGGATCAAGTGCTCGCAGTGGGCGCTGGCGAAACCATCAAGTTTGGTACGCCACTGGTTCAAGGTGCCAAGGTGCTGGCGACGGTAGTGGCGCATGGTCGCCACGACAAAGTGAAGATCTTCAAGATGCGCCGACGCAAGCACTACCAAAAGCGTCAGGGCCATCGGCAGAACTACACCGAATTGCAAATTGTCTCGGTTAATGGCTAAGCCAACCAGACTCTCTACCGAATCAGGAGCATCACATGGCACATAAAAAAGGCGGCGGCACTACGCGTAACGGTCGCGACTCCGAGTCGAAGCGACTGGGCGTTAAAGTCTACGGCGGTCAAAGCATCAATGCGGGCGGCATCATCGTTCGTCAACGCGGCACTAAATTGCACGCGGGTGAGAACGTGGGTATCGGCAAAGACCACACGCTGTTCGCGCTGATCAACGGCACGGTTCAGTTTGTAACCAAAGGCCCGATGAAGCGTCACTTGGTGACGGTCGTTCCGGCCTGAGTCGCAGGTAGTTCCCCTCAAAAGGCTCTGCCAATTGCAGGGCCTTTTTTGATTTCTACGGAATGCAGAACGGCACATCATGAAGTTCATTGACGAAGCCCGAATCGAAGTTGTCGCTGGTGATGGCGGCAACGGCGTGGCCTCGTTTTGCCGTGAAAAATTCCGTCCATTCGGTGGTCCGGATGGTGGCGATGGCGGACGCGGAGGCAGCATTTATGCCATTGCAGACCGCAATATCAATACACTGGTTGACTACCGCTACGCCAAGCTTCATCGCGCCAAGCATGGCGAGAATGGCCGTGGTGCGGATTGCTATGGCAAAGGTGCAGATGACATTTATTTGCGCATGCCGGTCGGTACCCTAGTGAACGATTTGAACGATGGCGCGATCATCGCTGACCTCACCGAGCATGGACAGATAGCGCTGCTGGCCAAAGGGGGCGAAGGTGGTTGGGGCAATATCCATTTCAAGTCATCGACCAATCGCGCGCCACGCCAAAAAACCGATGGCAAAGAGGGCGAGCGGCGCGAGCTGCAACTCGAGCTGAAAGTGTTGGCTGACGTAGGCTTGCTTGGCATGCCCAATGCGGGGAAGTCGACCTTCATCGCTGCGGTATCAAACGCTCGCCCCAAGATCGCTGACTACCCATTCACGACGCTACATCCGAACCTCGGTGTGGTGCGGGTCAGTCATGAGAAGAGTTTTGTGATTGCGGATATCCCCGGCTTGATTGAAGGCGCTGCCGACGGCGCCGGGCTCGGTGTGCAGTTCTTGCGGCATCTGCAGCGCACGGGCTTGTTGCTGCATATTGTAGATTTGGCTCCCTTTGACACGACTATCGATCCTGTCAAAGAAGCCAAGGCCATTGTCAAGGAATTGAAGAAGTACGACCAGACCCTGTTTGAAAAACCGCGCTGGCTCGTGCTGAACAAGCTTGATATGGTGTCGGATGATGAGCGCGAGCAGCGCGTAAAAGATTTCGTCAAGCGCTTCGGTTGGAAGGGTCCTGTGTTTCGCATATCGGCGCTGACACGTGAGGGTTGTGATGCGCTGGTGACGGATATCTACGACTACCTTGCGACTCAGCGCGAGCAAGAGCAGCGCGCGCAGACTGGTATCGCGGAAGAAGCACTTGGTATCCACAGTATTGACGCCGACGATCCACGCTTTAAATTGCACGACTGAGTTTTCTTCATTACATCAGCAAGCTTCCTCATGTCTTCCGTGATCCAGTCGGCACAGCGTGTCATTGTCAAAGTGGGCTCTTCGCTCGTGACGAATGAGGGCCGTGGATTGGACCATGCCGCGATTACAAAATGGGCCGATCAAATTGCGCAGCTGAGGCAAATGGGCAAGCAGGTAGTACT
The DNA here is from genome assembly GCA_027485795.1 of Oxalobacteraceae bacterium. GTDB lineage: Bacteria > Pseudomonadota > Gammaproteobacteria > Burkholderiales > Burkholderiaceae_D > Pernthalerella. The sequence goes on from JAIXQK010000013.1 coordinate 17,214, forward strand.
CGTCAGTTCAGGCGCAATTGCCGAGGGCATGCAGCGCTTGGGGTTTGACAAGCGTCCGACCGGTATTCATGAACTGCAGGCCTGTGCAGCAGTTGGCCAAATGGGTTTGGCCCAGATTTATGAAACCAGTTTCCGCTCACATGGTCTGCGCACGGCGCAGGTACTGCTGACCCATGCAGATTTGGCAGATCGGGAGCGTTATCTCAACGCACGTTCGACGCTGTTTACCTTGCTCGAACTGGGCGTGATCACGGTGATTAACGAGAACGATACCGTGGTGACTGATGAGATCAAGTTTGGTGACAATGACACGCTCGGTGCCTTGGTTGCTAACTTGATCGAGGCCGATGCACTGATTATTTTGACCGATCAAAAGGGTTTGTATACCGCTGATCCGCGGAAGCAGCCCGATGCAAAATTCGTTAGCGCGGCCACGGCCGGTGACCCCAAGCTTGAGACCATGGCTGGAGGCGCCGGTACCGGTATTGGTAGTGGCGGCATGCTGACCAAGATCCTCGCCGCACGTCGCGCGGCAAGCTCGGGCGCCCATACCGTCATCGCTTGGGGGCGCGAAGAGAATGTACTGGTGCGTCTTGCACAGGGCGAAATGATCGGCACCCAACTCATCGCGCTGACTGCTCGGCTAACAGCGCGCAAGCAGTGGATGGCCGATCACCTCAAGACCGCAGGTCAGTTAGTGCTGGACGTCGGCGCGGTACAAAAGATCGCGCGTGAGGGCAAGTCCTTGCTGCCGATTGGTGTGGTTGGTGTGGCGGGAGATTTCGGGCGCGGCGATGTAGTCACTTGCGTTGACGGTGAGGGCCGCGCCATTGCGCGCGGTATCTGCAATTACCCCAGTGCGGAAGTGCGTAGAATTCTGCGCAAGCCATCTTCAGAGATTGCAGCGATTCTTGGGTATGTGGATGAGGATGAGTTGATTCACCGAGACAATCTCGTTCTTCTCTGACTGCCACGCACACTGTTACCGTATTCCTACCCTCGCCAGAATGGCACGTTTTAATTGCGCTAGTCACTACAGGATCGTTTCGGCGCAAGCGGGGATGTAGTGTTTCGCGCTTTAGCGAAGTGGCTTTTTGCGGCGAATACGATCGATGATCGTTGATGTTTTTCCTGCCACTGATTCACCATCACAGAAAAACTCTTTGAACAGCGTCGCCTGATAGCTATTGGCACCCGTACTTGAGATAAGGCGCCACTCTGCATCAGGCAGAGTATTCCAGCTACCATCCGCACGACCTGTCGCGAACAGCTTGCGTTCTGCCGTCGTGCAGCGGATGCCTTCGTAACTGATATTTTTCGCCCCACTGGAACTGATGATCACGCTGCTATAGCGTACGATCTGATCGTTCCCAACGCTCACCGATTTCGCATCTACGGCAAATGTCATCGATGCGCTTGCGCCAACCGTGTAGCGCAGAAGATCTTCGGATTTTGGTGGCGCCGGCAGCACGAGCGCGCTTTCTTCTTTCGTTGGCGCTTTGTTCTCATCATCGCTGAGCAGACCGGCAGTGACGTTGAAGGACCAACAGCAAGTGAGTACCAGCGCGAGTCGGCGGAGAGCCATAGTTTTCATTGGCGGTTCGGTTCGGTCAGATTGATGGGCGGATCGATAGTCGAATCGATAGTCGAATCGCCTACCGAGGAAGCGCCCGGCCCGCGTGAAATGCGTCTGGGAGTTTGCACCGGGCGCAGAAAACGCGACAATTCCTGCAAGGCTTTCAAGTACACCTCCCGCTTGAACTCGATCACGACATCGAGCGGCACCCAGTACTCGTGCCAACGCCAAGCATCGAACTCGGGATGTTCGGAGATGCGCAGATTGACGTCGGTGTCGCGGCCGACCATGCGAAGTAGGAACCAGATCTGCTTCTGTCCACGGTAATGCCCGCGTACTTCACGTTTGATGAAATGATCAGGCACGTCGTACCGTAACCAGTCACGTGTACGACCAATGATCTTGACATGCTCGGCGCGCAGCCCGACTTCTTCTTCCAGCTCACGGTACATGGCCTGCTCCGGCGTCTCACCGTGCTTGATGCCGCCTTGCGGGAATTGCCACGAATGTTCACGCACCCGCTTGCCCCACCAGACTTCGTTCTGGTGATTCAGCAGGATGATGCCGACGTTCGGGCGATA
>JAIXQK010000069.1 GCA_027485795.1 Oxalobacteraceae bacterium
GAGTTGTGGCGCGGCGCGAAGGAATCGGTGGGCGCAAGGAGGGCGGCCAGGGAGCCGGCGGAGCTGGAGGCGGAAACGGGAGCGGGCGCGGAGGCGGGCATGATTGCCCGCAGGGTGGGAGAGGTGACCGGGGCGGCAAACGCAAACGTGGCAGATTTGGCGTCAGAATGGGTGAAAGCGGCGCGAGATTTAGCGGAGCCGCGTGGGAGCCTGCGGTCGGAAAAGGGAAGGTAGGGCCAACAGGGCCAACGTGCCGAAATGTTACGTAGCCGAGTTGCGAAACAGTTGGCGCGCGGGTTGCTGAGGGAAAAGCACTATCTTCAACATGAAAATAACACTTTGCTCCTTGGGGATTTTTTTTGGGGTCGGTTCTGCTTTAGGGCAGACCTTGTTTGAGCAGAACTTCTCCTCAGGTTCTACTTTAAGCACCTACTTCAACGCTAGTAATCCTACTGCTGCACAATTTAATGGTATAGCGGTCACTGGATCTTCTACGACAGTATCTATTAATAATGAGGCGCTAATGTTTGCGCGTAACAATGGAAATGCGGGCTATTTTGTTCGTTCAACTGATTTTAGTCCGGTGCCTCAAGTTGTGCTTTTAAAATTTGATCTTAATATAAGTGGTAATTCCTCGGCAGCAACTAACGTAGCTGTGTTTCAGGTTGGATCCGGATTCTCAGTTAATTCTAATACAGAAGCGAATGCTGCAGTTCATTCTCGATTGGCGATCAACTTTACTGCAACCAGCGGGACGTTTACTTTGCGTGATATTGGGGGGAGTGCCAATTCATCTAATCTTTCAGGAACCCAAACAATTCGCTGGTATATAAATAACTCAGGATCGACAATGAATTATACTGGCCCAGATCTCACGGTTTACTCTCTGGCGAACGACACTGCTCAGGTTTGGGCTGGAACTAGTAGGGTGTTTACTTCTATTGGCGCTACAACAGCTACTCAGACTATGTCGGATATGAAGTTTGTTTTCTCAGCAGGAACAGGAAACATAACTTTGGATGATTTTTCAGTCACCGCCATCCCCGAGCCCTCATCTTTCGCGGCTTTCGCCGCTTTGGGTATGTTGGGCTTCTGTGCGACGCGCCGCCGTCGGTGAATCGATTTTTCTTCGACAACAATACTTTGATTGGCCCCGTCACTTTGGTGACGGGGCTTTTTGTGGTCATGCTTTGCGTTGTCTAAAACCTGATTCGACGCGGCCTAGCGGCACGTTTGGCGACTCGCGAGACGCCCTGCTTAGGGGGGGGGGCCATTCATGCACCTCACACGCCTAGCCCCTGTTGGGATAACTCAAATTGAGCTGTGACTGCCCCCTTGTCGGGCGCGCTTCGGTTGTTGGCGGGCACGACCGTCACGGCTGCGGCTAGACCTTGAGCCGAACACCTTCCGCTGAGAGAGCCGTTCTGCTGGGCACTGTTTCCGAGGTATGGTCGGCCGCGCACCGAATTTTCAACCAGTGAGAATTGTTCCCACGATTGCGCCCAATTGCATGAATGGGAGTAATCATGCGTAGCTGGGTGGGTGCCCGGTTGGAATCCAAAGCTTTCTGGAAATCGGCCCCCGGAAACGGGCTGAGGTGACTTCACCTAAAAGTTGCCTCCGCAGCTCGCGCAGGGTTTTGGCTTGGCTACTGCTAGGTGCTCTCTTGTCCGCAGAAACTGACAGCCTAAACCCGATTGCACCGGGGAACGGCCTGTCTTTGGCCTGCGGGATGCTCTCATCCGCCATGGTTTCACCCAACGTCTTTCCTCTTATGCCGTCACGATCCTCTCATTCCCGGGGTTTTACGCTGATCGAACTGCTCACGGTCATCGCCATCATTGGCATTCTGGCTGCCATCCTGATTCCTGTGGTAGGCAAGGTTAGGCAGACGACGAAATTTTCTCTGAACGTAAGCAACGTTAGGCAATGGACCGTTGCCAACACGCTGCACATGCAGGACTGGAAGGGTTTCGTTCCTTGGCGTGGTCCGGCGTTGAGTGGTGGCCGTCCAATTTTGAACATGAGCGAAGCTGCGGCTAGGTTCTCGGATTCTATTCCTGTGCAGCCTTGGTGGAACGCATTGCCAACATACATCGGGCAAAAGCCGCTGCGCGATTTGAACAGCACGAATTCTTTGCCGCGTGTCGGGGACAACAGTATTTGGGTTTCGCCTTTGGCCGAAATACCCGCCGGGTCCGCCAATGAATGGGCTGCTTTTACATGCTACGCTCCCCCTCGTATTTCTAATAAGGGCACTCCGACCTACGTAACAAACATTTCCAAGGTGCCCAATCCGTCTAAGACTGTCGTGTTTGCGGAAACGCCCCACTTTAGCAGGGCACTGCGAAGTGGAACTCCTTATCCGTTTATAAACGAGATATCTAGCCCCAACTCCACCGGTCCATATAATCGTAATGGCAACGACGCCGAGCGCGGTGGTTTGAGCGGCAAGGCGGCGGTTGGGTTCTTCGATGGAAGCGTTCGCACCTTTACGGGAACGCAAATTAATGCGCACGGCGCGTCTACCGCGGCTGAGAAGGGTGAAAATCCCGAAGGTGTGATATGGCGTATGGACCCGTGAGGGCATCATTAATAGAACACTACCCCCTAATCTGATAAGTGCTTATCTTTATGTATAAAATAAATAACGTGATGCGCATTGCTCGAGCTTTCGTCGCGATCCCCCTTGGTGTTGTAGCCTTGGTGTCGACCGCCATGGCTCAGACTTTTTACAACATGGCAGCTTCGAATTTCTCTGCCAATTTTTCCGATTTGGCGACATGGGCCACGCCGACCAATGGCTCTTGGAGTGGAGTGGCTGTTTCCACAACCGCGACGAATACGGTGCCAGATCCTTTGCGGGTAAGCACCCAATCCAATACCGGTTTTACTAGCAGCACTTCCGGTGGTATTCAAAAAGGCACTGAGGCCCTGTTGTTTTTGTCAACTGGCGGCACGGACAACTCAACCTCGGTGGCGCTTGATCTTCTGTTGAATATGACCGGACGCAATGCCGGAACCTTGAGTTTTGATGTTGCGACAGTCGTAAACGGCACTCCCGTCGCCATTCCTCGCCGGGGCACGTTAAGCGTCTATTATTCGACTGATTCCGTAACTTGGGCTGCTCTGGCCGGGACAAGCGTGCCTTACGTGGCGATAAACGACGGTGTCGCTGCCTCGGGTGCTGCCAGCGTGGCTTTGCCTGCGGCCATCAGTGACAAGGCGAACGTAAGACTTCGATTCTATTATCACAACTCGACTAGCACCGCAGGCGCGGGCGGCAACCGGCCGAAGATCAGCGTTGATAATGTCTTGGTGACCTCCACTTCGCTAATTGCAGGTCTGCCCGAGATCAATAGTTCTCTGACCGCTGGCGCCACTGCCGGTGTCGCTTTCAGTTACACTATAACGGCAACTGGGAGCCCTTCGTCGTATTCTGTTAGCACCCTGCCAGCTGGGCTTGTTCTCAATGCCTCCACGGGCGTTATTTCAGGTGTTCCGACCGTGCCTGGCACATACAACCTTACCGTGTCCGCCGTGAATGGAACCGGCACTGGTTCGGCCATTTTGGTGTTAACGGTGATTCCCAATCCCAATGCCCCGGTGGTAAGTGGTGGGTCCACGACGGGAACTGTCGGCACCCCGTTTACTTATCAGATAAGTGCAACCAACTCCCCCACCTCCTATTCGTCGGGTGTTCTTCCGGCCGGTCTTACGCTAGATACCGCGACAGGCTTGATCTCCGGCACGCCTACGGTGGGCGGCACGTTCAATAACATCGCTATCACCGCATCGAACAGCTTTGGATCTAGTAGCGGCCTTCTCAGCATCGTTATCGCAAGCGCGCCGGTCTTGCAGGGGATTTATTCTGCTTCGGCTTACGTAGACGTGCCGTTTACCTTCACGTTCAGTGCTACCCAGAATCCCTCTATTTACAATGCTGTCGATCTTCCTGCGGGTCTGGTTTATGACGGCGTAACGACGATCAGTGGCACGCCTACCCAGTCCGGTATCTTTAATATCACTATAACCGCGACTAACTCGCTCGGCACGGATACTCGCACGTTGGTTCTGCAGGTGATTGATCAGGCGGCGCAAAATGCCATTCCGTTAAGCGTTGTCGTGAATAAATATGCCAATGGCCTGACTGGCCAGCCGGACCGAGTTGAGCTGCTCGTATTGGGTAGTGGAACGGCCGGTTCCTCGGCGGACCTTCGCGGCATGATTTTGAAGGATTTCAGCACCAACATGACTGGTGATGGTGGCGGAAAGTATCAATTCGCATCCAGCAGCGTTTGGAGTTCGGTGAATGCGGGCACGCTTATCGTGCTCTCAACTGGCACGACTGAGTCTGAAGTCATCGATCCAGCTTCGTTTATCATACGGGTGAATCTCGACAACCCGGTTTATTTCACGCGCTTGGGAGGCACATTTGATATCGCCACCACGGAATTTGTGATGATCAAGGCCGCAGGCATGGGCGGCATGGGTATCGCAGGCGGCGTTCACGGACTCGGTGGCGGAACCGCCGGTGCTCTTTTCACCGGGTTCACCGGAAAAAAGCTTTTGTCCACTGGCACATCTGTAGCGGGCAACGGCGTGTATGCCAACACGACTAATTCGGCCATAGCCGATTACAACGGCACGGATGCCACGGGTGGTGTCGTTCCGCCTGTTTTTGGGACTGGAAACAACGCCTCGAACCAAACGCTCATCAATTCGCTGCGCACCGCTCCTCGCACTGCCATCGAGACCTGGCGTTTCCAGCAGTTCGGCGTCTACGCCGATACCAATGACGTGCTTGCGGGCGATGCCGAGGACTTCGACGGCGACGGTTTCGCCAACCTGATCGAATACGCCACCGGCACCGATCCCAAGGCCGTCAACGCCTCGGTTGTCACCCAGGGGCGCAGCAACGACGTTCTCACGCTCACCTTCCCTCGCATCAGCGATGCTTCGCTCACCTATAGCGTGCAGGCCAGCAGCGATCTTGCCTCCGGGTTCGTCACCGCCACCGGCGCGGTCAACACGGTGAGCAACGTCTCGACCTACA
>JAIXQK010000043.1 GCA_027485795.1 Oxalobacteraceae bacterium
GGCTTCTCTGTCATGACGTGGACCTTGTGCCCAGCCGCCAGCACAGCCTGGTCAGGATGAATACCACTTGGCGTGCAAAGGGCAACCAGATCGATTTGCTCGTTTTCGAGCATTTCTTCCATATCGCGATAGGCCGGAACTTTGTATGTTTCAGCATGCTCGGCCAGCACTGCCGAATCGATATCACAGACGGCTACGAGCTCAAGTTCGCTACTGTGCTTCTCAATGGAGCCAAAGTGATTTCGAGAGATGCGGCCACAACCCACAACTGCAATCTTGATTTTTCTACCAGTGATGGTTGGGTAGTGATGCATATAGATTTTCCTTGGATGATCTGCGTTAGAAGCGGAAGACAGTAAAGCCCGCCTTCAATGCATCATGGCGGTTGTAAAGCGCTTTAACGTCAGCCAAGACGGGTTTTTCAGAGCCGCATAGACTCTTAAGTTGTTCAGGGCACATGGCACGAAATTCGTTATGCCCGACTGCCACGATCAAGGCGTCAACTTTGTTTGATTCATCGATAGTGCCAAGCCGAATTCCATACTCATGTTTGACCTCTTCCGCGTTGGCCCAAGGGTCTGTGACGATGACAGTGGTTCCCCATCCCTGCAACTCTTTGACAAGATCAGCAACCTTGCTATTGCGAATATCGGGACAGTTTTCTTTAAAGGTTATGCCCATCACGCCCACCGTGCTGCGCGCCACATCTATCCCGTTTTTCAGCATGAGTCGGATGACATTACGCGCGGCATAGCGTGCCATGTTGTCGTTGATACGGCGCCCGGCCAGGATCACTTGCGGGTGATAGCCGACCTCTTCGGCCTTGTGTGTGAGGTAATAGGGGTCGACGCCGATGCAATGACCGCCCACCATGCCGGGGCGGAACGGCAGAAAATTCCACTTGCTGCCTGCAGCCTCGAGCACCTCAATAGTATCGATACCCAACCGATCGAAAATGACGGAAAGCTCATTCACGAAAGCGATATTAAGGTCGCGTTGGCTGTTTTCAATGACCTTGGCAGCCTCTGCAACTTTCAGACTGGAAGCCTTCCAAGTTCCAGCCTTGATAATGCTTTTATAGATGTTATCTACTGCTTCAGCCACTTCATCGGTGCTACCACTGGTGATTTTCTTAATCGTGGTCAAAGTATTGACTTTGTCACCAGGATTTATGCGTTCTGGGCTGTAACCACAGTAGAAGCCTTTGTTGAATTTGAGGCCCGACTCCCTCTCAAGGATTGGCACACAAACTTCCTCAGTGCAACCAGGGTACACCGTCGATTCATAGATCACGATCGCACCTTCCTTCATCGCTTTGCCAACTGTCTCGCTGGCTTTAATGATAGGCGTCAGATCTGGACGGTTGGCTGTATCGATCGGCGTGGGGACCGTTACGATAAAAATGCCACATTCTTCAAGCTTGCTGCGATCGCTGCTGTACTCCAGAAAGTTTGCCGCTTCTAAATCGCATGAAGTAACCTCAAGGGTACTGTCTTTCCCGGAACGCAGCTCTGCAATGCGCGCTTCGTTGATGTCGAAACCAAGTACCGGACGCACCTTGCCAAACTCTACTGCCAGGGGTAGTCCCACATAACCAAGCCCTATTAGCCCTATTTTTTGCCTGCTTGTGTCCATATGAGTCCTCAATACATCCAATAATCGTAAGCTAGTCTGAGATGATTGCTGCCTATCAAAGCTCGGCCCTCAACGCCTCTATTTCGGCTTGAAGCGTTTCATACTCCGCCACTTTGCGCTTCAGGAACTCCGTCGTCAGCTTCGACTTCTCAGCCACCCCGGCCGGCGTGAGCAAATAGGCATAGCGCAGCTTGTTCTTGCTCTGGCTGAAGTTCTGCATCTTGACCAAGCCTTTTTCAACCAAAGCCTGGAAGCAGAAATTGATCGTGCCAAGCCCCACACCCAGATCCTTTGCCAACGCACGCTGACTGACCTGGGGCGTCTGATGCAAACGGCGCAGGACTTCAAACTGGATTTCCTCTTGGAAACCAGCCAATTTCTGTAGTGGGGATACGAGACTCAAGGTGGTTTTGGCACGCTACCGCCGTGCCGTTTCACGATCAGCAAGCGCGGTCAGCGGGATTTAGCAGGAGTCCGGAGCAATAAAGTGCAGCGAAAGGTACTGCCGAAAGTTCGACGGACGAACGCGATTGTGCCACACCGTCATGACCTTAAGAAAGGTATTTTACCAAACAGGCAATGCGAGGCAGACTTGTCAGCTGGCCTTGCGCAAACTGGCGGGTGCGACACGCACCGCCACGGGCTTGATCAGAATCTCGATCAGTACCATGACCCGACGCTCGCCATCAGCCATTTGGTAGATGCCTTCGATACCGGCAAACGGTGCCTCCGTCAGTCGCACACGCTCCCCGGTTTTGAACAGGCGTTCCGGCTCAGTTTGTACTGATGCCTCCTGTGCTCGCAACAGTTCGATCAGACCATCATCGACCCGCGCGGGTTCGATCCCGAAGCTGACCAGCCGGCTGACGCCCTTGGTCGAGCGGATCGGTGCCCAGCTCTTGGCTGTATCGCCCTGCCCCAGGCGGATGAACAGGTAACGTGGAAACAGCGGCTCTACCGTAAGGGTCAGCAGTCCTTGGCGCAGCTTCTCGGAGGGAATCGTCGGGAGATAGCACTGGTAACCCTGTCGATGGAGGTTGTCGAGGGCGCACTTTTCCTGTCTTGGTTTGGTATGAACGAGATACCAGTGCATCGCCACCTCCGAAGGTTATCTTTATGGTCAGCATTTTACCCTTCGGGATTGCAGCGCGGCAATGACATTCCCATCGCTCATTTGGTCTGAATTTACTATTCCGTGGCGACGTTATCTCCTGGCACTGGAGTTTCGTTGCCATTTTCGGAATCAGGGTGGGTGTTCTTGGGGGTAGGTGGGGCATCGCTGTCGGCGTCCGGATCCTCCTCGAATTCGCCATCGGCCTCGATTTGCTGCTGCACTGCCTATTCCATGCTGACGGTGTTCACCACCAGTTCAAAATGCTCGAGGATTTCGGGTTCGTGGCGGGTGATGTAGCTTTTGACGACTTCGTTGCCGAGCAGCTTGGTCAGGTAACCCTTGGCGAACACCAGGTTCAGCAGGTCTGATCCCTAGTTTTCTTCGGCGTCCCGGTAGAGGACTTGAACCTAATTCATTTCCTTTTCCAGTTTGACGATCTGCTCGATCGGCACCAGTTACCGGTCGCGCTCGGTGGGTTTGAAGTCGGTGCGCTGTTCCGGCGAGGTTGCTTTCAGCAAAGCATCGGCATGGGCCACGGTGATGGTATTGATGGAGACCATCAACTCCACGGCCTGCACTTGCCTGGCGGCTATCATGTTTCGCAGCACCCGAGTGACATCCGGGGCGCACTGCTTGTCCTGCAATCGGGCGACGGCGTCTGAGTACCTGCCTTCGAGCAGGTTGATGCCGCGGTTGATGGAACTCAGGTTCACGCCAAAAGCTCGAGCTAGGCGTTCCTTGCTCACGCCCCGATCGATGGCGCGGCGGGTCATGTAGTGTTCCTGGATGGTGGCCCGGGGCGGAATCGAACCACCGACACAAGGATTTTCAATCCTCTGCTCTACCGACTGAGCTACCAGGCCAAGGGATACGAGTATAGCAAAACATTCAACCTCCGCCTAGTAACGGGGCTTTTCAAGACCAAGGCGAGAGCCTGGAGAGGCCGCAGAGAACCGCTCGTGGCGCGCCAGATATAATCCAGAGATGTCCATTCAATCTGACATCTGCATCATCGGTGGCGGCGCCATCGGCAAAGCCGCCGCACTCTCGCTGGCGCGCGCGGGCATGCAGGTCAGCTTGATCACCCCAGCCACTTCCGCGAGCAAGCCAGCCTCGCTCGATCACTGGGATCAGCGTGTTTTTGCGCTCAACCATGTCGCGCACGGCTTGCTCTCCTCCTTGAAGGTGTGGGACGCGATGGATGCAACACGTATCGCGGCGGTAGATGCTATGGCCGTTCATGGCGATGGTGCCTCGGCCGGATATATCGACTTTGACGCCTACGCCGCGCGTACCGATGCATTGGCGTGGATAGTGGAAAACCAGAACCTCAATCAAGCGCTCGACAGTGCGCTCAAGTTTGCCAATGGCCTGCACATCATTCAGGGCACAGCGACGCAACTGCATACCGACGAACACCACGCCGCAGTGACTCTGCAAGACGGCACCCACATTAAGGCTTCTTTGATTGTTGGCGCTGATGGTGCACAGTCTTGGGTGCGCTCGCAGGCGGATATCGGCATCGACTATCGTGCCTATAACCAGCACGCCATCGTCGCGAACTTCAGCTGCGAAAACCCACACCACGGTGTCGCTAGTCAGTGGTTTTTAGGTGAGCAAGGTATCGTCGCGCTGCTGCCGCTGCCAGGGTCACGCGTTTCATTGGTATGGTCCGCACCGGACAAGCTCGCAGAAACTATCCTGCAAGAGCCCCCTGAACAACTCTGCCAACGTTTAGCCCAGCTGCCGGGGCAAACAATAGGCGCATTCACCCCGCTGCCACCCACTAAGCCGCAATCATTTGCTTTGCGCTTTATTCGCGCGGGCGCCATGGTGGCGAACCGCGTGGCACTGATTGGCGATGCTGCGCATGTTGTACACCCGCTTGCAGGCCAAGGCATGAACCTCGGCTTTGGTGATATCGATGCCCTGCTGGCCGCGGTCGTACAACGTGATCAAGCAACAGATTGCGGGGATGCGCGCACGCTGGCGCGCTTTGCGCGTCATCGCAAAGAAGAAATATTGCTGATGCAACTCACTACCGACGGCTTACAGCGGCTGTTCGATACCGAACTGGCGCCGTTGAAGGTTTTGCGTAACCTCGGTATGACTGCGCTTGATAAGCTGCCGTTTTTTAAACGTCGAATGATGACGCATGCCGTAGGCCACTCTGTTTCGAGCACAACTTCCCGCTCCTTTTCTTCCAACTAGTTTCTGTTCAAGGCGAGTAATGTTTAAGACAATCAAATTCCCCTGGCTCGCTTTACTGCTTTGCGTGCTCTCTGTATCGGCAGTCGCGCAAACGACCGAAGCTAAGTTGAAAAAGCTGCTGCAAGGTCGGCTTGGTAACGAACAGCCTGTGGAATCCGTCACCAAAACCCCCTATGGCGGCCTGTATGAAGTGAAAGTCGGTAATGAACTGGTATACACCGATGCCGAAGGCAAATTTGTCATCATCGGGCACGTGTTCGATACTGAAACTTCGAAAGACCTCACTCAGGCCAAACTTGATGAGCTAAACAAGATCAAGTTCTCGGATTTGCCGCTCGATCTGGCAGCAAAGTCCGTTAAAGGTAGCGGCAAGCGAGTAATTGCTGTATTCGAAGACCCGAACTGCGGCTATTGCAAACGCTTTCGCAAGTCGCTGGTAGAGGTGAAGGATCTGACTGTTTACACCTTCATGTACCCCGTACTCGGCGATGACTCGCTGAAGAAGGTGAAAAACCTTTGGTGCACAGCCGATCGCGCCAAAGCCTGGGATGACTGGATGCTTGAGGGCAAGGCCGCGCCATCGGCAGCGGAATCATGCAGCACTGCAGCAATTGATAAAGTTATCGAACTGGGCAAAAAATATCGCGTTACTGGAACGCCCACGATTATTTTTGCTGACGGCTCACGTATCCCCGGTGCTATCGACACCAAAACCCTTGAAAACAAGCTGGCTCAGGTCAAGGCGCCTTAAGTCGTCAAGCTTGATCACTTGAAAATCATTCATCGACGCAGACGATGCTCTGCGCCGAAACCTCCGCAGTCTTCCGCTACCATCGGCATCATCGCCAACTGCAAAAAGGCTGTTGGCAATATGCGTGTCTGACCGTGTCACCGCATTGCCCAGGTAGCGCATTTGCTGCGGGCGATCGTTGGGAATTAGTAGGGAAACGCTAGTTGATTCGTCATGCCGGCGCAGGCCGGCATCCAGTGGTTTGAACATGCTGGACTCCGGCCCACGCCGGAGCGACGAAATTTGAATGACTCAGTGCTTCCAGAACGCCAAGTTTTGTATCGCAGTTTTGTTATTGAAAAAATCAAAGCTAATCCAAGGAGACCAATACTATGTTCCGCGCCATTCTGCTTAACAAGAACGACGACGGTTCCACCCGCGCCGAGTTGACTCAGATCGATGATGCGCAGCTGCCTGCTGAAGGCGATGTCACCGTCGCGATCGAATATTCCACCATCAACTACAAAGATGGCTTAGCAATTACTGGCAAGTCACCGGTGGTGCGTAAGTGGCCGATGGTGCCGGGTATTGATGGCGCTGGCACAGTGATCGCCTCGTCGCATGCGAATTGGAAAGCAGGCGATCATTTTCTGTTGAATGGGTGGGGCGTTGGTGAAGGTCATATGGGCTGCCTTGCCGAGCGCGCAAAATTAAAGGGTGATTGGCTGATCCCTCTGCCACACGGTATGACATCACGTACTGCAATGGCGCTTGGTACCGCCGGCTACACCGCTATGTTGTGCGCAATGGCGCTGGCAGAGAATGGTGTCAAGCCGGAGCACGGTGAAGTGCTGGTCACGGGTGCATCTGGCGGCGTCGGCAGCGTAGCGGTGGCGATTCTTGCTGCGCGTGGCTATCGCGTCGTAGCGTCCACAGGCAAGACTGCCGAGGCAGATTATCTGAAATCACTGGGCGCAACCGATGTGATGGACCGCGCTGAATTGTCTGCTCCCGGTAAGCCACTGCAAAAAGAGCGCTGGGCTGGTGTGGTGGATTCGGTTGGCTCGCATACGCTGGCGAATGCGGTAGCGCAGGTGCGTTACGGCGGTACGGTGGCTGCATGCGGCTTGGCACAGGGGATGGATTTCCCCGCGAGTGTCGCGCCGTTTATTTTGCGCGGTGTGAAGCTGATTGGTGTGGATAGTGTGATGGCACCGATTGATCGTCGCATTGCAGCGTGGTCGAATTTGGCCTCCGAGATCAAGCCCGAAACTCTGGACAAGATGACGCAGCAAATCTCGCTGGCAGAGGCTTTGGCCTGGGCACCGAAAATACTCGCAGGCGAAGTGCGCGGGCGACTCGTGGTTGATGTTACGGCCTGATGCTATGTCGCGACGCCGCGAAGTCATTCACTACACCATCCGCCCATATGATCTGGCGATGCACCTGTTCGAGGTCAGGCTGACGATTACGCAGCCTGACCCTGAGGGTCAGGTGCTGTCACTACCGGCATGGATTCCGGGCAGCTACATGATCCGCGAATTTGCGCGCAACATTGTGCAAATTCGCGCTGAAGCGGATGGACGCAAACTCCGGCTAACCAAGCTCGACAAGCACACCTGGCGCGCAGCGCGCTGCAAGGGTGAGCTGCAGGTGGTATATCAAGTCTATGCTTGGGATTTGTCCGTGCGCGCGGCGCATCTCGACCAAACCCATGGCTTCTTCAACGGTACTAGTGTCTTCTTGCAAGTACACGGCAAGGAGCAACTGCCCCATGTTGTGGATATACAGCCGCCGGAAGGTGACGCCTACACAAGCTGGCGTGTCGCGACCTCATTACCCGAGCTAAAAGCACGTCGTCATCGTTTTGGCACCTACATCGCACAAGACTATGACGAACTCATCGATCACCCGGTCGAGATGGGCGAATTCAGCCTGATTGAATTTGAAGCGCATGGCGTGCCGCATGAGATGGCGATTACCGGTCGTGTGCCGAATCTCGATACCGAACGCTTGGCACATGATCTGCAGCGTATTTGTGAGCATCAGATTGCATTTTTTGAGCCGCGCACTAAACGCGCACCCATGTCGCGTTATGTGTTCCTCACGCTGGTAGTGGGAGATGGTTATGGCGGCTTGGAGCATCGCGCCTCGACCGCGCTGATTTGCGCGCGTTCAGATTTACCCGTGCAGGGGCAAGCAGCGCTTAGCGATGGCTATCGTAGCTTTCTTGGCTTGTGCAGTCATGAGTATTTCCATACTTGGAATGTCAAGCGCATCAAGCCTACGGTGTTCGCGCCCTACAACCTCACGCAAGAGAATTACACACCGCTGCTGTGGTTGTTCGAAGGTTTTACCAGCTACTACGATGATCTGACTTTGGTACGTACCGGGCTGATTGATCGTCATGCGTATCTTGGTCTGCTCGTAAAAACCATCAATGCGGTGAGCAAAGGCACTGGCCGCCTAAAGCAGAGCGTCGCCGAATCCAGCTTTGATGCCTGGACCAAGTACTACCGACAAGATGAAAACGCATCCAACGCTATCGTCAGCTACTACCAAAAAGGCTCGATGGTCGCGCTTTGGTTTGATCTGCTTATTCGTTCACGCACGCGCGGCAAGCGTTCATTAGATGATGTCATGCGTGCGCTTTGGCGGCGCTATGGTCGCGACTTCTACCAACCGGGCCATGGTAATGGGGTCAGCGATGCTGAGGTCGAGGCGCTGTTTGATGAAGTCACCGGACTCTCGCTGAAGAGCGTGTTTGACCATGCCGTGCGTGGCACTAAAGACCTACCATTGGCCGAGGCATTCGCGGCCTTCGCCATTCAATTACAAGACCGGCCGAGCAAGGGCCTGCCATCACTGGGTGTGCGGTCCCGTAAGGACGGCGGCGACTGCAAGTTGGCGTCGGTCTATGAAGGCGGTGCCGCGCATCACGCTGGCTTATCCGCGGGTGACACGCTGGTGGCGTTGGATGATCTGAGAGTTACCGCATCGAATCTGGATACTTTACTGGCGCGATATAGCATCGGTGATGTCGTTGTTATGCATGCATTCCGTCGCGATGAACTAATGACGTTTGAGGTATGCCTGGAGCCTGATGCTGCACCACAAGTCACGTTGACGATGCGGGATAAGCCAGCCAATGCCATCAAGCTACGCGATGCGTGGCTCAAAGCGCGTTAAGGTCGATCAATCTCGCGCGTGAGACCGCTCGCATGGAAGCGGAGCCGGTCAAGCAATGCATGATGGTTCAACCCGCAGCCGTAAGGCGACACACCAAATAAGAAAGCGAGACAGCCCATGCCGTACCTCAGCAAAATGAATGGCAACTCATTGGTGGGTAGTTTGTTAAAGCCGCTTCTACTAACACTGTCGCTCATGATGGCCTTGATTTCTACTGCTGCCATCAGCGCGGATCTGCCATCGGCTAAACCACAGTCACAAGGCTTGTCCAAGGAGCGCTTGTCTCGGATTCGTAGCGTGATTGAGACCGAGATCAATGCTAATCGCATGCCGGGCGCGGTAGTACTCATCGCGCGCAAAGGCGCAATTGTTCATGCCGACTCGATTGGTTGGCAGGATAAATCCGCCAGTACACCGATGAAGCGTGACACTATCTTCCGCGCCTACTCCATGACCAAACCGCTGGTCTCGGTGGTGACCATGATGCTGGTCGAAGAAGGCAAGTTGCAGCTGAATGACCCGGTGTCTAAATTTTTTCCGGCGCTCGCTAATCTGCAAGTACTGAGTAACCCTGCTGATCCTAATAGTGCTCGCGAGCCTGCCAAACGTGCGATCACAGTTCACGATTTACTGCGTCATACCTCGGGTCTGACCTATGGTGAGTTCACCCGCTTCGCGAGCGTGAAAGCAGCGTATGAAGAAGCGGGCTTGTTCTCTGCACAGACACCAATGCGCGCGCTGATGCTAACCCCAGAACAGCAAATCGAGGCCTTCGCCAAAGCGCCGCTGGTATGGCAACCGGGCACCACCTTCGACTATGGCCTGTCGACAGATCTGCTCGGGCGGGTTTTAGAGAAAGTTTCCGGGCAGTCGCTCAGCGCGCTGCTCGATGAAAAACTCGTCAAGCCGCTCGGCATGAAAGACACGCACTTTGTTGTGCCCGCACCCAAGGTGGCGCGTATCGCCGAACCCTTAAAAATCGATCCACTCACCGGCGGCCCAAGCATGCCGGTACTCGATGTCACTAGGCCCACGGGCAATGAATCCGGTGGCGCCGGCATGTCGACCACTGCCGACGATTATTTGCGCTTTTGTCAGATGATGCTCAATGGCGGTGTACTGGATGGTCGTCGCTACTTATCCCGCACCACCGTCGCGCTGATGAGCGCTGATCATCTTGGCCCCAAGGTCGCAACGCCGGTACAACCCGGCGAAGTCCTGATGGGGATACAGGGCTATACCTTTGGTCTGGGCTTCATGGTCCGCCAACAAGCGGGGATCGCTGCGGTACCGGGCTCAGAGGGTGATTACGCTTGGGGCGGTGCAGCAGGAACGTTTTTTTGGATCGACCCGAAGGAACAACTGGTCGCCGTCATGTTGGCGCAGACCCCGGGGCCGATTCGGCAGACGTATCGGCGCATGATTAAGACCTTGGTTTATCAGGCCCTGGATTAGAACTTAGGCATTTGTAAAACTTGGATTAATTCGTTATCCCAACAAAAACTCCAGTAGCAAATCAAACTTCGCTGCATCAAAGCTGCCGTTATCCAGTCGCATTAATGCAGGGTGCGCGGGCGGCTCTACGCGTCGCTTTAGATAGGTATCCCAATTCGCTAGCTTCCAGTGATCGCGCGCGTCATTGCGCGCCTCTATGCGCCGCCTGGCCTCTTCGCTGGAGAGATCAATCCATGCAACCCGGCACTCCGTGTTGACTGGCATGCCCAGTTCAGTCGGCTGAAAAAACTTGCCCGCCAAAATTTCACGCGTAAACGGGCCGACCAACAGTACATGGTTGCCGATTTCTAGGTTCTCGCGCGTGATATCGAGCAGGCCTGAGTACTCCTGATCACGCAAATGCTGCAGATAGGTTGGACTATCGCGATCCGCGGGGTCGCCCGTCAGCAGGCCCATGATGTGTGAACTGAACGCGCCGTAGGCGGTGTCCTTGTCCAGGAAGAAAAAGTCATGGCCGAATTTCTTCGAAAGCAGCGGCACTGCGCGTTTTGCGAGCGTGGTCTTACCTGTACCCGCGTGGCCTGAAAACAAGATGAGTCTGGGGTTGGGCATATCGAATGTTTTCAAATATTTATTAAAGTTGTCGGGTTTGTTTTTCAAATGAGAAAAAAATTGTATGATGCGGCAAGCTGTTTTCTTCTGAAACTCGTCGAAAGAGAACAATATGGCAGAGATTCATGCGGCTGGATCACTCTTGGTAGGCGAAGGTGTCTTTATGAAGGGCACCATGCGCGTACCCGGCGTTGCCAGCGTGGATGGCAAACTGGAAGGTGAACTCAGCGCCGACTCGGTCTTCATTCAGCAAAATGGCTCGATGAATGGCCAAACCACCGCCAATCATGTGCGGGTGGCTGGCACCCTGACAGACACCACCGTCGCCAACCGTACGCTGGTGGTGGAGTCGACCGGCTTGGTAGCTGGCTCTATTACCTACCAAGAGCTCGAGATCAAAAAGGGGGGCTCGCTGCAGGGGGGCATCTACAAGGTGGGACGCGAGGCACCTGCGATGCCAGCGCGTGCGCCAGAACCTCAACGCGCCATAGCACCTGAACCCGCTCCAGCCCCGGCGCCCGCCCCAGCGCCTGAAGCGGTCGCCGCAACAGCGGAAGCGGCTGCACCAGCGATCGGTGACGCCCCCGCAGCTACCGCGCAGGATTCAGCACCAGCACCAGCTGCGGCACCCGCATCCGCCAACGGCAAACCCAAAACCTGACGGAGCGAAACGCTCACAGTGTGTTGCCCGCTACTGCGGGCACATCACCTCCGACATGATCTTGCGGCGCGCTTCAGGGTCGGACTCTTTTTGCAGCTTTTCCATTAATGCCGCGAGGCGCTCCCCCTCAGCTTTCATCTTCGGATCTTCTGACATCTGCAGTTGCGGGTTTGGGGCTGTTACCGGCTGAGCGATCACAGGCTCAATATTCTCTGCATGTGCAGCGTTGCAAATGGCAACGCCAACCATGACGTGGACGAAGATTTTCATCATCTTGACCCCCTATCTGAGGTTTTCCGGGTAAGCATTGCGTCGCAGAATGTTAAGCAACGTACTGCTACTACCGCACTCATCGCATAATCATCCCGCAAGCCTGATCAAGCAATTTTTCCGTGACCGAACCAGAGGTCACTGGTACCCACTGTGGATGCTGAACCGCGCTGGACTGGAGCGGCGCTTCCACCCCATCTTTGTCTGCGAACGATGTTAGCCACATCACGCGTGACTGACGGAAGCGGCAATCGAACTCCTGCTGGGACCGAATCATCATCGCGCCGGCTTGATCTACTTGCTCGTTGATCTGTACCTGCCAAATATAAACAATGTAACCCTTGCGGTTCATATTGGCCGCATCGAGAAAATGTTTTCGCCCGACTTCTTCATCCGTAACAAATACAAGCGCAGCGGCGATTTTCGGCAACATGACAAGCAGAAGGCTACCGAGTAATAAATTACACCATCCACACCTTCCCGGTTTCTTCACGAGAGCTCACTCACTTCAGAGGCAAGGCAAGCTGCAGCATCAAAGCGTTGAACCCCAGTAGATTGACCTGTACACCAAAACCATCTCCCAGATCCCAGCCAAGTGCCGGCACAATACCTGGCGAGAAGCCGTTGTAATTGAGCGGCACTTTATCTTCATAGCGACCTTTATAGCCATACAACAGACCACCGGTTACCTTTGCGTAGAGCTGAGGCTCACCGAACAAATTTCTGTACGATACGCCCCATGGGTAGTAGTAAAGCGATGGCTGGCCAAAAGAATTCGTAAACAAAGCAACGCCGGCAACCGAACCACTAGTTCGCTCGCGCTCAACACCGACTAGCCAAACATGCTCATGCTCCGGGCTGGGGCTGAAATGCCGGGTGTAGGGGGAAAAAGTGAGAAAATTTTGATCGCCAGTTTTTTTTTCGAGCGAAAAACCATCTGTCCAATCGCTTGCCCATGAGGCACTG
Source organism: Oxalobacteraceae bacterium (assembly GCA_027485795.1). Classification (GTDB taxonomy): domain Bacteria; phylum Pseudomonadota; class Gammaproteobacteria; order Burkholderiales; family Burkholderiaceae_D; genus Pernthalerella. The sequence continues at coordinate 12,844 of JAIXQK010000043.1, forward strand.
CTGTTTAAGAAAAACAGGAGCGACAGCAAAGCTTGCGTAGTAAACCTTGAGAAGAAAAACATTGTATTTGTCGGAAAATAGCGGGGAAGTCCGCAGATTTAAATCAAGAATTGAACGGCCACATTATCATTTATACCCGGGTCATTCAACTAAAATGCCAAGCCGCTACTAATTGCATTGCAGCGAATTAGTCTTACGCTTAGATCACTCAACACTAGACCCGAAGCCCCCGTGTTGCCATACACTCAATTACCCGATTACCAACGTAATTTTATACTGCTACTCGCCACCACCACCCTAATCAAGCTGTGGCTTGCGGCAGCATTTCCTTTCACGGGTGATGAGGCTTACTTCTACCAGTGGGGTGCGCATCCGGACTGGGGTGGCTTCTATGACCACCCGCCGATGGTCGGTTGGTGGCTGTGGGTCATGCAAAAAATATCGTCCCATCCGATCGTACTTCGGCTACCCGCAGTGGTGTTATGGATCTGTATCTGTTTCGGCATGATGGATCTGGTCGCCCGTATAAATCCGGGCCAAGTAGAGCAACGCTGGCTGCTCGGAAGTTTATTTCTGACGCTGCCTTTTACATGGGCTCTTAACTTCATCACGACCGATACACCACTGATTTTTTTCTTGTTTTTTTCGGGGTACGCATTTATCCGCGCAGAACTTTCCGGGAAATTACGCTGGGATATTGCGTGTGGCGTATTACTCGGCTTGGCACTGCTATCAAAATACTTTGCCGGATTGCTCGCAATTACCTATGCAGCCTATCTTTTGCCACGCCAGCGTGGACTTACCAGGGTCGTTTTGATCGCCGCCTGCGCACTGCCCTTCATGGCTTTGAATTTAGCCTGGAACTCAACCCATTGCTGGAACAATATTTTGTTTAACTTGATTAATCGGAATCAAGGAGCTCATTTTTCTGCCTCGCAGATCGGATCGTATCTGCTGATGCTGATTTTTCTGATAACGCCTTGGTCGTTGCTTGCACTGGTAAAAACAGATCAATGGCGCAAGCAATGGTATGTAAGCGCACTTTTCGTCATACCCTTGTTGTTACTTTTAGCTTTGTCACTGCGAAAACAAATCGGACTACATTGGATACTTGGCTTTCTGCCTTTCCTCTTCTTATACGCAGGTCTCCACCTTCAACTTGATAAACTAAGGCGCCATCGACGATGGAACCTGTTACTTGGTATTCCGCTGCTAATTGCGCTACTTGGTTTAAGCCATCTACCCACCGATAGCTTCATGGCGTCAAACCGTCATACAGATATTGTCATGCATCGCGCAGGAAATTTACTCGCCACATCGGTCATGCAAGACTTACCTGGCGATACGATTCTAATGACCCGATCGTACAGCCAATCCTCGCTACTAGGATTTCACGCAGGAGTTTATGTACCGGTGTTTGGCGCTGGGAGTTTTCATGCAAGGCTTGATGACGGTATCACTGACTTCAGCAGCCTGAATGAAAAAAATATTCGCATTGTTAGCAGCAAACCCATCGAGCTATCGCAGCTGGTGGATTATTTTGACAGCGTCACCTTACAAGAACGTTCAGTCGAGGGCGCTACGTTCTGGATCGCGGATGGGTCGGGCTTTCGATTCGAGCCTTATCACAACGATATTCTGCGCCAAATTGCAACGAGCTATTATGCAATCCCCGCCTGGTTACCTATATTAGATTGTAAGTTTTTGAGAAGCTATGGCTTCATTTGAATGAAAATCTTTTGTGCCCTATGTAGCTACTGAAGGCCGGCACAGCGATGCCAATCCCGTGTGCAATCTCCGAGACCCAGTGATTGATGCCGATTAGCGGAAGTAGATAATACAGTCCCATACTTACTGCAAAAGTTTGCAGTATCCCGATACTATTCACCATCACAAAAAAAACCATACTTTTTCTGACCGGCTGACTGCTTTGCGGAAAAACGAAAACTCGCATCAGAACGAACGCCACGACCATACCCGTCAGATAGCCGAGTATCACCGCTGCAGAAAAATCGGTCCATCGGTTATAAACTACACGCGCAAAGAAATTCACTGCGGCAGCCAAACCACCAATACAGAGAAACACCAGAAATTCTCGATTCAGGAAGTGGCGGATCATTCAAATATTCAGCTTATGAAATATCCAGCGCGGCAAGTGCTGAACGGTGAGCATGATTAGTTGCCATTTCGCGGGCACGTACGCTACCGGTTTACCGGCTTCGATCGCCTTCACGATCGCACGCGCGACCTGATCAACCGCAGCCAAGCCGCCAGCGGGCAAATGTGCTGTCATGGGCGTAGCGGTCGGCCCAGGCTTGATCAATACAATATTTATCCCACTATAAGCAAAGCGATGCTGCAGTCCCTGCGCATAGCGCTCGACCATACCCTTGCCTGCACCGTAAACATAATTCGCTTTGCGGCCGCGATCACCCGCCACTGAACCGATCAAGGCAAGCGTTCCTCGCCGCTGCTGTGCGAGTTGCTTGGCAAAGGCTTCGGCGAACAAGGCGGGCGACACACCATTAATCTGCAAAGCTGCCTCGGCGACATGAATATCCTGCTCACAAGATTGCTGCACCGGCAGATCGCCATGCGCAATCAACACAATATCGATTGGGGATTGCCCAGCTTGCTGCGCCAGCGAAGAAATTGCGTCTGCATCAAGAAAATCAATCTGGACGGTTTCTATCGCTGAATGCGGGCTACGAACCCGTAGATCATCGGCTACGCGTTGAACGCGCGACAGATCACGCCCCACGAGCAGGAAGTCAGCAGCTTCGCTTACCCACAACCGCGCACAATGCTCTGCAATCGCTGAACTGGCACCAATAATGACGATTCGCTTTTTATTCAATTTAATTCCCTAACAGTCGGCGCGACATGGCCGAGCTAATACCCGCATCTCGCAGGGGCAGAAATTCATTCAACCGTGGATAACCCGCTTCGAACAAGGCGCGTGACATACGAGCATCTTTGGCAGGATACAGCCGACCGCCTGCCTCCATCACGATCGCATCGAGCCTCTCGAATACATCCAATGTAGGCGCACCGACGTTCGGGAAGTCCAGTGCCAAGGTGACACCGGGTCGGGCAAAGCTCAGCATGCCGACCGCATCACGCTGACCAAAAGTTTTAAGTACCGCGAGAAAAGAACCCATGCCAGCGCTCGAGATTGTCTTCAACATGGCTTGTACACCTGCGGCACCCACCTCGTGCGGCAAGACACATTGGTATTGGTAAAAACCACGCGGTCCGTACAGACGATTCCAGTCTTGTATTCGGTCTAAGGGATGAAAAAACTGCTCGTAATGCTGCAGCTGACGCGCCTGCGTTTTTTTTAGGCGATAGTACATGGCGTTGAAAGGTCGCAGCGAGAGCCGGTTCACAAGTGACATCGGCGGTACGAAGGGGAAGCGAATGTCGGCGCGCGGTAGTGGTTCGGGCTGATTAGCCGTAACTGGATTCGCCCGCATGAAAATGCCGCGCCCTGATGGGTGCAGACAATCGATCCAGGACACTGTGTGTTCCCAGTCAGCTTCAGAAGCGTCAGCCAGCGTGAAGAATTCTTGGAGGTCTTCAAAGGGATGCGTTTCCACCTCCAGCCATGGGCCAGGCACACGCCGCAGCTGCAACTCGGCCTCGACGATCACACCGGTTAAACCAAGTCCACCGACCGTCGCTGCAAACATCGTATCGCCGGGTCGGCAGGTGATGACTTCTCCGCTAGTACGCGCCAGCGTGAGCTGAGTGACATGGTCACCGAAGCAGCCATAGCGGTGATGATTTTTACCATGTATGTCGTTAGCGATAGCGCCACCGACTGTGACATATTGCGTACCTGGCACAACGGGCAGCATCCATCCTCGCGTCACACCAAAGCGCTGAATTTCGCGTAGCAAGGTCCCCGACTCACAGCGCAAAAGACCCGTCTGTTCATCAAATGCGATGAAACGATCGAGTGATCGCAGATCCCATAAAGTGCCGCCGGGATTAAGACAAACATCACCATAGCTACGGCCCATGCCAAATGCGAGGCCTTGACCTTGACCGGTAATTTCAGTCTTGATTCGGGTTCTGTCGGCGAGCGGCTGCATGTGGTGATCGGCGGTGCCGAGTCGCCCCCAGGCGCTAATGGCTACCATGCCCATCCCCGTGAGCCGACCAGTAAAACACCGAAGAAGATCACGCCGGCGATGAGGCCCACCCGATCACGCAAAGCGAATACCAAGGGGTCGTCATGCATCTCGCCGCGATGGGCTTTCATCCAAATGCGGCTGATCCAGTACAGCAGCACTGGCACTGCCGCCCAGATTAATTCCGGCGAGCGATACAAACGTATGACAGCTTCACTATTCAAATAGAGCGCTAACACCAGTACAGAAGCGTAGCCAGACATCAGACCTAGTATTTGTACTAGGGAAGCATCCGAGGTCAGGTAGCCACGCCCATGCGCCCGTTCGCTGCCCGACTTGGACTGTAAGTCCAGTTCAGCGTAACGCTTGACAAAGGCCAACGACAGAAAGAAGAACGCGGAGAAGGCCAGTAACCAAAATGACAGTGGAATACTGACCGCAGCCGCCCCTGCGATCACCCGCAGCGTGTAGAGCATGGCGAGCGCGAGGCAATCAATAATCACCAATCGCTTCAGTACCAGCGAGTAGGCGCACGTAAGTGCAAAGTAAAACAAGAGCCAGCCGCTGAATGCCCAGCCAACCGGTACTGCGCACAGCAAGGCGCACACCAGTAACAGGGGTACCAGCATGACGCCCAGCGCGACCGGTATCTGTCCCGCAGCAAACGGACGAAAGCGCTTGCGTGGGTGCTGTCGGTCACTATCGAGATCCAGCAGATCATTCGCCACATACACCGCTGAAGCACACAAACTGAAGGCAACGAAGGCGAGCAACAAGCGCGGCAAGGTCTCGCCATCCGGAATCATGTGCGCTGCCATCGGCGCCATAAACAGCAAAAAATTTTTGGCCCATTGATGCGGGCGTAGCGCTCTTAGCAAAGCTTCACCGACTCGGTGGTCGGTATCGAAGATCTTGTGAACCTCGGCGACGGTTTTTGCCTTTCTGGTGACCTCGGCTGAAGCATTGACCACGACAGCTTTACGGGCACGCTGCCACACATGGAGATCTACCGAAGCGTTACCGACATAGTCAAAGCCGCCCGCACCAAATAGCCGCTCGAGCGCATCAGCTTTTTTCACACCCCCAAGATTGGTATTGCCATCACTTGCAATGACTTCATCGAAGATACCCAAGTGCTCGGAGATGGCCGTCGCAATACTGTGGTCTGCAGCGGTACAAAGGACTAGCTTGCGACCCTGCGCGCGTTGCTCGGTCAACCACGTGATCAGTGGCTGGTGATAGGGCAGCGTACTGGGATCAAATCGAGATAGCGCTGCGAGCCGTTGCTTGAGCACCGCCTTACCCTGCAAAAGCCAGAACGGCAGCTGCAATAACGCCAACGGGTGCTCGCGTAGCGCACGCAATGCGGCTTCATGCAGAGTGTCCGAGCGGACCAGCGTACCGTCGAGATCGACAGCGAGCGGGATGGCATTCAAAGGCGTGTCCTTCTGGGGGTGAGCGGCCACTTGCGCCAACTCGAGCGCACGTATTTTAATTCAGCAGCACGATATGAATCGGCGCCCCAGGCGCTTCCAGCAACTGCATCAGTCGCCCGAGTCCTGCGCGAACCGTCGGGATTGTTCAGCGCTGAACCGCGTCAACCACGGCTAAAGCGGTCATATTCACGATACGACGGACCGTCGCCGAGGGCGTGAGGATATGCACTGCCCGTGCGCAGCCAAGCAGTACCGGGCCAATCGCGATACCACCACCAGCGGTCATCTTCAGCAGGTTGTAGGCGATATTGGCAGCATCGATATTGGGCATCACTAACAGATTCGCGTCGCCTTTTAGCAAGGTATCGGGCATCACTGACTTCAGCAGGTGCGCATCAAGCGCGGTGTCACCATGCATCTCACCGTCGACCTCGAGATCGGGCGCACGTTCGCGAATCAAGGCCAACGCCTCACGCATCTTGAGTGCCGACTCGCTATTGGTACTACCGAAGTTGGAATGCGATAGCAAGGCGGCACGCGGGTAGAGGCCGAAGCGTCGCATTTCTTCGGCTGCCATGATGGTGATCTCAGCGATCTGCTCGGCGTTCGGATTCTCGTTGACATGGGTATCGACCAATACAATCTGTCGGTCATGCAGCACTAAGGCATTCATTGCAGCGTAGGTGTTCACCCCAGCGCGTTTACCTAGGATCATGTCGATGTAATGCAGATGCAGATCGGTGTTGCCGTAGGTGCCACAGATCATGCCGTCGGCATCACCCTTGTAAATGGCCATGGAACCAATGAGCGTATGGCGGCGGCGCATCTCCAGCTTCGCCCATTGCTCGGTCACGCCTTTACGGCGCGTCATCGCCAGGAACGTCTCCCAGTAGGAGCGGTAGCGATCATCCCGCTCAGGATTAATCACCTCGAAATCGTGCTCCGGCCGAATCCGCAATCCGTAGCGTTGTATACGCTGCTCAAGCACCGCGGGACGGCCCACTAAAATCGGCTTGGCCAAATCCTCATCCAGCACGACTTGTACCGCGCGCAAGACGCGCTCTTCTTCGCCTTCGGCAAACACAATGCGCTTCTTCTCGGGCGGCGCTTTCTTCGCGATGGCAAACACCGGCTTCATCACCGTACCGCTGTGATAAACAAACTGCTGCAGGCGTTCCATATAGGCCGCCATATCCTTGATCGGACGCGCGGCAACACCCGCTTGTTCGGCTGCGACGGCGACTGCCGGCGCAATCTTCAGCATCAGACGCGGATCGAATGGTTTTGGAATCAGGTAGTCCGGTCCGAACGACAGATTGGTGACACCGTAAGTCGTTGCCACCACATCCGACTGCTCTGCCTGGGCCAATTCGGCGACGGCGTGGACAGTAGCGATCTCCATACTGCGCGTGATAGTGGTAGCGCCGCAGTCAAGCGCACCCCGAAAAATATACGGGAAGCAGAGCACGTTATTGACTTGATTCGGGTAATCCGAACGTCCGGTCGCAATCACGGCATCGTCACGTACTGCGCGCACCTCTTCCGGCAAAATCTCCGGTGTGGGGTTGGCTAGTGCCAGCACCAGTGGCCTAGGTGCCATCTGTCGCACCATCTCCTGCTTCAACACACCTCCAGCCGATAAACCCAGAAATATATCGGCACCGGGAATCACTTCCGCCAGCGTGCGTTGTTTGATGTCTTGCGCGAAGCGTTCTTTGTCCGGATCCATCAACTCGGTACGACCCTTGTAGACCACGCCTGCCAAGTCGGTCACGATAATGTTCTCGATCGGGAAACCGAGGTCAACAATCAGATCAAGACAGGCGAGCGCCGCTGCACCCGCACCGGACACCACCATCTTGCAGTGCTTGATGTCTTTGTCGACGACCTTCAAGCCATTCAGGATTGCGGCGCCAACAATAATCGCCGTACCGTGCTGATCATCATGAAACACCGGTATCTTCATCCGGCTACGTAATTTGCGCTCGATATAAAAGCACTCCGGTGCCTTGATATCTTCCAGATTCACCCCCCCGAAGGTTGGCTCAAGCGCGGCGATGATGTCGCACAGCTTGTCGGGATCAGTTTCGTTCACCTCAATGTCGAATACGTCGATACCAGCAAATTTCTTGAACAGCACACCCTTACCTTCCATCACCGGCTTTGCAGCCAGCGGGCCGATGTTACCCAGGCCGAGCACTGCGGTACCGTTGGTAATGACTGCGACGAGGTTACCGCGCGCGGTGTAGCGAAACGCATTCGCGGGGTCTGCCGCGATTTCTTCACAGGCTGCAGCTACCCCAGGGGAATACGCCAGTGCGAGATCGCGCTGATTGGTGAGTTGCTTGGTAGGCGTGACGGCGATTTTGCCGGGCGAAGGAAACTCGTGATACTCAAGCGCGGCCTGACGAAATTGCTGGCGCGCTTGCGCGGGGGTGTCGTGGGAATCCATGCGGGGCAGCTCTCGGCATGCTGTCTATTCGATGCCTTGATTCTAACAGACCGAGATAGGCCAAACCTCGATGACAGGCGGCGATTCCCGACAACACTACGGGCAAACTCGCTTACCAACAATGTAGCCAATAGGCCTTCTGTACAATCGACGACATGCCCTCGGAATTCGACTTAATCGCACGCTACTTCACCCGACCCACACGCAGTGTCGGTGTGGTGCAACTAGGTGTGGGTGATGATTGCGCGCTGATTGCGCCACAGGCAAATGAGTCTCTCGCGGTGTCGACAGACATGCTGGTTGAAGGCCGGCACTTTCTGCCCGATGCAGATCCGGAATCACTGGGACACAAAGCCCTCGCGGTCAATCTGTCCGACTTAGCCGCCATGGGTGCGCGACCACTGGGTTTCAGCCTGGCACTCGCGCTTCCGTCTGCCGACGAAACCTGGCTGGCGTCATTTGCGCGCGGCTTATTTGCGCTGGCAGATACCGAGCAGATTGAACTAATCGGCGGCGATACCACTCGCGGCCCGCTGACCATTTGCATCACGGTCTTCGGAAGCGTACCGATCGATCAAGCACTTCGTCGAGACGGTGCGCGCGCCAATGACGATATCTGGGTCTCTGGCAGCTTGGGCGATGCACGTCTTGGGCTCGATGTATTGATGCGACAGCGCAAGCTATCCGAAACTGATTCAGCGATAGCGCTGCAGCGACTACATAGGCCCTCCCCCCGTGTATCGCTCGGCTTGGCGCTGCGTGGTGTGGCGAGTGCAGCAATTGACATCTCCGATGGTCTGATCGGCGATCTAGGGCATATTCTGCAGCGCTCGAGCGTTGGCGCTACCGTTGAAGCTGATGTATTGCCGATCAGCAGCGCGCTGCGCTCGCAAGATCAGCAGACCCAGTGTGAGTTTGCGCTGACGGGTGGCGATGATTATGAGCTGTGCTTTTGTGCGCCACCCTCACAACGTGGTAGCGTGCTCACTGCTGCACAGAGCGCTGGCGTCGTAGTAACGTGTATCGGGCAGACTAGCGAAGCGTCCGGTTTGCGTGTACTTGATGGTGCCGGCAAACCCCTGAATCTGCGCTTGCGATCTTTCGATCATTTTTCTAATCCATGAATATCACACCTACTGAAAAGGTCGAGGTGATTGAGCCCGCTTATTCGGTCAAGCGACTACCGAGCGTAAAGTTCATGCTCGCGCACCCATCCCATTTTTTTGCACTGGGTTTCGGTAGCGGTTTGTCGCCGATCATGCCCGGTACTGCTGGCACGCTGTTTGGTTGGCTTTGCTTTCATCTGCTAACCGATCAGTGGCCTGAAGTTTTCACGCCCAGTATGTGGGCGGCGATTATCGTGCTTGGCTTCATTATTGGCGTGAAGATGTGCGAACGCGCTGGGCGAGCTTTAGGTGTGCCGGATCATGGCGCGATTGTGTGGGATGAGATCATCGCCATCTGGTTGGTATTGCTGCTTGTAACGCCCTGTAGTTTTGCGGCCGAGCTAGGCGCAGTACTGCTGTTCAGATTATTTGATATGGCGAAGCCGCCACCGATCCGCCAAATTGAGCGCCGTTATAAAGGCGGGTTCGGCGTCATGATCGACGATATTCTCGCTGCATTTTTTGCCTTGCTCGTGATTGCCCTTTACCGTTTCTGATGGGCGATTCTGATTATCGCTTCCGATCGATGTTTTGGATCAATGCTTCTGATCAAAGTTTCTGATAGATACTGCTGATTAGTATTTTTATACCCTCGACTAGCATCGATAGGCTGGTGGAATGAATGCGATGAATAACTCCGAACAAACTCTGCACACACTTGCCGAACAAATCGGCGATACGCTTAAACAGAAGCGCTGGCTACTCACTACCGCTGAGTCGATCACTGGCGGCAGCATCTCTCAGTGCATTACGGATATAGCCGGCTCATCGGAGTGGTTTGATTGCGGCTTGGTGACTTACTCCAATGCCTCAAAAGCCGGTTTTCTCGATGTGCCCGAGGCCTTGATCGCGCAATTTGGCGCAGTCAGCGAAGAAGTCGCCGCCGCTATGGCAACTGGCGCGCTGGCTAATAGTGACGCAAATGTCGCGCTCTCTACTACCGGTATCGCTGGCCCGACGGGCGCCGTACCCGGCAAGCCCGTGGGCACGGTCTGCTTTGGCTGGACCAATGGCAAAAAAGTCATCACCGAAAGACTTGTGTTCCACGGTGATCGTCACGCGGTACGAATGCAAACGACCGTGCATGCTTTGCAGGGCTTGCTGAGGCTGCTACAAAGCTCTTGATCGCAAGGTGAGTGCAATGTGAGTTCATTGCCAATAGCTAATGGACCCCGGCCTACGCCCGGGTGACGCATCAAAGGCAATCGCTTCGTATTGATAGCTACTGCCACACACAATGTCATTCCGGCGAAAGCCGGAATCCAGTCACGCTAACTGTTTAACGATTGCGATACACATTAATCGCGTCACGCGTTTCCTTGGCCACCCGCGCCGCAGCATCGGCAAAGCCCTCACCATCTACCGGCTTGGCATATAAAATTGCACGTGATGAATTGATCATCATGCCCATGCCCTCCGGGGTCTGACCAGCGAGCACAGTCGCTTCGATATCGCCACCCTGAGCACCAATACCCGGCACCAATAGCGGCATTGCGCCAATAATTTTTCGGACTTCAGCAATCTCTTCTGGAAAGGTCGCCCCCACCACCAGTGCGCACTGACCATGACGATTCCATTGCTGCGCTACCAGTCGCGCGACATGTTGATACAGCGGCTTTCCATCGACTTGCAGCGCTTGCAAGTCTGAGCCGCCTGGATTGGATGTGCGGCATAAAACAATCAGCCCCTTCTCGCTCCATTGCAAATAGGGCTCGATCGAATCGAAGCCCATATACGGATTCACTGTCACCGCATCCGCCTTGTAGCGCTCGAATGCCTCGCGCGCATACTGCTCGGCGGTAGCACCGATATCACCACGCTTGGCATCCAGCACGATAGGAATATCGGGGTAGTTTTGATTCAGGTAATCACAAATCGCTTGCAGTTGGTCCTCGGCGGCCAGCGCGGCGAAGTAGGCAATTTGCGGTTTGAATGCGCAAGCGTAACTCGCAGTCGCGTCGATGATGGCGCGGCAGAATTCAAATACCGCATCCGATCGTCCTTTCAACACGCCTGGAAACCGTGCGATATCGGGGTCGAGCCCGACACACAGCAAGGAATCATGTTGGCGGATCGCATTCGCGAGTTTAGTGGTGAAGGTCACAAGGTTTCAGTGTTGAGCTAGGGCGGAGTGGCATTGTAGCCTGTCGTGTTATTGTGCCGCCCCATGCATCAACTGACCCGCAAAGATCTCGTCCTGCTGGGATTCCTGATCCTGTTCTGGGGCCTCAACTGGCCGGTCATGAAAGCTAGCGTTCGTGATTTCCCACCCCTGAGTTTTCGTAGCCTGTCCATGATCGGCGGCTTGGCAGCAATTGCATTGATCGCCAAGCTCCAGCGGGCATCGCTACGCATTCCGCCCGGTCAGGTTATGACCGTGGTGAAGCTGGCGATTCCGAATATGTTGATCTGGCACGCTTGCATCATCATCGGCGTCAAGATGCTCTCGTCGGGGCGTGCCGCGATTCTGGGTTACACCATGCCGGTGTGGGCGGTGCTGTCTGGCTTGCTGTTTTTTGGTGATCGCATTCACCGGCGCGCGATGCTAGGCATCTTGCTCGCCATGCTGGGTGCAGGCCTGCTACTGTCGAGCGAGTTCGCGCATATTGCCGGGCAGCCGATCGGTACTTTGTTTGCATTGACCGCCGCTGCGGCATGGGGATTTGGCACGGTGCTGATGAAGCGCACCTCGCTCGA
>JAIXQK010000147.1 GCA_027485795.1 Oxalobacteraceae bacterium
ACTCGACTACATGAAGTTGGAATCGCTAGTAATGGCGCATCAGCTACGGCGCCGTGAATACGTTCCCGGGCCTTGTACACACCGCCCGTCACATCATGAAAGCCGGTTTCGCCCGAAGTATGTTTGCCAACCCGCAAGGGAGGCGGCGTCCTAAGGTGAGGCTGGTGATTGGGATGAAGTCGTAACAAGGTAACCGTAGGGGAACCTGCGGTTGGATCACCTCCTTTCTAAGGAGTAGAGAGCGCTTGTCGCTCTCATGGTCGGAATCCCGATAGTATCGGGATGGGTCTCAGTTGATCGCACAATGTATTTTTCAACGAAGTTCTTTTGAACACATTAATCTTAGTCGGGGTCGTAGCTCAGTTGGTAGAGCACCTGCTTTGCAAGCAGGGGGTCGTCGGTTCGAGACCGTCCGGCTCCACCAAGCTACTTTCGATTAAGACTCTGCAATTTTCCAATCACGGGCTCATAGCTCAGTTGGTTAGAGCACGCGCTTGATAAGCGCGGGGTCGATGGTTCAAGTCCGTCTGGGCCCACCATTTTGACACGGTCAAAATTCCAGGTTGGTCGCAGATAATAATTTTGTTCTTTGACAGTATTAGGTCTAAAATTTTTGTAAGTGGGTAAGTTAAACGCCTAGAATATTAGCGTTTGCATAAACCAGTTACAGCCATCGGCGAATGCCTTGGCGTCAAGAGACGAAGAAGGACGCAGTAAGCTGCGATAAGCCTCGGGGAGCGGCAAACACGCTTTGATCCGGGGATTTCCGAATCGGGAAACCGGGCACCCTTTATCGGGTGTCATCACCATCCGAATTTATAAGATGGTTGAAGTCACACGCGGCGAAGTGAAACATCTCAGTAACCGCAGGAAAAGAAAGAGAATCGATTCCGTCAGTAGTGGCGAGCGAACGCGGAACAGCCCAAACCATCGAGATTTATCTTGGTGGGGTTGTAGGACCACAATATGGACTATCCGTCGCTAGAACAACGCTCTGGAAAGTGCGGCCAAAGAGGGTGACAGCCCCTTGTTTTAAAGCGACGGGTTACCTAGTGGTATCCTGAGTAGCACCGGACACGTGAAACCCGGTGTGAATCCATGCCGACCACGGCATAAGGCTAAATACTTCTTGACGACCGACAGTGAACTAGTACCGCGAGGGAAAGGTGAAAAGCACCCCTGTTAGGGGAGTGAAATAGTAACTGCAACCGATGGCTAACAAGTCAGTGGGAGCACCTTTATGGTGTGACCGCCTGCCTTTTGTATAATGAGTCTGCGAGTTTTTGCCCGTAGCAAGCCTAAGCCGCTAAGCGGTGGAGGCGTAGCGAAAGCGAGTCCAAATAGGGCGCTTAGTTGCTGGCAAAAGACCCGAAGGGGAGGTGATCTAACCATGGCCAGGATGAAGCTTCGGTAAAACGAAGTGAAGGTCCGAACCGGTCAATCTTGAGAAATTGTCGGATGAGCTGTGGTTAGGAGCGAAAGACTAATCAAACCCCCTGATAGCTGGTTCTTTCCGAAATATATTTGGGTATAGCGTCGGATGCTGACTTGCGGAGGTAGAGCACTAAATAGGCTAGGGCCCCTACCGGGGTACTGAACCTAATTAAACTCCGAATACCGCAGGGTGAAGTCCGGCAGTCAGACGGTGGGGGCTAACCTCCATCGTCGAGAGGAGAATAATCCAGACCATCAGTTAAGGTCCCAAAATATGGCTCAGTGTTAAAGGATGTGAATTTACTTAGACAATGGGGATGTTGGCTTAGAGGCAGCCATCATTTAAACAGTGCGTAACAGCTGACCCATCGAGTGAATTTGCGCCGAAAATGATCGGGACTTAAGCCATATACCGAAGCTATGGGTGCACAGCAATGTGCGCAGTAGGAAAGCGTTCCAAGTGCAGCGAAGTGGAAGGGGCAACCAACCATGGAGCGCTTGGAAGTGAGAATGCAGACATAAGTAACGATAAAGATGGTTAAATTCCATCTCGCCGTAAGGATAAGGTTTCCTGGGGAAGGTTCGTCCTCCCAGGGTTAGTCGGGAGCTAAGATGAGGCCGTAAGGAATAATCGATGCACAGCAGGTTAATATTCCTGCACCGATCCATAACTATCCTGTAGATGACGGAGCGATGAATCCAACAGACCCTTTTGACAAGGCACTGCAAAGCTACGGCTGAGCGGGTGTTGGTGAAAGAGCTTCCGAGAAAAGTTTACAGGGAACTATGTGGACCGCCCGTACCGCAAACCGACACAGGTATCCGTGATGAGTATTCTAAGGCGCGCGAGTTAAATCTCTCTAAGGAACTCGGCAAATTGATCCCGTATCTTTGGTATAAGGGATGCCCCGCGAGGGGTCGCAGATAAGAGCGTCAACCGACTGTTTAGCAAAAACACAGCTCTCTGCTAAGTCGAAAGACGATGTATAGGGAGTGACACGTGACCAATGCGGAAAGGTGAAAGCGTAGGGTGCAAGCTCTGCGTCTAAGCCCCCGTGAATGTCGGCCGTAACTATAACGGTCCTAAGGTAGCGAAATTCCTTGTCGGGTAAGTTCCGACCCGCACGAATCGTGTAACGAGTTGACGACTGTCTCGGAGAGAG
>JAIXQK010000031.1 GCA_027485795.1 Oxalobacteraceae bacterium
CCAGAAGTCCCTGAGCCCTCCATGCGCATGATATATAGAGAGCAGAATCGGCCTAACAACGCGGTGGAGCCAACTCCGGTAGCTGTCACAGTTCGTGCTTTCGCACGACCTGCGCCATCTACCTCCGCGGCTCACCTTCGACGTTAGGCAGAAAAAGCAGAATACAATGAAGGATACGCGACTAATCAATTGGCTACCACTAACACGCAGCCTCTCAATACTCGGGGGCATGGCGTCGCTATTCTTTATGCTTGGTTTGGTTTCAGTCGGTTACATCAACGGGGAGAGGCGGCCATCGAGCCTGAATATATGCACTGACATATCCATCAGTGTCGGATTCTCCGCCCTCATGGCATTACATTTCTACTTTTACGGATGGCTGATACCACAAATCTACAAGTTTTTACGTGAACTATATTCACAGAGATACTTGCCGCCGCCACTGCCAAGAAACTAGATCAAAATCATTACTCAAATACTTTAATACAATCAGACGGAATAAGCCTAACAAAGCGATGGAGCCAAGACGGGTAGTTGTCACAGTTCGTGCTTACGCACGACCTGCGCCAACCACCCGCCTGGCTCATCTTTGGCGTTAGGCAGAAAACGAACCTATGAAACCGCGACTTAAGCGCGTATTGGCAGTTGCCGGCAGCGTCGCACTTGCTGCCGGACTAGCCTATGGCGTGATGGTTATCTCATTTACGGGAGATCCGGTTGGGAAATATGCGAGTTGGGAGTTCTATCCCCATGATCCGCTAGACATCCTTCGCTTCGAGGCCGGGAAAGTGACATTAGAGACATGCTGCGGGAACGAAGATCAAGGGACCTATTCGCGAGAACCAGACGGGTCTTGGTTGTGGTCGTGGCAGCGCACGATAAGTTCTTCACCAGATGATCCCACTGCTATCACGAAGCGGCACGAATTCAGGATTGAGAGACGTCTTTTCCATTTAAGAATACGATCATTGAGAGATACGTCCATAGAGCTAGACATGCGGAGCCGTATATTCAATGGGTTGCCAATATAAAACTGAGCCTAACAAAGCGATGGAGCCAACTCCGGTAAGTGTCACGGATCATGCTCCGAGCAGCATGCTCCGCGCCACTTACCTCCGTGGCTCATCTTGAGCGTTAGGCAGAAAGAAACCGAACCTATGAAGACTCACATCATTTTATCCTCGGGCCTACTCCCTATCGTCGCTCTCGCGGGCCCGGCCGCAGTCGAAGAGTCACTCCGCATTACTCCACCAGGCGCAACCGACCTAGTGCCTCGGTCTAGTCGGACGCAGAACGCCGAGCCCGAATTTGATTCCCCATTTATCGTTATTGGCGATTGGAAGCCCAATGAGACTTCGGACACTCAGGAAGGAAAGATGAAGACCGGTTTATTCGAGCCAGCGAAGCCCCTTGCCATTCCGGAAATATCACAATCAGAAGAGAAGAAAGAATGAGCCTAACAAAGCGATGGAGCCAACTCCGGTAAATGTCACGATCCCTGCTGACGCAGGGCTCGCGCCATTTACCTCCGCGGCTCATCTTGGACGTTAGCCACAAAAACCATGAGCCCCGCAGAAATGAAATTCGAAAGGTGGTTCGCCGCTCCCATTCACTTGCTAAAAGCCCTTCCGAATGGCGATGGCGCGTTTGCTACAATGTCGATATCCTTTTCGCTTTTCGAACGCTACATAAAATCCGATTTAGTGCGAAGCGGGAAGACGGCGAATCCCAGTGCTTTTCTCAAAAGGGCAAGTGAAATTACAAGGGTAGATGAAGAATGTTTCGATAAGTTCTGGGGCATGTATCGTGTAGGTATTCAGCACTTCCTGCAGCCAAAGGTTTTCGAGAGCAAGGGTGTCAAATATGGCTGGAGCATTAATTCAGACTATCCGGCGCTGCCTTATTTCATGATAGACACAGACACAGAAAAGCTCATCGCCTTTGATCCATGGAAGTGGGCAGACTGGGTCGTGGACTTGTATAGAGCAGATCCAAATATCTTGGAAATTATGGAGAGCCATGCACTAGGAGATATTTATGATTACGGATTAGGCAAAGGCGGCGAATTATCTGAATGCATCATGGCACTATTTCTTTGCCAATATGATAAAGAAAAAGAAGGCTAACAAGTAGATGCAGCCAATGCGATTGCTTGTCACGGATACTGCTGCGCAGTCTCCGCGCCAATCAACCGCATGGCTGATCATGACGTTAGGCATCCGACCCATTTTTAGAGAGGATTACCGTCCCGCCGACGAAGCACCACGAACCCTGTGACGACGATACGTCCGATAGATTGACTGAGCCGGCGACACTCGCCTCCCAAGTTGCATCCTCAGACTTCTTTCGCGCTCGTTCCCCCGGAATCCCCTGCCCTCGAACCCTTTCCCAGAAGTCCCTGAGCCCTCCATGCGCATGATACACAGAGAGCAGATTCGGCCTAACAACGCGGTGGAGCCAACTCCGGTAGCTGTCACAGTTCGTGCTTTCGCACGACCTGCGCCATCTACCTCCGCGGCTCACCTTCGACGTTAGGCAGAAGTAAACAATGAGTGATGACAGACCACTTTCACCGAACGAGCAGAAGTTAGCGGACGCGGCTAAATACTGGTCACGGTATTCGCCAGCTTCACCCTTAGACGAACAGAAGAGAAGAGAGGTGCACATTGAGAAAGCTGTCCGTAAGCATTTAAGCAATACGCAACCAGAACCGAAAAAATGGTATGAAACGTGGTGGGGCGGCCTATTGCTTACTATTCTTGGTGGCGTGACCATTGCGTTTATTGTTTGGGGCCTCGATTGGATTTAATAGCAAACCACCACCATATAAAAGTGATAAAACAACCGAATAAAAATGGGCCTAACAAAGCGATGGAGACAACTCCGGTAGCTGTCACGCTGAGTGCTTGCGCACTCATCGTGCCATCTCCCTTCGTGTCTCATCTTTGGCGTTAG
>JAIXQK010000149.1 GCA_027485795.1 Oxalobacteraceae bacterium
GAGCGATTTGCAATCACACCACCGAGTCGCACTTTGTAATTCTTCGACTTAGCGCCAATCGCTTGCACGATACGGTTCATCGCGAAAATCGAATCAAAGTCGTTGGCGGTCACAATCAACGCCCGATCAGCGTGCTGCAATGGCGCTGCGAAACCGCCGCACACCACATCACCCAGCACATCGAAAATCACGACATCGGTTTCATCGAGTAGATGGTGTTCTTTCAGCAGCTTCACGGTCTGGCCGACGACATAACCACCGCAACCGGTACCTGCAGGTGGCCCACCAGCTTCGACGCACATCACGCCGTTATAGCCTTCGAACACAAAGTCCTCAACACGTAGCTCTTCGCTATGAAAATCTACCGTTTCCAGTACATCGATCACCGTTGGCATCAAACGCTTGGTGAGCGTGAACGTAGAGTCATGCTTCGGATCGCACCCAATCTGTAGCACCCGTTTGCCGAGCTTTGAGAACGCCACCGACAAATTGGATGATGTCGTGCTCTTGCCGATACCCCCCTTGCCGTAAATCGCAAATACCTTTGCGTTACCAATACTCACGCGCGGGTCGAGTGAGACCTGCACACTTCCCTCGCCATCGGCGCGTCTATCCCGACGAATCTCGCTGACCGGCACTGTGCTGATGTTCATACTTTATCTCCCTCGTAAATACCTTCCAATCGATCTTCCAATTCCTCACCGGCGCGACGCATTGCATCCAGCGTGTCGGCATCGGGAGTCCAATAATTCCGTTCATAAGCTTCCATCAAACGGCTAGCGACACGCGCTGAAGCTGATGGATTCAAACGCGCGAGTCGCTCACGCATTTCAGGATCAAGCAAGAAAGTCTGGGTCAGTTGCTGGTAGACCCAGGGTTGTACCTGACCGGTGGTGGCTGACCAGCCCATAGTGTTGGTCAGGTGCAGCTCAATCTGATGTACACCTTCATAGCCATGCGCCAGCATGCCTTCGTACCATTTGGGATTAAGGGTTCGCGTACGGGTCTCGAGCGCAACCTGCTCGGACAAGGTGCGAACCGTACCGCCGCCGCGTGTCTGATCGCCGATATACACCGGCGCCATCGCTGCGTCTGGTCCCTTTGCACGTTTGACGGCGCGGCTAATGCCACCCAACGTATCGAAGTAGGTATCAATCGTCGTAACGCCGACTTCCACCGAGTCGAGGTTTTGGTAGGCGAGTTCCACACGTGACAGAACGCTATTTAGCAGCGTGGGCTGTGCGACAGGTCGGCCACTGGTGCCGTAAGCAAAACCTTTACGGCAAGTCCAGGCTTCGGCCAACTCATCTTCATCGTCCCAGCGGCTGCAATCAATCAGGTGATTCACATTCGCGCCGTAAGTACCCTCAGCATTACCAAACACGCGCAGGGCGGCGGTTTCAATATCGCCACCATGCTCGGCCATCCATACCAACACATGCTTGCGAATAAAGTTTTGCTCTGGTGGCTCATCAGCTTGCGCGGCGAGCAGCGCTGCTTCCGCCAACATACGTACTTGCAGTGGCAGCAGATCGCGGAAGATGCCGGACAAGGTAATCATTACATCCACGCGCGGACGGCCGAGTGTCTCTATCGGCAGCAACTGCGCACCGGCCAAGCGGCCGTAGCTATCAAAACGTGGCGCGGTACCCATCAAGGCCAAGGCTTGCGCAATCGGGCCACCTTCACTTTTCAGGTTATCCGTACCCCACAGCACCATTGCAATCGACTCGGGGAATGCGCCGGTATCTTCATGATGCTTGGCGAGTAAGCGTTCGGCTTGGCGCGCACCATCTTTGACGGCATACGCACTCGGTAAGCGGAACGGATCAAAGCCGTGCAAGTTACGGCCGGCTGGCAGCACCTCTGGTGAGCGCATCATGTCGCCGCCCGGCGCTGGCCGTACATAACGACCATCCAAAGCGGTCAGCATGCCATCTAATTCGAAATGCTCATGCAATAGCTCATTACTCGCTGAGAGTTTCTGCATCAGCTCGCGCTGTTCTTCGCTGAGTTTGATCGGCGAACCGGTGAGCATCGCGCGTATGGCTTCACGCAATTCATCATTAATGGTCGCGCCATGCGCCGCTTCGGCAATCGACAGCAACATATCGACGCGCTCTTCGACTGTCGGTGCTCGACCTACCACATGCAAGCCATGTGGAATCAGGGTGTATTCCAGTTCGAGCAGCTTCTCGTTGAGCGTCATGATCACTGCTTCGCTATCACCATCCCACACCGGCTCTGACTTGGCGAGTTCAAGCTCGCAGGCCTGCGACTGAATCAGCGCTGCCAGTGATGGGCGCTCGTGTGCTTCCTCTGGCCCTAACTGACGCCAGCGCGAGAGTGACGCCTTTAACTCATTCAAGCCACGATAAAGGCCTGCCTCTGCGAGCGGCGGTGTGACATACGACACCAAAGTGGCATTGGCACGGCGCTTCGCAATCGTGCCCTCGGAAGGATTATTCGCTGCGTACAAATACACATTCGGCAGATCAGCAATCAAACGATCCGGCCAGCACGCCCCTGACATACCAGCTTGTTTGCCCGGCATGAACTCCAGTGCGCCATGGGTACCGAAATGCAGCACGGCGTGAGCTGCGAAATCTTCACGCAAGTAGCGGTAGAACGCGGAGAAGGCATGGGTTGGTGCAAAGCCTTTGTCGAACAGCAGACGCATCGGATCGCCCTCGACACCAATTGAAGGCTGTACCGATACCATCACATTGCCGAAACGAGCACCCAGTACAAAAATGCTGCGGCCATCCGTCAGATGCTTGCCCGGTGCCGGACCCCACTGCGCTTCAATCTCGCGCAGCCAAGGTTCACGCCGAACATGATCATCGGCACTGATCTTGGCGAGCACATTGGCCGGTGCGCCATGATGTTCGGCATTGCCATCCAAAATCGCACGCCGTAGCGCATCGACATCTTCTGGCAAATCAATGCTGTAACCGGCACGCTTCATGGCGCCCAGTGTGTTGAAAAGCGATTCGAACACCGCGAGGAAGGCTGCGGTGCCCGTACCACCGGCATTTGGCGGGAAGTTAAACAGTACGACCGCAACGCGACGCTCGGCACGCTCTGAGCGACGCAAAGCGACCATTTTGTCGACCCGCGCAGCGATCATGTCAGAACGCTCGCTGCACGGTTGCATATCCTGGCCTGCATCGCTGGCTTCAAAGGTACAACCGCGCGAACACCCGGTACATTTGCTACCTGCACCATCGCTGCGACCACCATAGACCAGCGAGCCACTCGAACCATCCAACTCAGGCAGCGCCACCATCATGGTGGCTTCGACCGGCAACAAGCCACGCTCCGAGCCGCCCCAATGTTCAATCGTTTGAAACTCGACCGGTGTCACTGCCATGTAAGGCACGTCCAGCGCGCTCAACATTTCTTCGGCGGCTTTGGCGTCGTTGTACGCGGGGCCACCCACCAATGAAAAACCGGTGAGCGAGATCACCGCATCAACCGTTGCGCGACCTTCTTTCATGAAGAATTGTTCAATCGCGGGGCGTGCGTCGAGTCCGCTGGCATACGCCGGCAGCACCGACAAGCCGCGTGCTTCCAGCGAGGCGATCACACCATCATAGTGACGCGCATTACCAGCGAGCAGATAGGAGCGCATCAGCAGCAGACCGACACTTGCTTTAGCGCCGCTTACTGCCGGTACACGATCAATTCGCTCACCCATGCCTTTGTGCACACCAGCGCCTTTCATGCGCGGGTGATAGAGGCCAACATCTGGATACTCTACGGGTGCGCTGGGTGGTGCTTTGCCACGCAGGACCTTGCGCGAACCCTCTGCATAGCCATTAACCAGTAGCTGCACCATACCGGCGATATTCTCTTCCGAACCCGCCAGCCAGTACTGCAGTGTGAGGAAATACGCGCGTACATCTTGCGCGGTACCGGGAATGAAGCGCAGTAGCTTCGGTAAGCGACGCAGCATCTTCATCTGCTGCGCGCCCGCGGTCGCAGTTGGCTTACCGTCGTTGCTCTTGCCACGAAGTTTTTTCAGGAAAGCCATCGGACCGCGTGTACTGCCGTCCATACTGAAGCGACCGAGACGGGTCAGTCGCATCACCTCACCCGCCGACATGATGCAAACCATTGCATCACAATGATCACGTCGTGCCTGCAAATCGGCTAGCACTGGTGTGAAGTGGTCTTCCATAAACAGCATGGAAGCGATGACGATATCGCCGCTCGCAATGTCTGCTTTGCAGCGCGCCAGTGCGGAGGGATCATCGGCCCACTCGGAGGCCGCGTGAATACTGAGCGAGACCGTCGGTAGTCGCTGTTGAAGCATCCGAGCAGCGCGCGCTGAGGCACCCGCCAGATGGTTATCCATCGTGACGATGACAACGCGCATGGCGCTATCAGCGGCTGTAGTGGGCTTTCGCGTCATAGAGGGTCTCGATGGTGATCTGTTGGACACCACGTTCCTTGGCGTAGCACTCGGTATTCCTTCGGGCTTTGCCGCGTACGAAAAATGGAATCTTGCCGAGTTCACGCTCGGCATCGGTACTCCAGGTAGGAATCAACTCGCCCGCATTCGCCGGCTCGGGTACCGCTGCAGGTGCCACCACCTCGGTGGGCTCAGATGGCAAACGCTGTGGCTTGCCCCCTTTGCCCAAGTGCGATGGTGCTGCGTTTTCATTGAACTCGAAGTCGTCTTTGAACATCGCGATCAGGTGCTCTTCCAGCCCCATCATCAGCGGATGTACCCAGCTATCGAATAAGACATTGGCGCCTTCGAAACCCATCTGCGGCGAATGGCGCGCCGGGAAATCCTGTACGTGCACCGGTGCCGAGATCACTGCGCACGGCAAACCCAGGCGCTTGGCAATGTGACGTTCCATCTGCGTACCAAGCACCAATTCGGGTGACAACTCGGCTACACGGGCTTCGACCTCGAGATAATCATCGGTAATCAGCGCTTCGACGCCATAGCGCTCTGCAGCTGCACGCACCTCGCGCGCAAACTCGCGGCTGTAGGTACCTAAACCAACGACTTCGAAACCAAATTCTTCTGCTGCGACTCGGGCTGCGGCAATCGCGTGTGTTGCATCACCAAACACGAACACACGTTTGCCGGTGAGGTAGGTTGAGTCCACCGACTTCGCATACCAAGCGGCACGCGAGCGCTCATCTTCCAACGCAGCATCAGCTTCGATGCCGGCGAGTTGCGCTACCTCGGCGATAAACTCGCGCGTTGCACGCACACCGATGGGCACGACCGTGGTGAAAGGCATTCCGTGAGTGCGCTTCAACCAGTTAGCTGCCTGCTGCGCAATTTCCGGGTACATCACGACGTTGAACTC
>JAIXQK010000040.1 GCA_027485795.1 Oxalobacteraceae bacterium
ACGGCATTGGCCGCCTCCAAGGTCAACGGACGCACCACTTGACCCGAGATAAAGTCCACACAAATCACATTCGAATTGGTAGCGGTGACAATCACCGGCTCAGGCAAACGCTCAATTAAGAAGGTAAAGGGAACCCAACGCGCACAGCCCGTAAGGTTATTCTCCACCCGAATCCACAAGGTTCCCGTACTGGCCATATATCCGCTTAGATTCGCAATGGCATTGGCATCGTTCTGCGCATCAACCTGCGTGAGGTGGAAGCTAACGGTGAAGTCCGTATCGGGTTGCCCCGTGAGAATCGTAGTAAGGTATTGGGTCAAATCCACGTTAAATAATCCATCATTGGTACCGTCCGTATCACAGGTTTCAAAGGGGGCAGGTGCCGTAGCCAAAGGTTTTGGATTTACCAAGATGGTAAAGCTACCGGCCACCGAACGACAGCCTGTGGTGCTGTTGACCGATACCACGTATATCGTTTGGGGGTTGCTCGTGTTTTGGTAACTTCCCGGATTGGCAATCAACTGGGTAAGGGCCGCATCGGTGTAGAAGCTTAAACTGTAGTTGGAAAGCGGAGGCGTATTGCCCGTAAGCAAGTTGGCCTCACCCCATGCCGTTAAGTTAAAGGCGGTGATATTGTCGGTATCATCATCACACTCTTGGTAATCGGCCACAGGTTGTACCAAAGTCGGTAAAAGATGTACCGTTAAGGCTTGCTCTACTAGCACATAACACGGCTGGTTAAACGAATCGATGTTCAAAGCACTCTCCACCCGAATCCATACATTACCGCCTACATTGGCCGCCGTGGGAGTAAGAATCTCATTGGTATCGGCTAGGGCATCGGCAAGACTTGGGTAGTAATGCAAACTCACGTTGGCTTGTCCGTTTAAGATGTAGGCCGCATTGAGGGTTAAATCAAATACCTCCAAGCCATCCCCTGGATTAGTCACATCACACAACGGAGCCAAGGCCGGTGGGTCGGTGCGCGGGGTGGGTACGGGTAAAACGCGTACCGTTAGAGTGCGCACAGCACGACACCCCGTGGCGGTATTGGTGGCTTGAATATAAATGGTTTGGTTGGCCGCTACCGTATTGGTAAAGGCACTGGGATTGGTAATGGGCTGGGTTAAACCTGCATTCAAATAGAAGGCTAAGGTATGTCCAGGGACAGTACCTACAAAACTCACCAAATCAAAGCTAGTGAATTGATTGTTGGGCGTAGCATCGTTATCACACAAGGCATACAAGGTGGGCGTGTTTAGTACAATAGGCGTGTTGACCGTCACCGTAAAGGAGCCTACAGCAAAACAACCCGTAGCGGTTTGTTGCACACGCACCCAAATCGTGGCGGTGTTACACACGGTAAAGGTACTGGTATTGACAATCGGATTAACGCCCACGGGCGAGGCCGAAGCATCGGTCGCATTGGTGTAATAGGTAACGGTATAGTTACTCGCGCTTAAGGGTTGTAAGGCCAATACGGCCGCGGTTTGTTGGGCTAGATTCACCGGCATACAACCGTCTTGGGTGTTGGCATTGGTATCACAAAGGGAAAGCGCAGGCAAACTCAGCGGAGCAATCGGTGCGGGTTCTACCTCTAAGGTCACCGGGACCACACTGAAACAACCCGTATTGGGGTCCTCGGCGCGTACCCAAATGATTTGCACAAACGGATCGTTGTTGCTAAAAGGCTGGGTGAGACTAATGGCATTGAGCGGGGTCTGCGCATCGACTTGGGTGAAGTGATACGAGATGGTATAGGCTGTGGTCGATCCCAAGAGCAGCCCTGGGGTGAGCGTATTCAAATCAAAGGTGCTAATTCCATCCTGATTGTCATCACACACGGTGTAGGGCGTGGTGGGGACATTGGGTGTGGGACGTGGATTGACCACTAAGTCCATGGTGGTTACAATACGACAGCCTGTGGTGGTATTACGCAAAGCCACCCCGATGGTTTGGTTAAAGGCAATGGTATTGGTATACGCCGCGGGATTGGCAATGGCGCCAGTATTGTTCTGGGCATTGGCCAAGGTCGGATAAAACGTTACTTGTACGCCTGTTTGTCCG
The DNA here is from genome assembly GCA_027485795.1 of Oxalobacteraceae bacterium. Lineage (GTDB taxonomy): Bacteria > Pseudomonadota > Gammaproteobacteria > Burkholderiales > Burkholderiaceae_D > Pernthalerella. The sequence goes on from JAIXQK010000040.1 coordinate 2,068, forward strand.
TTGAGAATCGAGGCAAGCTGCGTGGTGAGGTTAAAGCTCTCAAAGCCCAAAGGCGCTGTGGTCTCACAGACTTCAAACTGCGGGAAGAATCCAGCGGTGGGAAGTAGCGGCAAGGGATTAACCACCAAATCAAAGGAAATCACATCAAAACAGCCTGTGGCAGTGTTCTCCACACGCACCCATAAGGTGGTCGAAGCTGAGGCATAGGCCGTAGTGCCGGTGAGTGCATTTTGAGGCACCAAGGCATCGGCTTGTGAAAGGTAATACGTTACACTGTGCTGTCCCGCAGGCAAACTACCCAAGACTTGTGGGGTAACCACCGCGTTTAAGTTAAACACGGCAATTCCGTCGGTGTTGTCATCACACAAGGCGTAATCGGCTAAAGCACTAGCCACCGGCTTGGGATGCACAATCAGCGAAAGGGTGGTCAGGGTAGGACAGTTGGGCGCTAAGGGGTCGAACACCCGAATATAAATCGTTTGTTGATCAAAATCATTGTTGCAAAACGGCTGGTTGGGCGCAATCGGATTAAAGCCCGTTTGCGCATCGGTGGGCGTTAAGTGGTAACTCACCTGCACGTTGGGGTTGGTGGTGATCTCCGGAGTCTTCGTGCCCAACACAAAAGTACACGCCACCCCATCGTTGTTGTCGTCACACACTTCGTAAGCGGTGGGGGTGTTGGC
>JAIXQK010000032.1 GCA_027485795.1 Oxalobacteraceae bacterium
AGCGGCGGCAATGAACATTCAGGTTTATACTTCGAACTCAGGCATCAAGGGCGGGCAATCGATCCGCTCGCCTGGCTCAACAGGTGAGACATGGGCAGCAAATTGAAAAATCTTGGCTTGGTAGGACTCGGACTGATCGCCGGTATCGCCGGTTCGATGCAGTTCGACGCAATGGCCCAGCGAAACGCTAACTCACCGCTACCGATCGAAGAGCTACGCACGCTCGCCGACGTGTTCGGATTGATCAAGACCGACTATGTCGAGCCGGTCGAAGACAAAAAATTACTGACCGAGGCGATCTCCGGCATGGTGTCCTCGCTCGACCCGCACTCAGCCTTCCTCGACAAGAAAGCATTCAAAGAACTACGTGAAGGCACGCAGGGCAAGTTTGTGGGTCTTGGCATTGAAGTCGGGATGGAAGACGGCTATGTGAAGGTCATTTCGCCGATTGAAGATTCGCCCGCTTTCAAAGCGGGCTTGAAGTCGGGTGATCTGATCACTCGCCTGGACAGCACGCCGGTGAAAGGTATGACGCTGGATGAAGCCGTCAAGCGCATGCGCGGTGAGCCAAACACCAAAATTACGCTGACGGTAGCGCGCAAGGAAGAAGACAAGCCACTGCTGATCACCATCGTGCGCCAGGAAATCAAGGTGCAGAGCGTTAAGGGCAAGATGATCGAGCCCGGGTTCGGCTGGATTCGTGTATCGCAGTTCCAAGAGCCGACCGTCGAAGACCTCGCGAAAAAAATCAATCAGCTCTACCAGCAAGACCCCAGCATGAAGGGACTGGTGCTTGACTTGCGCAATGACCCGGGCGGTGTGTTGCCGGGAGCGATCGGCGTGTCGGCAGCTTTCTTGCCGAAGGACGTTTCGATTGTCTCGACCAATGGCCAATTGCCCGACTCGAAGCAGACTTACTATGCACGCCGCGAGTTCTACGGCACCCGTGCTGGCACCGACCCACTGGCCCGACTGCCGGAAGGCATTAAAAAAGTGAAGATGGTGGTGCTGGTTAATTCCGGTTCGGCTTCTGCCTCGGAAATCGTGGCTGGTGCGCTGCAAGACTATAAGCGCGCCGTGATCATGGGCACACAGACCTTTGGTAAGGGCTCTGTGCAAACGATTCGTCAACTATCGGCAGATACTGCTGTCAAGCTGACCACGGCGCGTTACTACACACCGAATGGCCGCGCTATTCAAGCCAAAGGTATTGTTCCGGATTTACTGGTGGATGAGTACGCCGACGGCGACGGCATGAATGGCTTGCGTCTACGCGAGGCCGACCTGCAAAAGCACCTGTCCAACGATAAAGACAAGGACGCTGAAAAAGGTGCGGCGATCGTCGATGAACTGGAAGAGTCAAAACGCTTGGCTGCGCTCGAGAAAAAGCGTAAGCCAATGGAATTCGGTGGCAAGGATGACTTCCAGCTAGCGCAAGCACTCAATCACTTGAAGGGCATGCCAGTTCAAACATCGAAGACGGCTAAAGTCGAAGCCAAGAAAGAGTAAAGTTTCATCAATCGGGCGGTCGCCGTGCGCTACATAACCGCCCGACTTGCCGACAACGGCCGCACGCTCTGCGGCCGTTTTTCATTCAAGACCTCGTGATGGATGATCAACAGTTACTGCGCTACTCGCGTCACATACTGCTCGACGAGATCGGCATCGAAGGCCAGGAGAGGCTGCTGGCCGCCCACGCCTTGGTGATTGGGGCGGGTGGCTTGGGCTCTCCTGTTGCGCTGTATCTCGCTTCCGCCGGCATCGGCAAGATCACGCTAGTCGATGATGACACGGTTGATCTCACGAATTTACAGCGGCAGATCCTGCACACCACGGCGCGCGTGGGTCAGCCCAAAGCGAAATCCGGCAAGCAGACGCTGGCCGAGATAAATCCTGAGATCAAGGTGGTTGCGCTGCAAGAGCGTGCCGATGAAGATCGATTACAGGCGCTCGTGGGCGAGGCCAGCGTCGTGCTGGATTGCACCGACAATTTCCTTACGCGCCACGCGATCAATCGGGCCTGTGTGAATGCCCGCGTACCGCTGGTGTCGGGTGCAGCGATCCGCATGGACGGACAGGTGGCGGTATTCGATCCACGCGGTGGCGACAGCGCCTGTTACGCCTGCCTGTTTCCGCCCGATCAAGTGTTTGAAGAGGTGCAGTGCTCGACCATGGGCGTGTTCGCGCCGCTGGTCGGCATTATCGGTACCGTGCAAGCTGCGGAGGCGTTAAAGCTGGTGATGGGCATCGGCGAGTCACTCGCCAACCGCCTGCTGATGCTGGATGCGCGTTCGATGGAATGGACTAGCATCCGAACCATGAAGAGCCCAGACTGCGCGGTGTGCGCGGGCACGGCGCGCGCGATCGAGTGAAACACGACTGCATCAATTGAGTCATACCGGCGAAGGCCGGGATCCAGGCTTACCCAACCAACAAACCCAGCTGCACCAATGCGCCATCGGTGGGTTTCAGCTGAAAACCACTCTTGACGAAGCGGTGCCAGCGCCCGATCACGAAAGCCATCAACAGCGCGGCGCGCGCGGCTGCCTCATCGTCTGACGGCCCGCCTTGGGTGGCTGCCAGCTTCCACGACTGGCGCAAGGCCAGTTCGACGCGATCAACAAATTGGTTCATGCGCCGCTGCAAGCGCTCGTCTTCATTGACGAGCGCATCACCCATCATCACCTTGGTCATACCGGGATTTTGCTCGGAAAAATCGAGCAGCATGCGCGCCACCGAGAGTGCCTGGCGACGGCCGTTTTCTTCGCTCTGAGTGATTTTGTTGACCAGCGTGAAAATCGACGTCTCGATGAATTCGATCAGGCCCTCGTACATCTGGGCCTTGCTTGCGAAGTGCCGATAGAGCGCGGCTTCGGACACATCCAGCTTAGCCGCGAGCGCGGCGGTGGTGACCTTTTCCGCTTTAGGGCTTTCCAGCATGCCCGCCAGCGCCTGCAGGATCTGTAGTTTCCGCTCACCTGTCTTGGAGTTCGGCATGGTCTTGTCAGTCCGGCAAAAGTGGAAAAGCCCGTGTCGGTAGCAGCGCTAGCGCCGCAAGCGCGCGAGACAACCGGGCAGCTTGTGCAGTGATTTTACTTGTACATCGGCGCAACTCGGGCGGAAAAAAACACGCGGTGAAAAACCACTGAACCAGACCGTCCGCATATGCAGGGATTTCGCCGATTTCAAGTTCTCGATCGAGTCTTCCACCAGCACGCAGCGCGCAGCCGACAGTCCCCGCTGCCGCAATAGCCTTCGCAGCAACAATCGCGACGGCTTGGGCCGCCACTGCTTGTGCACCTGCATGGATTCGATCGGCACATGCTCGGCGAAGTGGCGGTGTAGACCGAGGTGTCGCACCACCGAACGGGCATAAGCGCGCGGCGCATTGGTCAGCAAGATCTTGCGGCCCGGCAGGCGCTTCAACAGCCGCGCAATTCCACGCTCGGCGCGAATCATGTGCGCGAGATTGTCGAACTGATGCGCCTCATGTAAAAAATCCTCCGCCCGTACACCATGATGACGCACCATACCCAGCAAGGTGGCGCCATAACGCTGCCAGTAACGGACGCGTACTTCATTGACGGCATCAGGATGCGCGGGCAGATTTTGCTCGGCCAGTACGCGCGAAATCAGCGCGTTCATATTGTTGTTGATGGCGGGGAAGATCGCGTGCGACGCGTTATGCAGCGTGTTGTCGAGATCGAACAGCCAGACGAGCTTACGCGTCACGTGCCACCTCGATACGCAGGGAATCTGAGCTTCGTCGAGCAAGCATAGCGAACAGCGCGATCGTGTATCGAGAGGCGCAGCCGCAAGGACTGTACAGCGAGCATTGCAGGCGCAAGCGCGGGCCGCGCAGTCGCTGGATAGACCGAGATCAGTGGGAGCGAATCATTGTGCCGAACGCCTGCTCGGTGAGCACTTCCAGCAGCAGTGAATGCTCGATGCGTCCGTCGATGATATGAACTGTATTGACACCCGATTTTGCGGCATCCAGCGCGGACGAAATCTTCGGCAGCATGCCGCCAGAGATCGTGCCATCTTCGAACATGTCATCAATTTCGCGCGCGGACAGGTTGGTCAGCAACTGACCATTTTTATCCAATACGCCCGGGATATTGGTCATCATGATCAGCTTTTCCGCACGCAGGATTTCGGCGATTTTGCCAGCGACTAAATCGGCATTGATGTTGTACGCCTGACCATCAACGCCAAAGCCAATCGGCGAGATGATGGGGATGAAAGCATCATCCTGAAGCGCCTTGACCACGGCGGGGTTAATCGCCTCGATCTCACCGACGAAGCCGATATCGACATACTCGCCTGGTTTGTCTTTGTCAGGCATCTGCATCTTGCGGGCGCGAATTAGGCCACCGTCTTTACCGGTCAATCCAACCGCCTGACCACCGTAATGATTAATCAACATCACGATGTCTTGCTGTACCTCGCCACCCAACACCCACTCCACCACTTCCATGGTCTCTTCGTCGGTGATACGCATGCCCTGCACGAAGCTACCCTGCTTACCGATTTTCTTCAGTGCGCTATCAATCTGTGGCCCGCCACCGTGGACAACCACCGGATTCATGCCCACCAGCTTCAGCAGGATGACATCGCGCGCAAAGCCATGCTTCAGTCGCTCTTCAGTCATGGCATTACCACCATATTTGACGACGATGGTCTTGCCGTGGAACTTACGGATATAGGGCAGTGCCTCCGCGAGGATCTCGGCCTTGATCTCGGGAGCAATAGCAGAAGTGGGCATTGCGGTAGGGGTTGTCAGCGGGCTGGAAAGAGTCGCGATTTTACTCCCAACCTGAGATGGCTCGCGTCAGATTTTTAGCGGCCCAAGCCCTAGTGACAAGCGCGCAGCGTGAGGCCGCCGAATTTGGTTGCCAGTGCCTTCAAATCGTCGCGCGACTCGGCGTCCTCCAGCGTCACCCGGATCGCATAGCGCGCGGTATTCAGCGGGTATTCGCCGATGCGCGCATCACTCACGCCTGCCGCCCGTAACTTCTCCAGATGGGCATCTGCCAATTCGGTGCGGGTAAAGCGCCCCAGCGAAATGCCCCAACGTCGTGCAGAGTCGTCGCGAATCACGGCGCTATCAGTGAAGCCCAATGTGCGCAACTGCGCCAAGCGCCGGTTAGCCGCCTCTTCGCTAGCCTGCGGTGGAATAAAGATGAGCTGGGATGAAGCGGCTTGTACCAGGCGACGATCGGCCGTCGGTGCGGACGACAGCTTGGCAACTTGCTGCTCGAACGATGCCACCGTCTGGGTATTGAAGTCGCCGATTTCAATACAAACTGGCTTCGAGGAATGACTCGCGGACGCGGGCGATTTGCCAGAAACATCGACCAGATTCAAGCGCTCGGCAAGCACTTGTTGCGACATCCGATCCGACTCACCGCCAAATCGCTGAGTGACCTGGAGCAGCACGAAGACGATCGCATTTGCCAGTAGTAGTAAATAAAATAGCAGTCTCATAACGGCTCCGATAATGCAGCAACCTGCAGGCCGCGCAGCACCAGCTGCTCGACCTGCTCGACCGGTGCAGGTAGATACGGCAACAGGTATTCCGCCGCGCCACCAGACAGCACGCAGAATGCCGATGGCAATTGTGCGCGGGCTTGCATAATCGCGCCCACCTGGGCCTGCACACAACCGCTGACAATCGCATCGAGGGTGTTGTCTGCGAAGCACGAGACGGATAAACGCGCCTCGACATGCGGTAGCTGCGCAGTGCTGAGTGCCAGTGACTGGGCCATGGTACCGAGTCCGGGCAGAATCATGCCACCAAGGAAGCGGCCGCTTGCGTCTAGTGCATCAATCGTGGTCGCGGTACCCGCGGTGATGACGAGTAGAGACTGTTCAGGAAACAGCGCGCGCGCGCCCAGCAATGAAGCAAAACGATCACAACCCAGCTGGCTCGGGTCTCGGTAGCCATTGATCACACCGGCGCACTGCGCCTGCGAGTGAAACCAGTGCGCCGACTCGATTGGCATGCCACTTGCGCGCAATAATGCTTCCAGCTGTGATCTGATTGACGCACCCGCCACATTCGATACCCAAGCGCGGCGCGGCGGGTGCTGCACCAAGATATCCGCCAGTGCGTCGATTTCTGCATGAAACAATGCGCCACTCGCCTGCCATGCACCCAACTCGGCATCTTCATGGGCTAGCGCCCATTTCACGCGTGTATTTCCTGCGTCAATCAGTAGCAGCATGTGATGCCTTGTTTGTCGATACAGCACGCAAAGAGAGGTCACCCGCTGCTATAGCGACCAAGCCCGCGTCTGTCTCCAGTTGCAAGCAGCCTGCGGCATCGATGCCGCGTGCAATCCCCTCGTGCAGCAACTTGCCCTGATCCATCACACGCACGGGCAATCCGGAAAAGGCATGCCAGCGCTGCCAACGATCGATGAATGGCGCAAGGCCTTGTTGATCAAACGAACGAAGTGCATCGACCAAGGTATCGGTGATGGTCGCTAGCAATGCATTGCGATCAATATTTTCGCCGAGTGATGCGACATCATGCGGTACGCCGGTATCGCGCGCCGAATTCGGGTGGACATTCAGGCCCACGCCAATCACTGCCCATACGCCTTCACTACGCTCGGTGCGTGCGGTACCAGTTTCAACCAGCACACCACCAAGCTTGGCAGCATCCAGTAACAAGTCGTTCGGCCACTTCAGCGTCACCGGATAGCCAAGCGCACGCAATGTGTCCGCGAGCGCCACACCAACAGCCAAGGGCAAACCAGCTAACTGCACGAGTCCTCTTGAAAACGGCCACGCCAGTGAAAAACACAAACTATCGCCACGCACTGCATACCACGCACGTCCTGCGCGGCCACGACCCGCGGTCTGCTGCTCGGCGACACGTAGTACCGGTGAGCGCAGCTGATCAATGCGCTGCCGTAAATCTGCATTGGTAGAGGCAGTCTCTGCCACCACCTCGATAACAAGACCATTGGCTACCGCGCTGCATTGCGCGGCAATTCGGTCAGCGTCTAGCAGATCACTCATATGCACATTGTATCGGCTACGCCTGCGACGGATGACGCCCGCTGGAAAGTCCAATAAACTGCAGCGCATGTCAGCGCCGATCTCGTCCCTGCCAGCAACCTCACCCGAGCATCGCAAACGCGAGGCAGAGGCATCGACGACCGCCCGTATCGGGCTAGTTTTTTATCTTGTACTGATTGTTTATGCCAGTTGTTACCCTTGGGCAGGCTGGCGTAGCAATGGTCTTGCACCATGGTCTTATCTGTTCGAGGGGCTGCCCCACTACTGGACCGCCTTTGACTTGGTCACCAATGTGGTGGGCTATGTGCCACTTGGCGCGCTAATCGTTTTTGCCCTGTATCCGCGATTGTCTGATGCAGCAGCCGTGCTGTGTGCGATCGCGAGCGGTGTTTTGCTCGCGGTGCTGCTCGAATGTGTGCAGAGTTATTTGCCTTCACGCGTGCCGAGCATACTCGACCTGATTACTAACACTAGCGGCATGCTGATCGGTGCCTTGATAGGTCAACGACTATCAGCACCGGTACTGAGGCAAAGCCGGCTGCGCGCACTGAAGTCGCACTGGTTTAGCGCGCGATCCAGCGCCGGGCTGATAGTGGTCGGGCTGTGGCCACTGGCACAGATCTATCCTCAACCCTATTTGTTTGGACACGGGCTGTGGCTGCCGACGCTGTCAGCCATGCTGTCTGATTGGTTCGATGCGCCGATCGATATCGGCAAGCTGCTATGGCGGGATATCAGTGTAGAGATTGAACATTTTCTTTTGGCGGAAATCGTCGTGACCGCGCTCGGCATGACCGCTGCTGTTCTGACATTACTATGTCAAACACGGCGACAAGCCCCGCGGGTCGTGCTGGTGATTGGCTTGCTACTGGCCGCGACACTGACCAAGGCGCTGGCACATGCGGTGCTGTTCTCGCCCTCCGACGCGTTTGCCTGGCTGACGCCGTCTGCCGCCAGCGGATTGCTGGTCGGCGCGGTGATGCTTGCAGGCCTGTCATTCGCGCCCGTGGCAGCACAGCGGCGTGCCGCCATTGTCGCCTTGCTGATCTGTCTATTGCTACTCAACTTACTGCCATCGAACCCCTATTTTCTGGCAACACTCAGCGAGTGGGTGCAGGGAAAATTTCTGAACTTCAACGGTGCTGCACAGTTCTTGTCCCTATTCTGGCCAGCGTTTGCGCTGTGGATTTTGCTGCGGCCGACGCATCGTCAGGTCTAGGGCGGTATCATGCGCAGTCAAGCCACTCGATTTGCGACCTTGTCATGAGCGATCCTTACTACCAACACCATGTGTTCATCTGTACCAATGTGCGCGACGATGGTCGAGCATGCTGCGCTGAGCGCGGCGCCCAACGCGCGCAGGAGCATGCCAAGCGCCGTGTGAAGGCACTCAACATGAACGGCCAAGGCAAAGTGCGTATCAACAAGTCAGGCTGCCTTGATCGCTGTGAGGAAGGTCCAGTGATGGTGATCTACCCAGAAGCGGTCTGGTACACCTATGTCGACGAACACGATATCGATGAGATCATCGATTCGCATTTAGTAGAGGGCAAGGTCGTCGATCGCTTGAAAATCTAGCGCGCGTTCCAAGCTAAAGCGATACGGATGGTGAACCCTAGCGGGCATGAACGCGCAGACTCAATCATTCTCTCTTCAAGGACTTGCCGGCAACATCGAGTGCAAGCTTGATCTGCCGCCGCAAGCGGCGCCGCGAGGTATCGCACTCATCGCGCATCCACACCCCTTGTATGGCGGCAGTATGGATAACAAGGTGGTGCAGACACTGGTGCGTGCTTTTCTTGCGCTCGGCTATGTCTGCGCCCGTATGAATTTCCGCGGCGTCGGTGAGTCCGCAGGCACCCACGACCATGGCGTCGGTGAGACCGATGACATGGCGCTACTACATTCCCACATGGTGAAGCTGTATCCGGGACTACCGGTGGCTATGGGCGGGTTTTCTTTCGGCACCTTCGTGCTGTCACGACTTAATCAGCAGTTAACCGCGCAAAACAAAGGTGCGGAGCGTTTAGTTTTAGTGGGTTGCGCCGCTGGTAAGTGGGAACTCGCACCTGTCCCATCAAACACGCTGTTGATTCATGGCGAGCAGGATGAAACCATTCCGCTTGCCGACGTATTCGACTGGGCGCGGCCGCAAGACTTGCCGGTGGTTGTGATTCCCGGCGCTGATCATTTTTTTCATCGAAAGCTCCATCACATCAAGCAGATCGTGATCGCTGCTTGGCAGTCGGCATAAGTCTGCGTCATACCCTCGGTGTTCAGCCCACAGCGCTATAATTCGTGCAGCATCTTTGCTGCTGAAATCATCACCATTCAATGAAAAAACTTCTGGCCGCCTGTGCCGTGCTGTTCCTGTTTACCAATGCGGCTGCCGAATCGGTTGCACCCCCCACGATCGCCGCACGATCATGGCTCTTGATGGACGCGACCAGCGGCCAAATCCTCGCTGCACACGAACCCGATATGCGGATCGAGCCAGCATCACTCACCAAACTGATGACCGCATACCTGGCTTTTTCAGCAGTCAGAGACAAGCGCATCGACCTCCAACAGACGGTGAATGTTTCGGTGAATGCATGGAAGGTTGATGGCGATAGCTCCAAGATGTTCATTGAGCCATCAACGCCGGTGCGGATACAAGACCTTTTGTATGGACTGATCGTTCAATCAGGTAATGATGCGGCAATCACGCTAGCTGAGGCAATTGCTGGAAGTGAAGCAACATTTGTCGATCAAATGAATCGCACAGCGCTTAGTCTGGGTCTGAAAAACACGCACTTCGCCAACCCCCATGGCCTGCCGCACGTAGAAAACTACGCGACCGCACGCGACTTATCGACGCTAGCGAATCGTTTGATCATTGATTTCCCCGAGCTTTACAAAATTTATTCCACCAAGAGCTTCACCTACAACAAGATCACGCAACCCAACCGAAATCGGCTGCTCTGGCTGGATTCCACCGTTGACGGTGTAAAAACCGGACATACTGCGGCAGCGGGTTACTGTCTGATCGCCGCCGCCAAGCGGCCAAATGGCGCGCATGGTGATCGCCGTATGCTCTCGGTGGTGATGGGCACCGTGTCTGATTCAGTGCGGGCACAAGAAAGTCAAAAACTGTTGAACTGGGGTTTTCAGAATTTCGAAACCCACAAGGTTTATACAAAAGGCCAGGTGGTTCTGACACCGACGGTATGGAAAGGCGCAATCAATCAATTGAAGCTTGGCTTCAATCGTGATGTCTATGTGACGCTACCCAACGGTAGCCGCCCGAAGATCACAACCCAAATTGAACGCACCGACCCCTTGGTTGCACCGATCAATCAGTACGCCCCCGTGGGTAGCTTAAAGCTGCTGGCGAATGATCAAGTCATCAACAACGTACCGCTACTAGCGCTTGAGCCAGTAGCCACAGCCAGCATCGTCGGCCGCACGGTCGACTCGATACGGCTATTGCTACCCTATTGATCACAGGGCAGGATGATGCCGCTACCCAGCGAAAGTCTTATTGAGTATCCGAGTGACTTCCCAATCAAGATCATGGGCGTCATGCAGGATGACTTTGCACAAACCATGGTTGAACTGGTCCAGCGCCACGACCCCGACTTCCACGCCGACAAAATGACCATGCGGCCCTCATCCAAAGGTAACTATCTGGCGCTGACCGTGACCGTGCGCGCTACTAGTCGCGAGCAGCTCGACAATCTCTACCGTGAGCTATCGTCACATGCGATGGTCAAGGTGGTGCTGTAAGCCGCATGCATGAGCTGCTGATTCTGCGCCGTGGCCTTGAGTCTTATGAGCAGAGTTTTGCCGCCATGCGCGCCTTTACCGACACGCGCACACCTGACACCGAAGACCAACTATGGCTGGTCGAACACCCACCGGTGTTTACCTTGGGTCTGGGGGCAGACCCCGCCCATGTAATCGATGCGCACCAGATTCCCGTTGTTCAAACCGATCGCGGCGGCGAGGTCACCTATCACGGTCCCGGTCAGGCCATCGTATACCTGCTGTTCGATCTCCGGCGTGATGGCCGGCGCTTGCTGCCACGAACCTTTGTTCACTGCATAGAACAGGCTGTGATCGAGACCCTCGCCACGTATAATTGTGCGGGTGAGCGCAAGGCTGGCGCACCGGGTATTTACATCGCGGACGGTGAATGGCGTGGCGCGAAAGTCGCCGCACTGGGCTTGAAGATCCGCGCAAATGGTTGCACTTATCATGGCGTCTCCTTGAATGTCGCGATGGATCTGCAACCGTTCGAGTGGATCAACCCCTGCGGCTATCCCGGTCTTGCGACGGTTGATTTGCGCAGCTTGGGCGTGCAGGCGCCACTGCTTGAAGTACAGGAGCGACTGGCGCGCGCGCTCGAACAACAACTAATGCCCTGAGCCATGTCTGATTCCGGCGATACCCTCGACACCCGCTACGACCCGAACCAAAAGCAGAAAGGTGCCGGCAAGACGGCGCGCATTCCGATCAAGATCGTGCCCGCCGAAAAACTGGCAAAGCCGGACTGGATCCGCGTGAAAGCCGCTTCCCCGACCACGCGTTTTTACGAAATCAAGGACATCCTGCGCAAGAATCAGCTTGTCACGGTCTGTGAAGAAGCGTCTTGCCCCAACATAGGTGAGTGCTTCGGTAAAGGCACCGCCACCTTCATGATCATGGGTGATAAGTGCACCCGCCGCTGCCCATTCTGTGATGTTGGCCATGGTCGCCCCGATCCGCTCGATGTCAACGAACCAGAAAATTTGGCGCGCACGATTGCAGCACTGAAGCTGTCTTATGTGGTGATTACGTCGGTTGATCGTGATGATTTACGAGATGGCGGCGCCGCCCATTTTGTGGATTGCATACGGCGTGTACGCGAACTGTCACCGGCTACTCGGATCGAGATTCTGACGCCGGATTTCAGAGGCCGCATCTATCGAGCGCTCGAGATTTTGCAAGCCGCGCCGCCCGATGTGATGAACCACAACCTTGAAACTGTGCCTCGCCTCTACCGGGAAGCTCGACCCGGGTCGGATTACGCTTTCTCGCTTGAACTACTAAAACGCTTCAAGGCTCTGTGCCCGGACGTACCTACCAAGTCCGGCCTCATGGTGGGTCTCGGCGAAACCGATGAGGAAATTCTTCAGGTGATGCGCGACCTGCGCGCGCATGACGTTGATATGCTGACCATTGGTCAGTACCTGATGCCCAGCGGCGACCATTTGCCTGTACGACGCTATGTGCATCCGGATACCTTCAACATGTTTGAGCAGGAAGCCAAGAAAATGGGCTTTGTGCATGCCGCAGTCGGCGCAATGGTGCGCAGCTCATATCACGCTGATCAACAAGCGCATCAAGCGGGTGTCGTTTAGTTCTTCTGTCGGACGCTAACAACAACGCCAGAATTATTTGAGGCGGGTTGTAAACCTGCTGTAAAGGTGTCGAAGGCTAGGCGGGAGCGCCGCAGGCAGTACATGACGTACGACAAGACGCTACCAACAACGCCAGCGGCACCTTTGCAGCAGGTTTAGGCGGCGAGCGCCTTTTCGATCAGCTTATGCAAGCCCGCCTCATCAGGAATGCCAACAAAGCGCTTCAGGATGTTGCCGTCTTTGTCGATCAGAAAAGCAGTCGGCGTGAGTTGTACATCACCGAATGCTTTGGCATTACTGCCATTCGCGTCCAACGCCACGGTAAACGGCAGCTGCCGAGTCTCCGTATAGTTTTGAACATACTGCGGTGGGTCATAGCTCATCGCGACGGCGACTAACTCAAAGCCACGTTCGCGGTATTTGTTGAAAGTACCGACCATCTGGGGCATCTCGGCGATGCAGCTACCACAGCTGGTTGCCCAAAAATTCACCAGCACGACCTTGCCACGCAGTGACTCAGTGGTCAGCTGCTCACCATTCAAGGTGTTGAATGTCGCCTTGGGCGCCGGCTCAGGTTTCAGCAGGGACAGAGCGAGGAAAAGAACAACACCGAGGATCGCGACGATCGACATCGTCTGCAGAATGGTCAGGCCAGCGATGCGGCGCGGGAAATGCTTGGACATAGGTGTATCCAGATCAGCAGGAATAGTTCGCCATTATAGGCGCGCGACCGTGACTCGAACCAGCCCGGCCGCGCGACTCGCTTATTTAGCGGGCGCTGGGGTACGCGACTCCTCGGGGGATGGCTTGGCTTTCATCTCGAGCAGTTCGTCCTCGCTGATATATTCAAACAGCTTCACTACCTTGCGGATATTGCCTGCAGCATTACGCGCCACCTCAGCACCGAGCTTGGCCTCACGTTGGGTGACGCGCCCCATCAGATAAACCACACCGCGATCAGTATGTACTTTGAAAGCACTGAGATAGAGATCTTTGGTATCGATGATCGCCGCCTTGACCTTACTGGTGATGAGTAAATCATTGGAGCGCGCACTTATGGAGGATACCGGTGCGATATCAAGATCATTTTCGATTTTTTTCGGATCCACCAAGGTTGCGATCTGTGCCTCAACATCCGCTTTCATTTTCTCATCGGCGACTTCGCCAGTCAGAACCACCATGCGGTTGTAGCTGGTGACGGCAACCCTGCCTTTATCGCCGGCAATCTTGTTGGCGCGTCCCTCGCCCTTCAGTTCAATCATCTTGTCATCGGTTTGGGTGCCGATCGTGCGACGGTCAACCGCTGCCATCGAACCGGCGGCGGTTGCACCCACCACCAGAGGCACGCAGCCCTGCAAGCTGGCGCATAGCGCAGCGCCGAGTGCGAGACCTAGAAGTGAACGGCCGACGGCCGCCGATAGCATTAATTTCATTCGGCATCTCCTCCAAAAAGCGCGACGTCAATACCGTCGCAAATACAATGAATAGTCAATAAATGCATTTCTTGAATACGCGATATGCGCTGGTGCGGTACGCAAACATGGACGTCGACATCGGTCAGGATACTGGAAAGCGCTCCGCCACCATTGCCCGTCAGCGCTACGACGCGCATATCTCTCTCTTGTGCCGCCTCGACCGCGGCGACCACATTGCCTGAATTACCGGAGGTCGTGATCGCTAGTAGTACATCACCTGCTTGTCCAAGTGCCTGCACCTGCTTCGCGAATATCTCGTGATAGCCGTAGTCATTACCTATCGCGGTCAGCACGGAAGTATCGGTGGATAAGGCAATAGCGGGCAAAGGCAAACGCTCACGTTCAAAGCGACCGACCAGTTTTGCCGCAAAGTGCTGGCTATCCGCGGCCGAGCCACCGTTGCCGCAAGCAAGGATACGGCTGCCATTCGAGAGTGCGATGAAGATTAATTCGATCGCCTCCGCAATCGGCTGAGCGAGCGAAGCAGCGGCCTGACGATTTAACTCGGCACTTTCTCGAAACTGGTCGAGTATTCGTTGCTTGCTCATAAGCGGGATTATAAAGCTGAGCCCGCCCTAGGGTCGGCCGTGGTTTTCATGAAATGGGGAGATTAAGCACTGAAAATATGACGAAGCCATGTTAGTGATTCCCCATCAATACACACCGCATCGAAACGACAGGCGGATGTATTGGGATACTTTTGCAGGAAAATCTGGGCGCTATGCCACAGCCGAGCCTGCTTCAATGGGGAAATGCTAGCTGCCGCACCGCCAAATTGCCGACTACGGCGCTGCCGCACCTCGACAAAAACTAGCGTCGCGGCATCACGCATAATCAGATCAATCTCGCCACGACGACTACGAAAGTTCCGTTTTATCAAAATCAGTCCTTGGGCTTGCAGATACGCCAGCGCGCGATCCTCGGCAAGTCGGCCTGATGCTGTAGTGCAGTGCTTCATTGATGCGCTAGGGTGTTTTGTACAATATGGCAAGCTGTCGCTTCCGACCTCGGTGCGTGGCGAGTTCTCATTGGCCTCTTATGTCATCTCAGCTCTCGCCCCACCTGATCGCGCTACTCGATTCACTCGCGGAAGAAATCACGCTGCAGCGTTTTCCGGCGGGCGCATTGTATGTGGTTGCGACACCCATTGGTAACCTGGGGGATATCAGCGTTCGGGCATTGAGCGTACTTGAGATGGTCGATGCAGTCGCCTGCGAAGACACGCGCAACACCGGTCAGCTGATGAAGCGCTACGGCTTATCCAAGCCACTCATCACCACGCACCAGCATAACGAGGCTGAAGCGGCCCAAAAAATTATCGAAAGACTTCATCGGGGTGAGCGCATTGCGCTGGTGTCGGATGCGGGTACGCCAGCGATTTCTGATCCGGGTACCCGCGTGGTGGATACTGTCATCAACCAGGGCTTGGCCGTGGTCCCGATTGCAGGACCCTCGGCAGCCGCCGCTGCGCTCTCCGGCAGCGGCTTGTCGGGCGAAGGCTTTCATTTTTTCGGCTTTCTGCCATCGAAAGATGCGCAACGCGATTCAGCGTTACAGTCGCTGATCGACTCACCGTCCGTGCTGGTATTTTATGAAGCGCCGCATCGGGTGCTTGATACGGTTAACGCAATGCGGCGTTTATTCGGTGATCAGCGACGCATTGTGATTGCCCGCGAGCTGTCGAAACTGTTCGAACAAATTCATCGTTGCGCTTTATCGGAGGCACACGAATGGCTTGCCGCAGATGCAAATCGTCAACGGGGCGAGTTCGTGCTTTTAATTGAGGGTGCGAACCGAGGGGATATCGATACTGACAGCATGCTCGAGGCGCGCCGTCTGTTGAACATACTGCTGGAAGAATGTCCTGTCAGCCAAGCCGCTGCGCTGGCTGCAAAAATCACTAAAATCAAAAAAAATACCTTGTATGCCATGGCGCTGGAAATCGCCAATCCATCATCCTGAGCGCTTCAAGACGATGATCAGGGCAGGGTACCGCAAGCAATGCAAGCGATATTGTGCGAGTGGCTTAGCGCTGCACTACCGTAGTCTGTATTTGTGCTGCGCCCTGTAGATGGCGTGCCGCATCGGTCGCCAGTCCTCGGCTGGTGAAAGGCCCGCTGTGTAGCCGGTACCAGCCACCGCTCTGAACGATCACGGGCTGCGGAAGATGACTTGGCCACGCTGTCAGCACCCGATCCCTCATCGTGCGCGCATTCGCCTCATCCGTATAGGCGCCGAGCTGAAGGTAAAAAGCAGGCTCGATGGCTTTGGTGGCCGGGTCAGAACGATCGGGCTGCGGTATTGCCGATGCAATCGGATCATCGGTCGGTTTTCTAGCTAGCTCTGCGCTGGAGGATGCCCGCTTGGCTGCCTGCAGTCGGGTAATGTCATCGGGAAGCAAGCGCTCCACTTCGAGTTCTGCGCTGCCGCCGCGAATAATGTCGAGCTTGAGTGCTGCGGTGTATGAGAGATCGATGATGCGCGATGCCAGGAACGGGCCACGGTCATTGATGCGAACGATCACCTGCTTACCGTTGCGCAAATTCGTGACACGCGCATAGGAAGGGATAGGCAGGATCGGATGGGCCGCGGTCATCGCGAACATATCGTAAATCTCGCCAGAGGCGGTTTTACGCCCGTGGTATTTCCTGCCATACCAACTGCCAGCGCCACGCTGTACGAAAGGTCGCGCGTCGTTAATTGGCACAAAGGTCTGGTCCAACACGGTGTAGGGCTTGCTCGGCCCGCGCAGGTAAGGCTCTACCTTGGGGTCGGCATCCGGCGTGTCGAGTAAACCGGCAGGTACTTGCTCGGGTGGTCCATCGTCTTGGTAGTAAGCACCCGGTCGTTTGGGTGGCGCTGCCGAGGGCGCGCTCACCACCGCGGGCTTGGGCTGCTCGCGGGCGGCCTTGTCGTCACCTGTCGGCACCTGAACGGTGCTGCACGCGGAAAGCCCCGACACTAGCGCCAACAAGCCGAAACGGGTTATCAACGATTGCAGCAAGGCTAGGCGCATCTCAGGTCTGCACTAACTTGCGATGCCGCTGTATGCTCATCAGGGTGCCAACAGCCAATGACAATGTCACGAACGCTGTGCCGCCGTAGCTCATGAAGGGTAATGGCACACCGACGACCGGCAGTATCCCGCTGACCATACCCATGTTGACGAAGGCATAAACGAATATCGACAGCGTGATCGCGCCAGCCAATAGGCGGGAAAATAGCGTGGGGGCGTTGGCCGAGATCAGGAGTCCACGTCCAATTAGCATCAGGTACAACACGAGCAGCACAGCATTACCGAGTAATCCGAACTCTTCCGAAAACACGGCAAAGATGAAATCGGTGGTCCGTTCAGGAATGAACTCGAGGTGTGCCTGTGATCCATTCAACCAGCCTTTTCCGATCAATCCGCCTGAACCAATCGCAATGGTTGATTGAATAATGTGGAAGCCTTTACCAAGCGGATCAGATGTCGGATCGATCAGGGTCATCACTCGCCCGCGTTGATAATCGTGCAGCATCGACCACACGAGCGGCAAGCTGGCAAGCCCACTAATCATCATGCCGATGATTAAGCGCCACGACAATCCCGCCAGGAAGATGACAAAAAATCCTGATGACAAGACCAGCATCGCCGTACCCAGATCGGGCTGGCGCAGAATAAATGCAACTGGTGCCAATACGAACACGCCGGCCACCAGAAAATCGCGCCAACGGATCATGCCTTCTCGCTTTTGAAAATACCACGCGAGCATGAGTGGCAGCGCAAGCTTCATGATTTCCGATGGTTGGATAATCAAGCCCACATTGAGCCAGCGACGGGCACCATTTTTAACTAAACCGAACGTGGCAACAGCCACCAACAACCCCAAGCCGACCAGATAAATCGGCAGCGCAAAATGCATCAGCTTTTGTGGTGGTATTACTGCAGCAACCCACATCACCATGATGCCGATAGCGATGTTGCGAATATGTCCTTCGAATCGCCCCGGATAATCCATAGCCGCTGAAGCCACTGCAAGACACCCCAGCAGCATGATCAAGCCGACGATAATCGCTAATGAGCGATCAAAAATCAGTAGCCGACGCTTGATCGATTCAATGATCATGCTTCGGGCGCTATCAGCATAGGACAGCATCACGGCACGCTCCTTTGATTATTCGTCTTCACTGCCCCTGCCGCATTATTGGTGGGCGGTGCAATTGCTGGTTTGCCTGCGTCTGGTTTGCCTGCGTCTGGTTTTTTCGCTTCCGGTTTGTTTGGATCGGCTTTCAGGCTCTCTGGCTTGCTACCGCCCGCCTTGTTTGCCTCTGGCCGGCTGGCCTCAGGCTTGCCGAGTTCGGGCTTGTCCGCTTCCGGCTTTTTGCCTTCTGGTTTGCTGGCTTCAGGCTTGCCAGGTTCTGGCTTGTTTCCTTCAGGTTTTTTATTCTCTGGTTTGGGCGCGTCTGTGCGGGTTTGAGCATCTGCTGCCACATCAACTTTCGCTACCGGTTCATCAGGGCGTTTCCCCAGCAAATAGTAATCGATCGCCAAACGCGCAATCGGCGCCGCAGCCGCAGCGCCAAAGCCTGCATTCTCAACAATGACAGCAAGCGCTATCTTGGGCTTATCAGCGGGTGCGAAAGCAATGTACAGCGAGTGGTCGCGCAAGCGTTCGGCGATTTTGCTGGCATCGTATTTGACGGTTTTACTCATCGCTGCGGCTTGCGCAGTGCCGGTTTTACCACCCGAGGTATAGGGCGCCGTTGCGAAGGAGCGCGCCGAGGTACCTTCCTTGGTCACGCCGATCATGGCACTTTTCACGAAGTCGATATTTTCCTGCCGCAGTGGAATACGATAGCTTTCTTTAGGTACCGTCAGCTTGCGCGCTTTGGAGTTGGGATCTTCGATGGTCTTCACCAAGTGCGGCTTCATCACAACGCCGTTATTTGCCAGATTCGATACAGCGTGTGCGAGCTGTATCGGTGTGAACGAGTTGTAACCCTGGCCGATACCCACCGAAATCGTCTCGCCCGCATACCACTTCTGCAGCTCGGGGCGCTTAAAGGTCTTGCGTTTCCATTCTTGCGACGGCAATACACCACGCCGCTCGTTTTCGAGATCGATACCGGTCAGCTGCCCGAAGCCGAAGGGTTTCATGAAGTCGTGAATCGCATCGATCCCCAGATCGTTCGCCAGTACATAGTAGAAGGTGTTACATGACTGTACGATCGACTTGTACATGTCGACACGGCCGTGACCACCCTCTTTATCGTCACGAAATTTGTTATTACCAAACCAGAAGTAGCCTGGATCGGAAATCGCCATTTCCGGTGTGCGCTTGCCCAGCTCGAGCGACGCAAGGGCCATGTAAGGCTTGAAGGTCGATCCTGGCGGATAGGAACCAATCAGCGGCCGGTTCAGCAGCGGCTTGTCGAGTGAGGTATTGAGCTCTTCCCAACTCTTGGAATCAATACCTTCGACAAACAGGTTGGGGTCGAAGGTGGGCATGGAGACATAGGCCAGCACATCACCGGTGGATGGTTCAATCGCTACCAACGCCCCGCGCCGATCGCCGAAGGCTTTCTCAATGATTTTCTGTAGCTCAATATCGACCGACAGGATCAGATTGTTGCCTGGCGTTGGCGTATTACGTGACAGCGTACGGTTGGCACGACCACCCGCCGACACTTCGATCTCATCATAGCCCGTGATGCCATGTAACTCACGCTCGTAGCTTTTCTCGATACCTTCTTTACCGATGTATTCAGTGCCACGATAGTTGGCCGCATCTTCGCTCTCTTCGAGCCTCTCTGCTTCCTTCTTGTTCACGCGGCCGATGTAGCCAATCATGTGAGACGCGGTCTGACCTAAAGGATACTGACGGAACAGACGGGCCTGGATGTCAACGCCAGGGAAGCGATACCGTTGCGCCGCGAAGCGGGCTACCTCTTCATCAGTCAGACGAGTACGGATCGGTAAACTTTCGAAAGATTTTGATTCCTCCATCTGACGACGGAAGCGTTTGCGATCTTTCGGTTGGATATCAACGATCTTTGCCAATTCATCAATCACAGTGTCCAACGGGCGATTGATTTTGTCTGGCGTGATTTCCAGGGTATACGCAGAATAATTGCGCGCAAGGATGACGCCATTGCGATCGACGATCAGTCCACGGTTTGGTACCGCGGGCACCACCGAGATACGATTACTCTCCGCACGCTCGTAGTACTCGCTGTGGCGGACAGCCTGTAGCCATACGAACCGCAGCATCAATAAACCGAAGCAGGTCAGCACCACCACGCCGGCCACCGACAGGCGCAGCCGGAACAGCTGTATTTCCCGTTCGGTATCTTTGATTTCAGTCACGGCGAGGGCCTACGACACACAGACATGACAGACGACGGCATCAGATCGGGCGCGTATCATCGCGATCGACGGCGCGGCGCTGTGGCGCCAGCAACAGCCAACAAACAATTGGCCAGACTGCGGTCGAAACAAAACTCTGCACAAAGTAGCTCCAACCCGGCGTCTTGCCGGTCACCGCCAACTGGACCAGCACCTGCACCACCTGCATCACCAACAACAACGGCAAGACATGAAGTGCCTGGACGGTGGCACGGAACCAGAGTACACGTCGGTGAATCGTGATCGCAAAATAAGACAACAAGGTATACGCCAGCGCGTTCTCGCCGAGCAGCGAGGCGCTATGCACATCCATCACCAGCCCCATCAGGAAAGCGATGCCGATACCTACTTTGCGCGGCTGATAAATGCTCCAGAACACCAGCGTCAAGGCAACGAAGTCAGGCACCCAATTCCAACTACCCCAGGGGAACAGGTTCATAAAAAACGCTGCTATCAGGCTGAACGCGATAAACGCCGGGTTGACCGGTAGCAGAATGTTTTCACGATCCATCATTACTCAGCGCCCTCCCTGCGCGCTCGCCGAGGACGATCGGCGTTCGTATTCTCCGGCGACGGTAGTGGCGGCATTGCCGCTAGATCACCGAGTAGCACCAGTAACTGCCGGTGACGCGAAACGCCCGCTGAAGGCTGGCACAAGATGCGCGCGAAGGCGTCAGACGTCTTGGTGTCGACCGTCATCACGGTCGCAACCGCCAGACCCGCCGGGTACACGCCGTCGATGCCAGACGTCGTCAGTACATCGCCCGGCTGAATGTCGGCATTCGATGCCATGAAACGAAGTTCTAGCTCACCCGTTTGACCGCGGCCATAGGCAACACTACGAACACCACTACGCAATACTTGTACGGGAATCGCATGCTCCTTGTCGGTGAGCAGCGTAATCTCGGAAGTGAACGGAAACACGCGGGTCACCTGACCCACTACACCGAGATCATCAATCACAGGATGTCCCGGCTTGATGCCATGAGAATCACCGCGGTCGATGATGACCTTGCGCGAGAAAGGATCGCGAGCGTCGTACAGAATCTCGCTCATCACAGTCTTTAGCTGGATCCGCTCGGATGCGTCGAGTAGTTTGCGCAGATAGGCATTTTCTGCCTGGAGCTGACGACTTTGCTGCAGTAGTTGCGCGTTGAGTACTTGCTGCTCGCGCATCTGTCGGTTCTCGTCTTTCAGCGTGGAGAGTGAGGAGAAATAATCGGTGGTGGCAAAAAACGCATCGCGCGGCAGCATCGCAACCACCTGCACCGGATACAGCGCGACGCCGACTGCTTGCCGGATCGCCGCGAGCGCTTTAAAGCGCGAGTCCGCCATCAGCAAACCGACCGCAATCAGCGCGAACAGCAGCATCTTCGCGCGTGCCGACGCACCTTGCTTAAACAGTGGTGGTGGACTGTATTCCATCAAACGCTAGGGCTGTGGAGAGACTCGGCGGCCAAAAGATATAGCGGCGCCGAGACTGACTCGGGAACTGACGGGGGCCGCTTGCAGCTCACTATCGCGCGGCCCTTCACTTATTCGTAGGAGAACAAGGAACCGAGCTTGTCCATTCGCTCGAGCGCCATACCGGAACCACGCACCACGCAGGTGAGCGGATCCTCGGCGACCAGCACGGGCAGGCCTGTCTCTTCCATCAGCAGGCGGTCGAGGTCGCGCAGTAGCGCGCCACCACCGGTCAGCATCATGCCCTTCTCGGCAATATCAGCACCGAGTTCAGGTGGCGTCTGCTCGAGTGCATTCTTGACGGCTGACACAATGCTATTCAGCGGATCCGTCAACGCCTCCAGTACTTCATTACTAGAGATGGTGAAGGAGCGCGGAATACCCTCGGACAGGTTACGACCTTTGACTTCCATCTCGCGCACCTCGGTCCCCGGGAAGGCGGAGCCGATTTGCTTCTTGATGGTCTCAGCGGTTTGCTCGCCGATCAACATGCCGTAGTTGCGGCGAATGTAATTGACGATCGCCTCGTCAAACTTGTCACCGCCCACACGAACCGAGCCTTTATAAACCATGCCACCGAGCGAGATGATGCCGACCTCGGTTGTACCGCCACCGATATCGACCACCATCGAGCCGGTCGCCTCGGATACCGGCAAGCCCGCACCAATCGCAGCAGCCATCGGCTCTTCAATCAAGAACACTTGAGATGCGCCAGCACCCAGTGCAGATTCACGGATCGCGCGGCGCTCAACTTGGGTCGAACCGCAAGGTACGCAAATGATGATGCGCGGCGATGGTTTGAATAACTTAGTGTCGTGCACCATGCGGATGAACTGCTTGAGCATCTGCTCGGTGACGGTGAAGTCGGCGATCACGCCGTCTTTCATTGGGCGGATGGCTTCGATGTTGCCCGGCACCTTGCCGAGCATCTGCTTGGCTTCTTTACCGACCGCCTGAATGTTTTTCTTGGCGTTCGGGCCGCCCTGCTGACGAATGGCGACCACTGAGGGCTCATCCAGGACGATGCCCAAACCGCGCACATAAATCAGTGTGTTGGCGGTGCCGAGATCGATCGCGAGATCGTTTGAAAAATAGCTACGAAGGAATGAAAACATGAATATGGATCCCAGAAGCGCGTGAAACTTGCCGTTTCCGGCGAAAGCGATGTCGGTCGGGTCTTGGCCCGTTAGCTGCCGAGTGCGTTATTTAACTTGTCATTCTACCTTATAATCCGTTCGAAATTGGCTGTCAGAAACCCGGAATCGCCTGTATTTCCTCAGCTTTCTCCGGCGAAAACAGACCGTGATGCGAAAGCCGTTTTCGTCAATGCGCCTGGTCGAATTGGAAGCAGTGGCCATTCGATGCTTCGATAATGCGAACGCTGTTCTGGCGACTCGATGCCGCTTGCCTACTGCACTGATTGTCATTTTTGAACTCTTGCCACGAGCAACCCAGCTCGCTTCCTCATGTCTCTGTCCCTTTCCGACATTGATCGACTCGCCAAACTGGCGCAACTCGATCTTTCCGAACAGCAGTCCGCCGATACGCTGGCCAAGTTGAACAATATCTTCGCCCTGGTTGAGCAGATGAAAGCGGTGGATACCCGCGGCGTCGAACCTCTCGCTCACCCGGTGGCTATCTGGCGCGATGATCTCGCCATGCCGCTACGTGAAGATCGGGTCACCGAACCGAATCGCCGCGACGATTACCAGCAACCCGCCCCCAGCGTGCAAGACGGCCTGTATCTCGTGCCCAAAGTGATCGAGTAAAACGCCTCAACCCACCTTACTCGACGCCCACACACCCATCTGCAAGGCGCATCTCGCGATCAAGAAACACGCATGCAAACACTTAAACAATTGTCAGCGCTGCTGAAAAGCAAACAGCTTTCCGCCACCGAGCTGGCGCAGTCCTACCTCGACCGCATCACGAGCAGCGAC
>JAIXQK010000030.1 GCA_027485795.1 Oxalobacteraceae bacterium
ATTCAAGCTAACGGGGATGGTGCCTCGGGTCGGAATCGAACCGACACTCCTTTCGGAACCGGATTTTGAGTCCGGCGCGTCTACCAGTTCCACCACCGAGGCAGATGCACTCCGGACAAACCGATAATGCGGCCCGGATTATCGCTGATTTGCCTGTCAGCGACAACCCGGGCAGGTTTTGCTACGGCCAAATGCTTACTGCATGTGCTGTCCGCCATTGATGGCAATGTTGGCGCCGGTCAGAAACGCGGCCTCTTCCGAGGCGAGATAGGCCACCAAACCAGCGACCTCCTCCGGCTTACCCAGACGACCCATGGGAATTTGCGGCAGGATCTTGGTCTCGAGCACCTCGGGGGCGATGGCGGTCACCATCTTGGTCCCGATATAGCCGGGCGAGATGGTGTTGACCGTCACGCCCTTGCGCGCCACCTCATAGGCCAAAGCCTTGGAGAAACCGTGCATGCCGGCTTTTGCAGCTGAGTAGTTGGTTTGTCCGAAAGCGCCTTTCTGGCCGTTGACGGACGAGATATTGATGATGCGGCCCCAGCCGCGCTCAACCATACCGTCACAGACGGGCTTGGTCATGTTGAAGACAGAGTCTAGATTGGTCTGCATCACCAGATCCCAATTCAACTTGTCCATTTTCTTGAAGGTCATGTCGCGCGTGATGCCGGCGTTATTGACCAGCACATCGATCGGGCCCATGTCTTTTACGATCTGTGACACGCACTCGAGTGCTGCGTCGTAATCGGCAACATCGCAGGGGTAGGCGCGAAAGTTGTAGCCTTTTTCCTTCATCTCGGTCAGCCAAGCCTCAGCCTTGGTATTGCCGGGCGAGTAGGTAGTCGCTACCGCATAGCCCATGTTGGCCATTTTTATGCAAATTGCTTCGCCAAGGCCGCCCATACCACCGGTCACCAGGGTCACTCTGCTCATCTTGTTCTCCCTTTACTTGTGATGCTTGTTTGCCGACAGATCAGCGCTCGATTGCCAATGCCACACCCATGCCACCGCCAATACACAGGCTTGCTAACCCGCGCTTGGCATCGCGACGGATCATTTCGTGAATCAGCGTCACCAGCACACGGCAGCCGGAGGCGCCGATCGGATGACCGATGGCAATAGCGCCACCGTTGACGTTGATCTTGCTGGTATCCCAGCCCATTTCTTTGTTGACCGCGATCGCTTGCGCTGCAAACGCCTCGTTAATCTCCATCAGGTCGAGGTCTTTATGGGTCCAGCCCGCTTTTTGCAAACAGCGCTGACTCGCAGGTACCGGACCCATGCCCATGATGGTTGGATCCAGACCGGCCGATGCATAGGCCTTGATCTTTGCCAGTGGCTTGAGCCCGAGTTGCTGCGCTTTTTGTGCCGACATCATCATCACGGCAGCCGCGCCATCATTCAGACCGGAGGCGTTACCCGCAGTGACAGTGCCTTCTTTGTTGAATGCCGGTCGTAGGCTGGCGAGCGAATCGAGCGTGCTACCTGCCTTGATGTACTCATCGCTATCGAAAACAATCGATCCTTTTTTACTGGCGATCTCGAGCGGTAGGATCTCATCTTTGAATTTGCCTGCCTTTTGCGCGGCTTCGGCTTTGTTTTGGGAGGCCAGCGCAAACTCATCTTGCTCTGTGCGCGAGACATTGAATTTCTTGGCGACGTTTTCAGCAGTGATGCCCATGTGGTACTGGTTGTACACATCCCACAGGCCATCAACGATCATAGTGTCGACCAATTTTGCGTCACCCATGCGGAAGCCATCACGCGAGTTGTTCAGCACATGCGGTGCCGCGCTCATGTTTTCCTGACCACCGGCGATCACGATATCGGCATCGCCGCACAGAATGGCTTGCGCAGCAAGATGCGTCGCCTTTAGGCCGCTGCCGCATACCTTGTTGATTGTCATGGCGGGCACCATGTCTGGCAAGCCTGCCTTGATCATGGCTTGACGCGCTGCATTTTGTCCCACACCGGCCGTCAATACCTGACCCATCAACACTTCACTGATCAGTGCCGGATCAATGCCGGTCTTCGCGACCAAGCCTTTGATGACATGGGCGCCGAGTTCAGCTGCGGATATCTTGGCAATCGTGCCGCCGAATTTTCCAACCGCAGTGCGCGCGGCGGCGACGATAACAACTTCACTCATTCTTGTTCTCCGTAGGGACTTTCGATGAAAAAAACCTGTGCAAACTGTGCTGATCGAACCTGACTGAAGCCATTGCAAAAAAAGCGCTTCATGCTAGCAATCACGACCTGAAAAATTTTGACTATGGTCAACTTCATTCAACACTGCCGTTGAATACACTGGCGCTGACCTTTGAGAAGCGTAGAAAGCCGGGTTGAACTTTGGATCATCCCAGCGCGACAGGCGCGACGGGGGTGACCTGACGACAACGCCGTTGCTTGCGTTTAGGAGATTATATTTCAGCGAGGAGCGTTATTGCTGCGTAATTGCGCTGATGGCACATGTGTTAGTTATGTTGCCGGTGTAGCAAGCGAACAGGTAGCTGTTTGTTTGCTAATGCACGGTGAAGAATCTTGTACGTATCAAGATCAAAAGCCGGACGCGACGGCGACTGCTCAAGCAAATCATGCACCTCATCGTCTGAGTGCGCGCTACCAAGATAGCACCAGTTGTTAACAACATGGACATCCGTTCGATCAGCGCTTCGCTCGATCAAACCAATCGCGCCCTCGTAAGGCCAGGTGTCTACTCGCAACTTCGCCAGGGCTGCTTCTAACCGTGCGCGGTGAAATGACTCGGATTCTTTACCGACGCACACACCATTGCAGCGTTTGAGTTGCCAATTGAAGCAGGGTTTTTGCGTACCGCTGCGACGTTCGAGTCCAAGCTGTACCAAACACAATTGATGCGATTCGGCCAGCGCGCGGAGCGCGGCATTGGCTTTTCGCTTGCTGGAAAAAAGACCGAACAAGCGTTCAGCGCGACCAAAATCTTGTTCGCTGGCGTGAGTGAGCATAGGCACGACATGCCCCTGCTCGTTTTCGTTTAGCTGCCAGGCGCACAGATCACCTTGTCGACGCAGCAGTCGGTTGTGCACGGGCTGCAAGTCCTTGATCAGCCTTGCCTCGAGTAATAGCGCGCCGATTTCGCCAGCGGTTTCGCGTACCTCGATGCGATGGAGCTGCTGCGACAGCCGCATTTCTTTGTATTCTTTGTGATCCGCGTTGAAGTGCCACAGCACGCGCTGACGTAGGCGTACACTTTTACCAACATATAGCGGTAGGTCGTTTTCACCGTAGAACAGATACACACCGGGCGTGTCAGAGATGTTATCGACTGCTTTAGTGGGCAGGTGTGAAGGCAAACTCGGTCGCTGCAGTAGCGACCGTAGTGCCGCATCAAACGTCTCAGAGGGCAGATCGCTGCGTAGCTTTTGCCATAGCTGCCAGAGCAGATCGGCATCGGCCAAGGCGCGGTGTCGGACATCAGCCTTTAATTGATGGCGTGCGACTAGAGTGTCAAGATTATGGCGACGCTCATTCGGGAACAATGCGCGTGACAGCTTAACAGTGCAAAGCACATCCGGCTTGAAGCTGAGGCCCAGCTGGTCGAAGGCATTACGCAAGAAACCGTAATCAAAGCGGGCATTGTGCGCAATGAATAACGCGCCTTCCAAGCGCTCATGAAGTGAGGTCGCCAGCTCGGCGAAGGTGGGCGACTTGCGCACCATCTCATTGCTGATACCGGTCAGGCTTTGAATGAAGGCGGGTATCGGCTGCTCGGGGTTTACCAGCGTCGACCAGTGCGTCGCCTCCCCTGAATGATCGACTTCAACGACGCCGATCTCGGTAATCCGATCAACCGCCGGATTGGCGCCAGTCGTTTCGAGGTCAACGAAGACCAGCTTGTCGGTAGTCATGGCGAGCGAACGGCGTGTGATTAGCCGCCCCAGCTATCCTTCAGCGTGACGATGCGGTTGAAAACCGGACGGCCGGGCGTCGAGTCGACACTATCGGCAACAAAGTAGCCATGGCGCTCGAACTGAAAACGCTCGTCGGGTTTCGCCTGCTCAGCGCCGGATTCGAGATACGCATGGATTACGACTTTGGCGTTTGGGTTCAGCGCTTGCTTGAAGTCTTTACCACCGGCATCCGGGTGCGGGTCTTTGAACAGGCGGTCGTACAAGCGTACTTCGGCTTGTACCGCATGTGCGGCAGACACCCAATGGATATTGCCCTTGACCTTGTAGTTGTTGGCGCCGTCGGTGCCACTTTTGCTATCCGCAAAATAAGTGCAATGCACCGCAGTGATGTTGCCCGCTTCGTCTTTATCAAATCCGGTGCACTCAACCACAAAGCCATAACGCAGACGTACCCGGTTACCCGGGAATAGTCGGAAGTAGCCTTTGCTCGGCACTTCCATAAAGTCCTCGCGCTCTATCCATAGCTCGCGAGAAAGGGAGAAATGACGATTGCCATGCTCGGGGTGATGCGGATGCACCGGCGCGCTGCATGGCTCGCTCTGGCCCTCGGGGTAGTTGTCGATGATGAGCTTGAGTGGATTCAGCACAGCCACGCTGCGCGGCGCTGTCGGATCCAGATCATCGCGCAGGGCGCCTTCCAGCACGCTCATATCAATCCAGCTATCGGCTTTGGCGACACCGATACGCTCGGCGAACAGTTGAATCGAGGAAGGCGTATAGCCACGCCGACGGATACCGACGATCGTTGGCATGCGTGGGTCGTCCCAGCCATCGACAATGTTTTCTTCGACCAGTTGCAATAGCTTGCGTTTGCTGGTGATCGCATAAGTCAGATTCAATCGCGCAAACTCGAACTGCTCGGGTAGCGGCTGCGGGAAAAATCCGCCTTCCGCGAGGCGCGCCAGAATCCAGTCGTAGAAAGGGCGATGATCTTGAAACTCCAGCGTGCAAATCGAGTGCGAGACATTTTCGATGGCATCCGACACCGGGTGCGCGTAGTCGTACATCGGATAAATGCACCACTTGTCGCCAGTGCGGTGGTGATGCGCGTGGCGGATACGGTAGATCGCCGGATCGCGCATGTTCATGTTGGGCGAGGCCATGTCAATTTTGGCGCGCAGAATGTGCTCACCATCTTTGAATGCACCTGCCTTCATTTTACGG
The DNA here is from genome assembly GCA_027485795.1 of Oxalobacteraceae bacterium. Taxonomy (GTDB): domain Bacteria; phylum Pseudomonadota; class Gammaproteobacteria; order Burkholderiales; family Burkholderiaceae_D; genus Pernthalerella. Next base: position 5,118 of record JAIXQK010000030.1, read on the forward strand.
AGCAGATCAAGCGATTCTTCAGCAGGCCGGTCGCGAAAGCGCGAGTTCTTACCGGGTTCGCTGAAGCTGCCACGGTTGGCCGCCATCTCTTCGGCACTTTGGCTATCAACATACGCATGTCCGGCGCTTACCAGCCACTCGGCCATTTCGTACATCAGATCGAAATGATCGCTCGCAAAATACTTGTGTTCACCCTGGGTATCTCGCCATGAGAAGCCAAGCCACTCCACGCTGTCGATGATGGTGTCGACATATTCCTGCTCTTCCTTGGTCGGATTGGTGTCATCAAAACGCAGATGACAACGTCCGCCGTAGTCGCGCGCTAGACCGAAGTTGAGACAAATGGATTTCGCGTGGCCAATGTGCAGGTACCCATTTGGTTCCGGCGGGAAGCGAGTGATGACGCTGGGTAGCGCTACGCTCTGTCGGTCAACCCGACCCGCATACTTGCCGCTCTGCTGGTCCGCTTCGATAATGCCGCGCAAAAAATTCGACGGCGCGACCGGCGCGCTGTTGCCGATGTCATGACTCATGGATAGGGAAGATAATGAGTGGAATTTCAAAACACATTTTACCGTAGCGCTGACTTTGATTCGGGCGACGGTGTTCAAGCTGACGGAGCATCATGATGTGGTCATTCCCGAGAATCATTGCGCACCGGGGCGGCGGCACGCTGGCGCCAGAAAACACGCTGGCGGCCTTGCGTTGCGGGCTAGCGCACGGTTTTCGCGGGGTTGAATTCGACGTAATGGCATTGCCCGATGGCGCGCTGGTGCTGATGCATGACACCGAATTGGGTCGCACCGTCTCTGGTAGCGGCCCGGTTGCCGATCAGACTTTTGCTTCATTGAGTGCGTCGGATGCAGGTGCATGGTTCTCAGCCGAGTTTGCGGGCGAGACGGTGCCCAGTTTTGCGCAAGCGGCGCAATTCTGTATCGAGCATCAGCTGTGGATGAATGTCGAGATCAAACCGCTGCCCGGTACCGAGGAGGCCACCGGGCGCTGGGTGGCACAAGCCTGTGCTGGCCTACCGGCGGGCGCTGTATTGCTGTCCTCGTTTTCAACAGAGGCCTTGCGGGAGGCGCAAGCGGTCGCGCCCAATAGTTCACGAGGCTTGCTGGTCGAGCGCGTGCCACCGGACTGGCATCAGCAACTCGATCAGCTCGGTGCGGTATCGCTGCACGCGCAAGCCGGCGCGCTGACAGCGGCGCAGGCCAGCGCGGTCAAACGAGCCGGGTTCGGCTTGATGTGCTACACCGTGAATGACCCGGCCCAGGCCCGTACTTTGTTCGACTGGGGCGTGGACGCGATCTGCACCGACCGCTTGGACCTGATTACACCGGATTTTCAGTAGCGCGGCCCGCCGAGCGTTCGCCACCTGACGGGTATAATCGCCAGCTTTTCGACGGCCAATCTGTCGAATGCAACATACCCTCACCGCGCACCATGAAAGCATCTGAAATCCGAGACAAATTTCTTCGCTTCTTTGAATCGAAGGGCCATTCCGTTGTGCGTTCATCAAGCTTGGTACCGGGCAATGACCCGACCCTGCTGTTTACCAACTCGGGCATGGTGCAGTTCAAAGATGTTTTTCTCGGCACCGAGAAGCGCGACTATGTGCGCGCGGCATCCGTACAGCGCTGCTTGCGTGCGGGTGGCAAGCACAACGATCTTGAAAATGTGGGCTACACCGCGCGCCACCATACGTTTTTCGAAATGCTGGGCAACTGGTCGTTCGGTGATTACTTCAAGAAAGAGTCGTTGGTCTGGGCCTATGAATTGCTGACCGAGGTGTACGGCCTACCCAAAGAAAAGCTCTGGGTGACGGTGTACCACACGGATGACGAGGCTTACGATATCTGGACCAAAGTGATCGGGCTTCCGCCAGAGCGCGTCGTGCGCATCGGCGACAACAAGGGTGCGCCCTACGCATCCGACAATTTCTGGCAGATGGCCGATACCGGCCCGTGCGGCCCCTGTTCCGAGATTTTTTTCGATCACGGCCCGGATATCTGGGGTGGTCCGCCTGGCAGCGCCGAAGAGGATGGCGATCGCTATATCGAAATCTGGAACAACGTGTTTATGCAGTTCGATCGCCAGCTCGATCCGGCGACTGGCGAGTACACCCTGACGCCGCTGCCAGCCCCTTGTGTCGATACCGGCATGGGTCTGGAGCGACTCGCGGCAGTGCTGCAGCATGTGCACAGTAATTACGAGATTGATCTGTTCGATCGTTTGATCCGTGCCGCCGCGCGCGAAACTGGCATCAGTGATCTGAGTAATGCCTCATTGCGCGTCATCGCTGACCATATTCGTGCCTGTGCCTTCCTCGTCACCGATGGTGTGGTGCCCGGCAGCGAGGGCCGTGCCTATGTGCTGCGCCGTATCGTGCGTCGCGCGCTTCGACACGGCAATAAGCTGGGTCAGAACAAGGCATTCTTTTACAAGTTAGTGCCTGATTTGGTGAAGGAAATGGGTGAGGCCTATCCGGAGTTGGCCGAGGCCGCCGAGCGCGTCATGATGGTGCTTAAGCAGGAAGAAGAACGCTTCGGTGAGACGCTGGATAACGGTATGAAAATCCTTGAGGCGGCACTGGCGAAAGACCCGGGCCGGCTGGACGGTAAAACCGCGTTCACGCTGTATGACACGTACGGTTTCCCGCTGGATCTAACCGCCGATATTTGTCGCGAGCGTGATGTCACGCTAGATGAAGCAGGCTTTCACACGGCGATGGAAAAGCAGAAGTCGGTTGCGCGCGCCGCTGGCAAGTTTGAAATGGCGGCCAGTGTGGAATACAGCGGCCCGAAGACGGTGTTCACCGGTTACGACAAACTGGCAGATCACGGCAAGGTACTCGCCTTGTTTGTGGATGGCGTCGCCGTACAGCGGGTCGATGCAGGACAAGAAGCGATGTTCGTGCTCGACACCACGCCGTTTTATGCGGAATCCGGTGGTCAGGCCGGCGATGTTGGCTTGATCGAGACTGATCACGCTGCATTCGAAGTGGCCGATACACAAAAAATTCAGCCTGAGGTGTTCGGGCATCACGGCAAAGTGCGTCATGGCGCGTTGTCGGTCGGTGATGCGGTATCCACCAAGGTCGATGCGCAAGTACGCGCCGCTACCATGCGCAACCACTCGGCAACGCATCTCATGCATAAGGCCTTGCGCATGGTGCTTGGCGGGCATGTGATGCAAAAAGGCTCCTTGGTTGACAAGGACAAGACCCGTTTCGACTTCAGCCACAACGCACCTTTAACCGCCGATGAAATTCGGCGCATCGAGGCGCTGGTGAACCATGAAATCTTGAGCAATGCTGCAACCTCTGCGGAGCACATGGGCTATGACGATGCGATCAAGGCGGGTGCGATGGCCTTGTTCGGCGAAAAATACGGCGATGTCGTGCGCGTGCTCGGCATTGGGTCATCCACCGAACTGTGCGGGGGAACGCATGTGGTTCGCACCGGTGACATCGGCTTGTTCAAGATCGTGTCCGAAGGCGGTGTGGCCGCGGGCATTCGGCGCGTCGAGGCAGTGACCGGTGAGAACGCGCTGGCGCTAGTGCAATCGCTGGCGGCGCGTGTGAATGAGGCGGCTGCGGCCCTGAAGGCGCCACCCGATGAGCTGAACTCGCGCATCGCGCAAGTGCAAGAGCAAGTGAAGATGCTTGAGAAAGAGCTTGCCTCGCTCAAGGCGAGAATGGCGTCGGGTCAGGGTGATGATTTGCTCGCGCAGGCGGTGGATATCCACGGTATCAAGGTACTGGCGGCGACATTGGAAGGTGCAGACGTACCGACCTTGCGTGGCGTTATGGACAAAATGAAGGACAAGCTGAAGACAGCTGCAATTGTTCTGGCGACGGTCAATGACGGTAAAGTCAGCCTGATCGCCGGTGTGACTGCTGATGCCACATCCAGAGTGAAGGCGGGTGAGCTGGTGAATCATGTCGCTCAGCAAGTGGGCGGCAAGGGCGGCGGCCGACCGGATATGGCGCAGGCGGGCGGCACCGACCCAAGCGGTTTGTCGGCTGCGCTGGCTTCGGTCAGTGGCTGGGTCGAGCAGCAGCTGGCGGGGTAGGGCGATGGAATTTCAAAAGGATCTCGACGCCAGAGGCCTGAAATGCCCATTGCCCATCCTCAGGGCAAAGAAGGCGCTGGCCGATATGATCAGCGGCGATGTGTTGCGGGTGCAGGCGACCGATCCCGGCTCGGTGCGTGATTTCAACGCCTTTGCACGACAGACTGGAAACGATTTGCTGGGGCATGAAGAGCACGCGCAGGCCGAGCCCAAGGAATTCGTGTTCTATTTGCGTCGTAAATAGTCCCCCAGGCGGCGCGCGGTCGGTCGGCCCTGATTTCACCGCGGGCCCGCCGTTTCACGGATATCGCCGTTCCCACCTATAATTTCGCGGTTTACGTAAACGTCAACTCGCCCATTCCGGGCGCAATCGAGGATTGCAATGAAAGTGCTGGTACCCGTCAAGCGCGTGGTCGACTACAACGTCAAGGTGCGCGTGAAATCTGATGGCAGCGGTGTCGACATCGCGAACGTCAAAATGTCGATGAACCCGTTTGATGAGATCGCAGTAGAAGAAGCTATGCGGGTTAAAGAAGCAGGCAAGGCAACCGAAGTGGTCGCGGTGTCCTGCGGCGTCACGCAGTGCCAGGAAACGCTGCGTACCGCGATGGCTATTGGTGCCGACCGTGCGATTTTGGTCGAGACAGCCCCGGAACTCGACTTGCAGCCACTGGCGGTGGCCAAATTATTGAAGGCATTGGTCGACAAAGAGCAGCCGCAACTGGTGATTCTGGGCAAGCAGGCGATCGACGACGACTGCAACCAGACCGGACAGATGCTGGCCGCGCTGCTCGGCTGGCCGCAGGCGACGTTCGCTTCCAAACTGGTGGTCGAAGAGGGCAAGGCTGTTGTCACCCGCGAGGTGGATGGTGGTCTCGAGACCGTATCGCTGGCACTGCCAGCAGTGGTGACGACCGATTTGCGTTTGAATGAGCCGCGCTATGTCACCCTGCCCAACATCATGAAGGCCAAGAAAAAGCCGCTCGACATCGTCAAGCCGGACGAACTCGGCGTTGATGTATCGCCGCGCCTGAAGACGCTAAAAGTCAGCGATCCCCCCAAGCGTTCGGCCGGCACCATGGTGCCCGATGTCGCCACCTTGGTCGCGAAACTGAAAAACGAAGCCAAAGTTATTTGATCCGTGGCTGTGAAAAAGGAACACCCATGACCGCACTCGTCATCGCAGAACACGACAACTCGTCGCTCAAAGCGAGCACCCTGAATACCGTCACTGCCGCTTCGCAATGCGCCGCGGAAGTTCACGTCCTTATCGCTGGCCATCATTGCGATGCAGCGGCAGCAGCGGCAGCACAAATTGCCGGCGTGTCGAAAGTGATCGTTGCTGATAACGCTGCGTTTGCGGATGGCCTCGCAGAAAATGTTGCTGCGCAAGCGCTGTCGATTGCGAAGACGTACACCCATCTACTCGCGCCCGCCACCGCTTACGGCAAAAACATCTTGCCGCGTGTCGCTGCTTGTCTCGATGTCGGTCAAATTTCGGAGATCACCAAGGTTGACTCACCGGATACATTCGAGCGCCCGATTTACGCCGGCAATGCCATCGCTACGGTGCAGTCGATCGATCCGATTAAGGTGATCACGGTGCGGGCTACTGGATTCGATGCGGCTGGTAGCGGTGGCAGTGCACCGATTGAAACCCTGGCGGCAGTTACCGACAGCGGTAAATCAGCCTTCGTTTCGCGCGAATTGGCAAAGTCCGATCGGCCGGAGTTAACCGCTGCCAAGGTGATTGTGTCCGGTGGTCGCGGCATCGGCTCTGCCGAGAACTTCAAGATTCTCGAGCCACTCGCCGATAAGCTCGGCGCGGCCATGGGTGCCTCGCGTGCCGCAGTCGATGCCGGTTATGTGCCGAACGACTGGCAGGTGGGCCAGACCGGCAAGATCGTTGCGCCGCAGCTGTATATCGCGGTCGGTATCTCGGGAGCGATTCAGCATCTGGCTGGCATGAAGGACTCGAAGACCATTGTTGCGATCAACAAGGACGCGGAAGCACCTATCTTCAGCGTGGCAGATTATGGGTTGGTCGCTGATCTGTTTGAAGCAGTGCCGACTTTGGTAAAGGAACTCGGCTAAGCCAGCGACGCTGCGAGCCTGCGCCGATCTGCGTGGGCATGTCGTCGCAATCGACCAAACAAGGCTTTGTTCCATGTCTTTTTAATACATAAGCAGAAAAATATTCGGAGACGATCATGAGTTACACTGCCCCGCTGAAGGACATGCTGTTCGTGATGAACGAACTAGCCGCATTAAATGCGATCAGTCAAATGCCGGGCTGTGAAGATGCGACACCGGACACTGCAGAAGCGGTGCTAGAAGAGAATGCGAAATTCTGTACCGAGGTGCTGGCACCGCTGAACTGGACTGGCGACCAGCAACCGAGCATCTGGCGTGAAGGTGAAGTCAGTACGACACCGGGTTTCAAGGAAGCGTTTCGCAGTTTTGTCGAGGCCGGCTGGCAAGGCCTGCAGCATCCGCAGGCGTTTGGCGGACAAGGCTTGCCCAAGCTGCTCGGCACGCCATGTGCCGAGATGGTCAATGCAGCGAATTTGTCGTTTGCCTTGTGCCCGCTACTGACCGATGGCGCAATTGAGGCGCTGATGACGGCGGGTAGCGATGAGCAGCAGCAGCTCTATATTCCAAAAATGGTTTCGGGCGAATGGACCGGCACCATGAACCTCACCGAACCACAAGCGGGTTCAGATCTTGCGCTGGTACGTACCCGCGCACTGCCGCAGGGTGATGGTAGCTACAAGCTATTCGGCACCAAGATTTACATCACCTTCGGCGAGCATGACATGGCCGAGAACATCATCCACCTGGTGCTGGCGCGTACGCCCGACGCACCTGAGGGGGTGAAGGGCATCTCGCTGTTTATCGTGCCGAAGTTCCTGGTGAACGCCGATGGCTCGCTGGGTGCGCGCAATGATGTGCACTGCGTTTCCATCGAGCACAAGCTCGGCATCAAAGCCAGCCCGACTGCCGTGCTGCAGTATGGTGACAATGGCGGCGCGATCGGCTACTTGGTGGGCCAGGAAAATCGCGGCCTTGAGTACATGTTCATCATGATGAATGCAGCGCGTTTTGGCGTTGGTATGCAGGGTATCGCACTGGCTGATCGCGCTTACCAAAAAGCGACCCAGTATGCGCGTGACCGCGTGCAGTCGCGCGACTTATCGGGCTCATCCGGTGCAGTGGCGATCATTCATCACCCGGATGTGCGACGCATGCTCATGAGCATGCGTGCCCAGACCGAGGCAGCGCGTGCGCTGGCGTATGTCACTGCGTCAGCCTTCGACGCTGCACATCACCATCCGGATGAGGCCAGCAAAAAAGCCAACCTGACCTTCTACGAGTTCATGGTGCCGATCGTGAAAGGCTGGTCGACAGAGTTAGCGGTTGATGTGGCCTCGACTGGTGTGCAAGTACACGGTGGTATGGGCTTCATCGAAGAAACCGGCGCCGCGCAGTACTACCGTGATGCACGCATCCTGACGATCTACGAGGGAACCACTGCCATTCAGGCGAATGACCTGATTGGTCGCAAGACAGTGCGCGATGGCGGTGCCGTGGCGAAAGGCATCATCAATCAGGTACGTGCCACAGCGGCTGAGTTGAGCAAAGCCGATCATGCAGATCTGCATGCAATCGCACACCGCTTGTCCACCGCCGCCGATGCGATGGAGCAGGTGGTCGAGTACATGGTCGCGAACGTCAAGGCAGATATCAAAGCCGTGTTTGCGGGCAGCGTGCCTTACCTGAAAATGGCGGGCGTGGTGCTCGGTGGCTGGCAAATGGCGCGTGCCGCGCTGGTGTCGCAACAGCGCTTGAAGGCGGGCGAGGGAGACGCATCCTTTTTCAAGACCAAGATCGCGACCGCCCGATTTTTCGCGGACCATTACCTGTCCACAGCGGTCGCTTCACGTGACTCCATCGTCGATGGCAGTGCAGGTGTGCTGGCGCTCGAGGTCGAGGCGTTCTAAACTAGGCTTGCTGCGCCAGGCCTTGCAAGCGCGGGCCTTATACCCAAGTGCTTCAAGCGAAGCGTGTCAAAAAAGCAAGCCACTCAGATCGCCGCGTGCCTTTGGGCGCAGGTTCCCGGCCTTGCACTTGTCAAAATGTCTATCTCTCGGGCCTATACCGAGGTGGTTGCGTCCTCCGCGTGGTCGGAAGGGTTGGTTTCTTGGTCTGAGCGCTTGAAACCAGCTATAATCTCGCTCTTTTTCCCAGCCAGTACCCAATTTTCGAGAAGATTATGGTCGTTATCCGTTTATCCCGTGGCGGCTCCAAGAAGCGCCCCTTTTACAACATCGTTGCTACCGATTCGCGCAACCGTCGCGACGGCCGCTTCATCGAGCGTATCGGTTTCTATAACCCGATCGCGTCCGGCGCAGCGGTAGGTTTCAATATCAACCAAGATCGCCTGGCCCACTGGCAAGGTGTTGGTGCGCAGCTGTCACCGACGGTCGAGCGCTTGGTGAAGTCCTCGGCCAAGAAAGCGGCCTGATTGGGTGGCTGGCAGCAGCTCGGGGATTCCGATTCCCGATGATCTGGTGCTGGTAGCGCATGTGTCTGGTGCGTTCGGCATCGCCGGCTGGGTTCGGCTGAAGCCTTACTCTTCTGAGGCCAGTGCGCTGTTGAGTGCGAAGACCTGGTGGCTGGACAAGCCATCCATGCATGATGTTGAAGTCATGCAGGTGAGGTCGCAGGGCGAGGATGTTGTAGCGCGCCTGATGGGTACGGAAAGCCGAGATGCCGCTGAAGACTTGCGCGGCGCTGCGGTACACATCCGGCGAGCGCATTTCCCGCCCTTGAGCGACGAAGAATTTTATTGGGTTGATTTGATTGGCCATAGCGTCGTCAACCTTGCTGGTGAGTCTTTAGGCGAAGTGGTTGGCCTGATCGACAATGGCGCGCACCCGATATTGCGGGTGCAGCCACCCGCCGATCAAGACAAACCCGCACCAGAATTATTGATACCGTTTGTCGACCGCTATGTGACGACGGTCGATCAGTCGAAGCGACAAATAACGGCCGACTGGGAAAAGGATTACTGATCGCGCCAGCGGGAAGGGGGAGTGATGGAGTTTGATGTTGTGACACTCTTCCCCGAGATGTTCGATGCACTGACCGAGCATGGCATCACGCGGCGAGCGTTCGAGCAACACAAAGTGGGGCTGAGTTTGTGGAATCCACGTGATTTCACCAACGACAACCATCGTACGGTAGATGACCGGCCCTATGGGGGTGGTCCTGGCATGGTGATGATGGCAGCGCCTTTGGAAGCCGCGATCCATGCAGCGCAAGCAAGGCAGCAGCAAGCCGGCTTGCCCAAGCCGCGCTCGATTTATTTGTCGCCGCAAGGCGCGCCGTTGAATCACCGCAAGGTGAAGCAACTTGCGGCAGAGCCAGGACTGGTGCTCTTGTGCGGTCGTTATGAGGCAGTCGACCAGCGACTGATTGACCGCTGTGTCGACGAAGAGATCAGTCTCGGCGACTTTGTGCTGTCGGGGGGTGAGTTACCGGCGATGGCGCTGATGGATGCGGTAATCCGTTTGCTGCCGGGTGTATTGAATGACGAAGCCTCGGCGGTCGAAGACAGCTTTGTGAATGAGCTGCTGGATTGTCCGCATTACACGCGGCCCGAGGTGTACGAAGGTGTCGTTGTGCCCGAGGTGCTGCTCGGTGGTCACCACGCCGAGATTGCGAAATGGCGACGCGAGCAGTCACTGGCAGCGACGCTAAACAAGCGCTCCGAGCTGATTGACCGGGCGCGCGAACAAGGACATTTGAGCAAGGCTGATGAGGCGGTGCTCAAACAATTGCAGCAAAAATCGTAGCAGTACGATTAGCAGGTGCAGTAAAAGCAGCGATTCGCTGTCGTTCCCGGGCTTGCCCGGATTTGTGAAACCCCGTCCTCTACCGAGCATGCAGTTTAGTAGAGTGCCTCACAAAGCGTCGATACCAAGGCGTGCTTACGCAGACGTGCTGTCTGTACGGCAAGCTACCGCAACGTAGTCAGTGGCGTTTTGTGAGGCACTCTTGCGCCGGCAAGATGGTTTAGGAGATAAGTCAATGGATCTGATCCAGCAACTCGAACAGGAAGAGATTGCCCGTCTCGGCAAGACGATTCCTGAATTTGCGCCCGGCGATACCGTCGTGGTCAATGTGAATGTGGTCGAAGGTAACCGTAAGCGCGTGCAGGCCTATGAAGGCGTCGTGATCTCGCGCCGTAACCGCGGCCTGAATTCGAATTTCATCGTGCGTAAAATGTCCTCGGGTGAGGGTGTTGAGCGTACCTTCCAGTTGTACTCACCGTTGATTGCCTCGATCGAGGTGAAGCGTCGCGG
>JAIXQK010000156.1 GCA_027485795.1 Oxalobacteraceae bacterium
ATCAACGGTGAAATTACCGCCCCCGAGGTTCGCCTCTCCGGCGTTGAGAATGAAGCGATCGGCATCGTCAGCCTGGCCGAAGCGTTTCGAATGGCCGAAGAGGCCGACGTAGATCTCGTCGAGATCGCGCCCACGGCGGTACCGCCCGTCTGTCGCCTGATGGACTACGGCAAGTTCAAATACCAGGAACAGAAGCGCCAGCACGAGGCCAAGCTCAAGCAGAAAGTGATCTCGGTCAAAGAGGTCAAGTTTCGCCCTGGTACGGACGACGGCGACTATTCCATCAAGCTGCGTAACCTGGTGAAGTTCCTCGACGAGGGCGACAAGACCAAGATCACGCTGCGTTTCCGTGGCCGCGAGATGGCTCACCAGGAAATCGGCGTCCGGATGCTGGAGCGGCTGAAAGCCGACCTCGAGCCTTACGGTCAGGTTGAGCAGTTCCCCAAGATGGAAGGCCGGCAAATGGTCATGGTGCTGGCACCTAAGAAAAAGAAGTGAGCCTCTGCCGACTTGCTAAGGCGCTGATTTCCTTGATATAATTTCGGGCTCCGCAGTTTTCAGGCGGGGTCATGTGATTGATGGCTCGATCCGTCAATCAACAATAAGCGAGAACAGGCATCCAAGAGCAGTGAAATTGCTGCCACCTGTCATCGTCCAATAATGGAGCCGTCCGAAAAGGGCGGAGTTGTCATGCCAAAGATGAAAACCAAAAGCAGCGCGAAGAAGCGTTTTCGCGTTCGCCCAGGCGGTACCGTCAAACGTGGCCAAGCATTTAAGCGCCACATCCTGACCAAGAAAACCACCAAGAACAAGCGCCAGTTGCGTGGAGCGGTCGACGTTCATGACACAAACGTCAACGCTGTTCGCGCAATGATGCCGTTTGCCTAAGCTAACGACCGCCACAGGAGCACACAATGCCAAGAGTAAAGCGTGGGGTCACAGCACGGGCCCGTCACAAGAAAGTTCTAGACGCCGCCAAGGGTTACCGCGGTCGTCGTAGCCGTGTTTATCGCGTTGCCAAGCAGGCGGTCATGCGCGCTGGGCAATATGCCTACCGCGATCGTCGCAACAAGAAGCGCGTGTTCCGCGCACTCTGGATCACCCGTATCAACGCGGCGACCCGTGAGCATGGCCTGACCTACAGCAAGTTCATCAACGGTCTGAAAAAAGCAGAGATCGCGCTCGACCGTAAGGTGCTGGCTGATATGGCGGTGACCGACAAGTCGGCATTTGCCGCCATCGTGAACCAAGTCAAAGCCACTATCGCAGCCTAATCGGCCGACTTGCGTTGGCGTCGCCGAATGCGGCGACGTTCATGCGGGGCATGAGGTGACAAGCCCGTGCCCCGTTGCCATTTTTAAGCATACGCATGAGCTCACTGGAACAAATCGTCGTTGATGCAGGCGCTGATTTTGCCGCTGCGCAGGATTCTGCTGCACTGGAGAATGCCAAGGCCAAGTATCTGGGCAAGAGCGGCCTGATCACCGAGCAGATGAAAGGCTTGGGCAAGCTCGACCCCGACGCGCGTCGCGCCCAGGGCGCGCTGATCAACGCCGCCAAGGATCAGATCGAAGCACTGCTGACTGCCCGTCGCAATGCACTCTCTGATGCGCAGATGCAGGAGCGTCTCAATGCAGAGGCGATCGATGTCAGCTTGCCCGGTCGTGGTCGTGGTGTGGGTGGCATTCACCCGGTGATGCGATCATGGGAACGCGTAGAACAAATCTTCGCTTCGATCGGTTTCGATGTCGCCGATGGTCCCGAGGTCGAGACTGACTGGACTAATTTCTCTGCGCTGAACAGCCCGGAAAACCATCCTGCGCGTTCGATGCAGGACACCTTCTACACCGACGGCAAAGACAGTACCGGCAAGCCACTGCTGCTGCGTACGCATACCAGCCCAATGCAGGTGCGCTACGCCAAGATGCATCAGCCACCAATTAAGGTGATTGCCCCCGGTCGAACCTACCGCGTCGATAGCGATGCGACGCACTCGCCGATGTTCCATCAGGTTGAGGGCTTGTGGATCGATACCGACATCAGTTTCGCGGATCTGAAAGGTGTTTATCTCGGGTTCGTCAAAGCATTTTTTGAAACCGACGATTTGCAAGTGCGGTTTCGTCCCTCTTATTTTCCATTCACCGAGCCCTCGGCTGAGATTGATATTGCCTTTGGTTCGGGGCCACTGAAAGGTCGCTGGTTGGAAGTGTCGGGCGCCGGTCAAGTGCATCCGACCGTGTTACGCAATATGGGTCTCGACCCGGATCAGTTCATCGGGTTTGCCTTTGGTTCTGGACTTGAGCGGCTGACGATGCTGCGCTATGGCATCAACGACCTTCGCCTGTTCTATGAAGGTGACCTTCGCTTCCTCAAGCAATTCAATTGATTTCGAACGACGCAAGCAATGCAATTCTCTGAAAACTGGCTACGTACCATGGTCGACCCGAAGCTCAACTCGGATGAGTTGTCGCATCTGCTCACCATGGCCGGGCTTGAAGTGGAAGAGGTCGAGCCCGTCGTGCCGCCATTCACACATGTGGTAGTGGCGCAGGTGATGCAGGTAGAGCCGCATCCCAACGCCGACCGGCTGCGTGTCTGCCAAGTGGATGCCGGCACCGGCACTATGCTCAACATCGTCTGCGGCGCACCCAATGTTCGACCAGGACTCAAGGTGCCATGCGCCATGATCGGCGCAACATTACCCCCGGGCGAAGATGGCAAACCATTTGAAATTAAGCTGGGCAAATTGCGCGGTGTAGAGTCGCAAGGCATGCTGTGCTCGGCGCGCGAGCTGAAACTGTCTGAAGAAAATGCCGGTCTGCTCGAGCTGCCGGACGATGCACCGGTAGGCAAAAACTTCCGCGACTACTATCAGCTCAATGATCTGAAGTTCACCATCAAGCTGACGCCGAATCGTGCAGACTGTTTGTCGGTACTCGGCGTTGCAAGAGAAGTGTCTGCCTTGACTGGTGCACCATTGTCGATGCCAGCCTTTAAGCAAGTCGCCGTCAATCATGATGAGAGGTTGCCAGTAAAAATTTCTGCGCCCGATTTATGCGGACGTTTTTCTGGTCGTGTCATCCGCGGTCTGAATGCGAAGGCAGAGACACCGCAGTGGATGCGTCAGCGTCTGGAACGCAGCGGCCAACGATCCATTTCTGCTCTGGTGGATATCTCGAACTACGTAATGTTGGAGTTGGGTCGACCTACGCATGTGTTCGACCTCGATAAGGTTCGTAGTGGCCTCGAGGTGCGCTGGGCTCGCGCTGGCGAGTCGCTGAAGCTATTGAACGGCAACACGGTCAGCTTGGATGATTGGATCGGTGTCATCGCTGACCATACGGCGCCAGAAGCTATGGCCGGCATTATGGGCGGCGACGCTACCGCGGTGTCGCTCGACACCACCAACATTTATCTCGAAGCGGCGTTCTGGTGGCCGAGTGCGATTCAGGGCAGAGCACGTCGCTTCAATTTTTCTACCGATGCGGCGCATCGTTTTGAGCGCGGTGTGGACTTTGCGACGACGGTCGAGCATATCGAGCGCATCACTGCGCTGATCGTAGAGATTTGCGGTGTACCCGGACAGACTAAGGTCGGGCAGGTGGATGATCAAATCACCGCACTGCCAAAACGCGAGCCGGTGACACTGCGTGTCGCACGTGCTGCAAAAATTATTGGTATCCCACTATCGGCACAGCAGGTGGCTAATATCTTCTCGCGCTTGGGTTTGCCGTTTACCCAAGAAGGCGAGCTGTTCTCGGTCACTGCACCCAGCTACCGCTTTGATATTGAGATTGAAGAAGACCTGATCGAAGAGATCGCGCGGGTCTACGGTTTCGACAATATTCCGGCGTTACCGCCAGTATCGGCGAATGAAATTCGTATTGCGCCGGAACACCTGCGGTCCTTGTTTACGGTGCGTCGACAGATGGCGGACCTCGACTATCAAGAAGTGGTCAACTACAGCTTCATTGATGAGGCTACTGAACATAGTTTTGGGCTTGCTGATCCCATCAAGCTGCTGAACCCAATCGCGAGCCAAATGAATGTGATGCGCTCGCAGTTGCTCAGTGGTCTGGTGGCGAATGTTCGCTACAACCTCAACCGCAAAGCGTCGCGTGTGCGGGTGTTCGAGATTGGCGCGGTGTTCTCGCGTGATGCGCATATGACCGATGGACCGCTCTCGGTAGCGGGGGTGGCACAGCCTAAGCGATTGTCGGCACTGGCCTATGGCGCAGTGGTTGACGAGCAGTGGGGGCAGGCCGCACGCACTGTCGACTTTTTCGATCTGAAAGCGGATCTGGAAGCCTTGTTCGCGCCGCAGCCGCTGCGCTTTGAGGCTGCATCTCACCCAGCGCTGCACCCCGGTCGATCCGCTGCTGTGTTGCTCCATGGCGAGCGAGTGGGTGTCATCGGCGAGTTGCACCCGGCCTTGGTGCAATCCCTTGAACTGCCGCTTGCACCGGTGATGTTTGAAGTCGATGCCGTGGCGCTGCAGCAACGCAGCGTGCCCACGTATCACGAGATATCGAAGTTCCCCGCCGTCTTGCGTGACCTGGCCTTGCTGGTCGAGCAAACCGTGTCGGTGCAGGCGCTGCTCGACACCATGCACCAGACTGTGGCATCGAACCCGGCATGTCGAATCATGCAACACATTGTTTTATTTGATGAATATCGCGGCAAAGGGCTGCCCGAGGGGCAAAAAAGTCTTGCCTTCCGAGTGACCATGCAAGATACTCGAAGCACCCTGCAGGACGAATCGGTTGATGCTGCAATGGCAGCTTTGGCCGAGGCTGTTCACCAGAAGCATGGCGCAACCATAAGAAAATAAGCAGCCATTTCGGTCCTCGTCGAACATGATGAATCACACGAATCCCGCAGAAGTCGAGTCCCTGGTGGCGGCTGACCTTGACCGCGCTATCGAAGCCAACCAGGCGCGCATGGGGGCGGAGAAAGATCTGCCCACGCTGACCAAAGCCGAATTGGCCGAGTTGCTGTTCGAGCAGGTCGGCTTGAACAAGCGGGAAGCCAAGGACATGGTCGATACATTTTTCGGCGAAATCCGAGATGCGCTGGAGCGTGGCGAGTCGGTGAAGCTGTCCGGGTTTGGCAACTTCCAACTGCGTGACAAGCCGCAACGACCCGGGCGCAATCCCAAGACGGGCGAGGAAATCCCGATCAGTGCTCGTCGGGTGGTCACCTTCCATGCCAGCCAAAAGCTGAAAGCGCAGGTCGATTCGGCGAGCAGCCGTGCGCCGACGCATCCGGCCTGATCTAAGCCGCCATGAACGAGCGCGCAGCCAAGCCTGCATTGGCGCCTCTGCCACCGATTCCGCCGAAGCGATACTTCACGATCGGCGAGGTCAGCGAGCTGTGCGGCGTGAAGCCCCATGTACTTCGCTACTGGGAGCAGGAATTTACTCAACTGAAGCCTGTCAAACGACGGGGCAACCGACGCTACTACCAGCACCATGAGGTGATGCTGATCCGCCGCATCCGAGAGCTGCTGTATGAGCAAGGCTTCACCATTAGCGGCGCGCGCAACAAGCTCGACTCAAGTGGCGCTGGCCAGCCAGCCAAAGCTGAAGCGTTGGACTTGTTGGCTGTACGTGCTGAGCTGTCGGCCATCCTCGGATTACTGCGCGCCTGAGCGCTGGCCCGATCGGGCATAACCCAGGCAGCATGGGGGCAAAATCGGGCAAAAAAAAGCCCGCTCAGGGAGCGGGCAAGATCTATATCTGAGGAGAAGACATAGAGGAGACAGGTGCATTATGCTGCTATGCGGAATATAAGGCAAATGCTTTGTTTCTATCTACTCCATAGAATTTTCATATGACTGTAAGGCAAGGGGCTGACTGCTTCGGTCTTTGCTGAATCCCATGCAGTGCTTCAAGCGAGCGTGCCATATTGGCAATTTCGTGAGATTCCGATCAATAGATTCATTGCGGAAATAAAATTTTGCGAATTTCTGAACATTTGACCGTATAATTTCTTTTAGGAATCAAACCGGTTTGCCAGCGTCCCGCATCCGTCGCTTTGGATGGGATGATGGCAAGCCCCAAGTGTTTGATCTTTTTCTCTCACCAGATTCATGGAGGCGGTGTTGGCGGACTCTAATCAAAGCGGCTGTCTGACGGTTGGCGAAGGCGTCGTGCTGAACGGGACATTCGTTGTTCCAGATATTGCGTCGGTGTCCGGTAGTATCGAGGGGGATATCACGGCACGAGAATTGATTGTGGCCAGTTCTGGCGTGATCAAGGGTAAGGTCACTGCAGAGATCATCGACCTCCGCGGCGAGATTCACGACACCCTCACAGCCAAGAAGTCGTTGTTCATCAGATCGACAGGCAAGGCGCTCGGCTCAGTTCAGTACGCTGAGATCGAGATTGAAAAGGGCGGTGACCTCCAGGGCTCACTACAAAAGATTGATGGTGACGGTCCGGCATCGGGCACCTACTGACTTCGGGGCTTTGACTCGTGTTCATCAATAAAAAACGAAACGACGAACGGGAAAAAATGGCGACTCCCATCGAAAATAGCCAGCCACCGGTCATCGAGCCAGAACCGGTTGCACCAGAAATGCCAATGGCAGAAATCGATTCTGGCTACCCAGCGGGCGGTAACGGCAACGGCGGCATAAAACCGTCTGTCAATAATCTCAAACCTTCGATTATCAGTGAGGGCTTTGAATTTATCGGCGAGATCCGTTCAAACGGCTACCTGACAATCGACGGCACCGTTCGCGGCACGCTCTCGCTACACTCGATTCAGATCGGTGTGACTGGTGTGTTGGACGGCAATGTCACTTGCGACACCATGAACGTGAAGGGTAACTTCGCGGGCTCCTTGGATTGCCGCGATTTGACCATTGGTAGCCGCGCTGTCGTTGATGGCAAAGTGAGCTTCAAGAGCATCACCATCCAGCGTGGTGGTGTGGTCAAAGGCGAGCTCAAGAAAAAGCCGTAACAGCACAAACTCAGGCGTCGCAAGGCGCCTGAAAAAACAAAAAAGCCTGACGTTTGTCAGGCTTTTTTGTTTGACTGTGCGCGGTCAGAGATTCAATGCTTACTTCTTTTCTTGCGCCATCTTGATCACAGTCTGAGCATCAGTCGTGCTGGTGTTGTTTTGTGCCTGGATCACCAGGCCAAGCAACTTGGCACCGTGCTCGACACCGATGGTGCCGTAGGTAATATCGCCGCGCACTTCGGAGTCTTTGTGGAACTCGGCGCGCTCATTAGCGTAGATGTTGCCTTCAACTTTGCCGGCCACCATCACGCGGTGCGCACTGATGTCGCCTGATACCTCACCCGAGCGACCAATCGCTACCGTGACTTTTTTTTCTTTCGCTGTCTCAATGTTACCGACAACTTTGCCATCGATACGTACACTATCCAAAAGCACCAGACGACCATAAATCTCGGTGGTTGCGCCGATGAGTGTATCGAATTTTTCTTGAGTGGGTAGCAGCTTGCTTTGCTTCATTTTGCGGAACATATGGCCCTCCTGTTCCAATTTTCGAACTCGCAATATACCGGACACTGAGTCGGTGCGGGATTGATTTTTTCGTGATTACACTAATCGTTACACCTGCTAGATCATCAAAATACGTTGATGAAAACTACGCAGTCGAAAAATCAATTACTTGTATTTATTTCGGAGAAACTGCTTGAGCTTGCCAGTTTTCGATCTGATAAGCTCAGCCGCCGCCTGTCGGAAGTACTTGGACGGGGTTCAGTACATGACCATGCCGAAACACTTCATAGTGGAGGTGTGGCCCGGTCGAGCGGCCAGTGCTTCCCACGTCGGCAATATGCTGCCCGCGCTTAACGCGCTGGCCTTCAGTTACATGGCGCTTGCTGATGTGCGCGTAGCGCGTCATGAAGCCTTCCGAATGCGTTACTTCTACAATATTGCCGTATGTGTCTTCCCAACCTGAGCGCGTCACCAAGCCGTCTGCGGTTGCGAGAATCGGCGTGCCTTGCATGGCGGTGAAGTCGAGGCCCTCATGACGAGCCAGGGTGTGCGTGAACGGGTCAACGCGTAAGCCGAAACCACTGGTCATGCGGAAATTACCGCCAATCGGCACGCCGGTCGGCAGCGTATGCAGCCACTGCAGTTGCTTGTCCCAATCGGTTCGCATGCTGCTAATGGTTTTATTGAACTGGCCGAATTCACCCATCGCGTTATCCAGCGTTTCGCTGAGGGGCTGAGTGGCGTCGAGTGCAGAGCGGCGGTTTGGCATCAACAGCAGCGGTCCGCCACGGCCATCCTCTTTAGAGGCATTACGCTCACGCAGTGATGCGGGCGTTGCGATTTCCATGAAGCGGTTTTTCAGCTGCTGTAGCTGACGAATATCTTGTGCAGTGGCGTCCAGCATCGATTGCATCTTTGCGAGGCGCTCACGATAAATCGCCTCCATGCGCTGCTGCTCAGCTTCCGTCGTCACGCCACCCAAAGTACGTGCGAGATCAGGACTGGTTTCGACCGCGATCTTGAAGCCAACCAGGTAAAGCAGAAACCCAGTGACGACGAGCGAGAGGGAAGCCACCAACGCCGCAACCACCACCTTCTTGAAGGTGATCGAGATAGTGCGTACACGCCCTGTTGGGCCAGAAACCCACATCAACTGCATCGCTACGTCCTCTGCCGGGATTCGTTGGAATCAAGTGCCACGGGTCGGACATTATATTGTTTTCTAGCAACCTTTTGCCTAAAAAAGTGCGGAATATGAATAGTCTGATAACAAAACCTCACAAATTCTCAGCCTTTCTGCGGGCTGGGGTGGGCGGTCTATCCTGCGTGAAATAAGTTTGGAAATGGGGTTGCAAGCGAGCTGCTTGATCTGGCCTAGGCTGGGGGTAGCAAATGACTTTACGAAGGGGTGGTTACCTATGATTTGCTCAAATTTAATTTCCCGATCGGGAAGTATTTAGCCAGGACTTCGCTTGGGCCGCAGTTATCTTCCCGAACGGGAAATTTAATATCGAACCCTATTATTCTTTTGGAAACAATCCTTCATCGGCCTTGTGCGCATCGTAGTACGATCTAAGAGTATCCACGAATTTCCGAATACTAAAGATCAGGTTAGGCATGTTTAGTCCGAAAGGGTAATGCAGCACATAGTTTCCGATGAGACCAACGTCGCCATCGTTCCAGCGGTGCGTGACATAGCGAACCATAAACGATCTGAAATTCGCCTCCTCAGAGATCCTTTGTAGATCCTCATCCTTCAACTCGCGATTTAGGATTAGGTGACCCCGAATCATTAGAGAGGCATGATCTGGGTAGACGATGATTCGCAGATTCACCCATGTACCGAGCAGGTACAGATCACCATCTTCCTCAAGTACTACTTCATAGCCAGCTTCTTCAAATCTTGCTTTGAGCAATTCAGTGCTGACATTTTCTCGGGCAATCTCACGGGCCATCTCAAGCTCCAATGGAATGTTCTTCTGTAAAGGGTGCGTTGGGAGTTGTAATACTTTGAATCGATCAGCCATGGCAAGACTCCCAATTTAGGGGCGATACAAGCGCTCAGCCGGTGGGAATGGACGCATGGTTCGAGTATCCAGGCCGCGTGAGCGGTCGCGGTCAATCGCTAGTCCGCCGCCAGGGCCCATAGATAATCCGCCGCCGGGGCCCATAGATTGCCCCCCGCCTGGGCCCATCGAGAGTCCGCCACCCGGCCCCATTGACTGGCCACCCCCGGGTCCCATCGAGAGTCCACTACCGGGCCCCATGGATTCGCAGCCACCTGGACCCATGGAGTTGGGCACGCAGTCACGCCAAGCCTGCGCCTGTCCAATGCCGTGAACAAACGCCAACAGGCACAGGCTCATTTTGGTACCCGCGACAACAGTTTTTAGGTAAGTCCGTGGGGTATGCATTTGGGCCTCGCTCTCAAAAAAATCCAATTAGCTATGGATTATCTTTCCCGACAGGCTCAATTACTGAGCTAGCTCTTTGCCAAAATGGCGGAAATCACTCACCGCAAGCAAGTTAATCTACCGAATAATGTAATGTTATGAAAATCATATTCCGCGTCCATGTGCATACCGAAGCTGAAATCCAAGTAGGTCATAAGCTTGGGTTTTCCGGACTTCAGGGAGTTGATGCCGTTTCTGCTACTGCAAACGCCGAGGGCTTCACGCCGCTCACGGCGGCCGCGCGCATCTATGGGTGGGACCGCGATTTGATTACGAGGGCATCACAACAATGTAATGAGCGTAAAGAGGTAGCAATCGTGCATCAGGTGACCCCGACACTCTTATTGGTACCGAAGGTGACCGGTAGAACCTCTTATAAGTACACAGTGGAAGGATGCGCGATTGATCTGCTGATGGCAGCTAAGCATTTAAAGATCAAGGCGCTGCACTTTACTCACTTTGGATTTATGCAAAGTCACAAAGTGGCAGATGATTTTAGAAAGATTTTGGAGATCATCTTGAACCCGCTTAGCGATCTACCGCTGGAGGAACTGATCTGGGAGATTGACTACCGAGGGTTACGAGCGCTACAGAGCGCCTATCACTCCGTGAGGTTGCGATTTCACCTACCAGATGATGATCCTGCAATCATTCTTGCGCCTCAGTTTGAGTGGGTAGATACGATGCCATTGGAGGGCGGCTACACCTGGCGAGAACTCGTTCCAAGCCCGCATCAACATCCGCCAACCCGACATTAAGACAGTTATGGGCCGAACCGAAAGACTGTATACCATCCAGCGCCTGCTCAATAGCCAGCAGGCGGTTCCGCTCAGTCGATTTTTGGAAATTCTTGAGGTTTCCAAAGCCACCTTCAAGCGGGATCTAGAATATTTACGTGATCGCTTAGGAGCGCCCATCGTTTGGGACGCAGAATTGAATGGGTATCGGCTCGAGATTAAGGCCGATCAACAAGCGCATCCCTTACCTGGGCTTTGGCTCAATGAAGCTGAAGTCTTTGCACTACTCACAGGTATCGAGTTACTTGGCGCGATTGAACCGGCGCCATTAATCGGCAAGCAGGTGAAACCGATTCGCGAGCGCTTGGAGCAAATTCTCGAGTTGGGCCAGTTTTCAAAAGAAGATATTCGACGCCACATTCGTCTCATACCCATGGGCGCACGCCAATCCAGCAGTGAACATTTTCAGGCAATCGCTCATACGCTACTCGCTAAAAAGCGTTTGAAACTACGCCACTTCGGCCGACTCGACGCCAGTATTACCGAGCGCGAGGTGTCGCCTCAGCGGCTGGTTTACTACCGCGACAACTGGTATCTGGATGCATTTTGTCATCTGCGTGACGATATACGCTCGTTCTCAGTGGATGCTATCGAAGAAGCCAACCCCGTTGATAAAAATTCCGTCTCGGTAGATGCAGCTATTTTGCAAGCGGAGCTAGATGCAGGCTACGGCATATTCTCGGGTGGTCAAACCAAGATCGCCAGATTAAAGTTTTCTCCATTCAAAGCTCGGTGGGTCGCGCGCGAGACCTGGCATAAAGACCAAAAAGGCGAGATGCTGGATGATGGAAGCTATCTACTCGAGGTGCCGTATTTCGATGACCGTGAGTTGATCAACGATATCTTGCGGCACGGTAGCCAAGTCGAAGTGCTCGCCCCCGATGAGCTTAAAATCAGACTTAAGCAGGAGGTGAATTTAATTTTAGCTAAGCTCGATTAATTACATCCTATCGCCGCGACCAGAATAAGAAAAATGCAAAAAATTGACGATCACTTGGTCTTCTCCGCCTCTGATCTGGTGCACTTCATGGAGTGTCAGCATCTCAGCGCGCTAGATCGCTTGCATCTAGAAGTGCCGATGGAGCGCGCATCGGATAGCGAAGAGGCCGAGATCATTCAAAACCGAGGCCACGCCCACGAAAAAGCCTACCTGCAACACGCCATTGAACAAGCCGGCAGCTATATTGATATCAATAGCGTGGCCAAAACCCGCGATGAAAAAGTCGCTGCAACCATACAGGCGATGAAAGAGGGCGTGCCACTGATTTATCAGGCAAGCTTTTATCAACCGCCGATGATTGGTTATGCCGATTTCCTGCGGCGAGTAGAAAAGCCCTCCGCACTTGGTAACTACAGTTACGAAGTCATCGACACCAAGCTCTCAAAAAAATCTCGCGCTAAGTTCATCATCCAACTCGCGTTTTACGCAGATCTGCTCGCGCAGATACAAGGCATCGCGCCGGAATATGTGTACATCGTCTTGGGTGATGGCCAACAACAGCAATTTTTTTTATCAGACTACCGCTACTACTACCTCACTCTAAAGCAGCGCTTTCTCGCGTTTATAGCGAATGCCGATAAGCAGGGAGTGCAGGAGGTAGCTGACGCATCCACGCCATTCCCATGTGACAAGTGCGACCTCTGCCACTGGCGGGATCGCTGCGGTAACTGGTGGGAGCAAACGGATCACCTAAGCCGGGTGGCCAATATTCTCAAGACCCAGATTCATAAGCTAAACGCTGCCGGTATCACCACGGTCGCGCAGCTGGCCCAGCTACCAGACGGCACTCGGATTCCAAAAATCGCCGAGCCAGTCCAGCGGCGCCTAAGGCATCAAGCCCAACTACAGTATCAGGCTGCGCAGACAGGCGAGCGCGTACACGCACTCATACCGGACAACACAGCGCAAACCGAAGACCCCCAAGCCGCCGGCCCTCGCGGCTTTGCGCGCATGCCCAAGCCTTCGCCGCACGACCTATTCTTCGATATGGAGGGCTACCCGCATGTCGAAGATGGGCTTGAATACCTGTTTGGGCTCTACTACCACCAGGGTAGTGAAGCGGTATTCAAGCCGTTCTGGGGGCACACCCGAGCGCAAGAGCGAATCGCCTTCGAGCAATGGGTCGATTTTGTGATGCAGCACTTGGAGCGTTATCCAGATGCGCACATCTACCATTACGCCGCCTATGAAAAAACCGCCATCCGCAAACTCATGCGTTTACATGGCACACGAGAAGACGAGGTTGACCACCTACTACGTGAAAAAAAACTCATCGACCTCTACCAAGTAGTCCGAGAAGCCATACGCATCTCGGAGCCTTCGTATTCTATTAAGTATGTCGAGAAGTTTTACCTACAGGCGCGTGCTGCCGATGTGAAATCAGCCGGTGCCAGTATCGTGGCCTACCAACGCTATCGCGATGGCGATCCGCCGGACGAGACCATCTTGGAGGAGATTGAGCGCTACAACGAAGAAGACGTTCGCTCTACCTACGAACTACAACAATGGCTATGTAAGTTACGACCTAAAGAAGTGCCTTGGCTTGTGCCCAAGTCAGACCCTGAAGCTCCCGTCGGTGCCGGTGAGCCTCGCAGAACAAACGTACAGACCCTGGTCGATCATATGCAGCAGTTATATGCAGGTATCGACCCACTAGTGCCAAATGAGAGTGCAGAGGATGATGACAACCATCAAGCACTGCTCACCACAGATCAGCGGCATGCGCGCATCGTGCGAGATTTACTCGATTTCCATCGGCGGGCCAACAAGCCCCAATGGTGGGCCGTCTTTGATCGGCAAGCAAAAAGCTTTGAGGAGCGAATTGAAGATATCGATTGCATCGCCGGTGCCAGGCTCGATCCAGCATTTCCGCCAACACCCGTGCAGCGTTCCTTACGCTACACCTACCAATACCCCGCGCAAGAAGTCAAACTCAAGAATGGTGACAAGCCAGTACTGGTCGATACCATCACTTCGCTGTCAGATTTCACCATCGATCACGAGGCACAACGCTTTAGCTTCAAACTCGGCAAGCAACGTTCGTTGTCGGGCGCAGCCATTGATATTGGTGCGGGCACACCGGTGGACACAACTGCATTACAAACCGCGCTGTACCGCTACGCGGGCGCGTTTTTAGCAGCTGCTCTAGGTGAGGGGGAAATCCGCTACCCGGCGATCGATGCCTTGCTGCGCCGAGATCTGCCCGCCATTAAGGGTATACGTAAAGGGCAGGCGTTACTACCTGAACAGCCAACGACAGACGATGTAATCTCGGTGGTGAGTCGCTTGCAGCAAAGCGTCGTATTTATCCAAGGCCCACCTGGTGCGGGTAAAACCTATACGGCGTCTAAAGTCATCGTCGCGCTACTGAAAGATAAAAAACGCATCGGCGTCTCTTCCAATAGCCACAAAGCTATCGTCAACTTGTTACAGGCTGTCGAGAAAGTCGCAAAAGCTGAGGGAGTTAGCTTCAAAGGGGTTAAAAAATCAGACCCCATCGATCCCGGGCAGTTGGTCAATGGCGAAATGATCCAGGACATTAAAGATAAAGATCAGGTGCTCGCTGCTCAAGCGGATCTGATTGGTGGCACCGCATGGTTATTCGCCGAGGCAAGCCTTGATCAGCAGCTCGATTATTTGTTCGTTGATGAGGCAGGGCAGGTTGCGCTGGGCATGTTGGTGCCGATGGCTACCTCAGCAAAAAATATTGTCCTACTCGGTGATCAGATGCAGCTGGCCCAGCCGGTAGAGGGTGTTCACCCGGGTGACTCGGGTGATTCCGTGCTCGATTACCTTTTACAGGACCAAGCCACCATACCGCCTGAGCGGGGCATTTTTCTGGAAAACACTTGGCGTATGCATCCGGCGGTCTGCAAGTTCATCTCCGAGGCCATCTACAACGGCCGATTAAGGTCCCACCCCAATACCGAGCGACGCTACCTGGTGTTGAATGAGTCAGCCGATCCAGTGCTCAAGCCCGCGGGGATTTGTTTTGAAGAGATACAGCATGAAGGCTGCGTACAGGAAAGCGATGAAGAGGCCGAGCGGGTTGGGCAAATCTACCAAAGCCTACTCAAACAGCATTACATAGATGATGATGGTCGGCATCAACCCATCACCGAGCAAAACATCTTGGTTGTCTCACCGTACAACATGCAAGTGAATCTGCTCAAGCAACAGCTGGGGCCAGAGGCGAGGGTGGGTACGGTGGATAAGTTTCAGGGCCAAGAAGCCGAAGTCGTCATCATCTCGATGGCCACTTCCAGCGGTGAAGATATGCCACGGAACATTGATTTCCTATTCAGCAAAAACCGGCTGAACGTTGCCATCTCGCGCGCAAAATGTCTGGCAATTCTGGTAGCCAATCCAGAGTTACTCTCAACGCCTTGCAAAACCCCGGAGCAAATCGCGCTAGTCAATACCCTGTGCTGGGCATGGAGTGAGTTTGCCGCTTCGGTCTAGGTGAGCGTAAAGTCCTATACCAAAGCGTTACGCTTTTCCAACAAGGACCGGGTTGCGGCTTGTGGCGCTACGCGCTACAATCGATGCATGATTCGAAGCTTCAGGCACAAAGGCATTGAGCGGTTCTTTAAAACGGGCGTCCGGGCCGGTATTCAAGCATCTCATGCCCCGCGTCTTGCGCGCCAACTGCTAGCTTTGAATTCGGCATCCCGACCGGAGGATATGAATCGTCCCGGTTGGGGCTGGCATCCTTTAAAAGGTGATTTGTCAGGCCACTGGTCAGTTAGCGTCAATGGTAATTGGCGACTCACGTTCACTTTTGAGAATGGTGATGCAATCTTGGTCGATTATCAGGACTACCATTGAGAGGTTCTTATGAGTTCTATGTTTAATCCGCCCCATCCGGGCTTAACACTGCGTGATGACATCTTGCCTGCGCTGAATTTGCAGGTCGGCGAAGCTGCAGCGCAGTTAGGCGTTGATCGAACGACTCTTTCTAAGGTACTCAATGGGCGGGCAGCAATTAGTCCCGCCATGGCATTACGCATCGAGCGATGGCTCGGGCGCGATCATGGTGGGGCGGCAGAGGTCTGGTTGGCTGAGCAGGCGGCTTATGACCTATGGCAGGCAAGACAAGCCGTCAAGGCGACCAAAGCATTATCTTCCGTGAAGACACTTAGGCTTCAGCATGCTTGAACGGATCTAGTCCCGTCGTATCAGGTCACGATATCGTAAGCACTTCACCTCTACGGACGCCCAGACGGTGGTCGACCAAGTTTGGCGCGTCACCAACTAGCCGGCGATACTCTTCCGCGCCGCGAAATCTCCGGCGATTCTGGTAGCTGATCCTGAACTGCTCTCAAACCCACAGAAAAGAAAAGACCGACATGTTTGCTCTGACTCGTCGGATAGTGTCGAGTGTTGGGATGTCAGAGAACCGTCGGTCTTGATCCATCTAAGGCATTAAGCGTGCCAGCTAGATCGTCAGGTCCCTCTACGTCGTCTGAGGCTTGCCTTGGCAGCAGCTTCGGCCGGGTCAAATGGTAGGTTCATGAGGTCGAGGGTACGGGGGTTGTTCAGCGCATCCTCATCAATGCCTTCTTCGTCTAGCGGCTTCGGTGGGTCATTCGCATGTTTCTCATCCAGCCACGCGTCGACCCGGGCGGTAATCGCTTCACCAAACTGGCCATAGAAGCTACTGCTGGCATCCACAATGAAGTCGTGGACTTCCTCTCGCGGATATTGGTAATCCGAAAAATTGAAATCCAGGCACCCGAGTAAATCCCATCCGTTCAGGAAAAAATCAAGCAGGGCAGCAAGCGTGAGGGGCGTGGTACTCGTTCGCGAGGCAACGCCTGTGACGGTATCCCCGTTATATTCATCCACAATTCGGTAGGTGATTCGTTTCCCGACCTGTCTTGCATAGACGCAGGTTACGTCGCGAGTGGTCGAGGCGATCGTAATACGAGCGATTTCTACCTCCTCGTTCCCCGTGTTTGGTAGATACTCCCCACCCAAGAAAGAGGGGTGCATGCGGCCAAGTAAACGCCGATCTTCCTCGCTGAGTGCATGACGAGCGAATGCGGGGCTAAGATCGCCCGCCTCATCATCATTAAGTGTGTGCTCATAGATTCGACGCCGATTGGCGCCTTTAATGTCGCTGATTAGCGAGATGCCTCGCTCTCTTGCCCAGAAGTAGGACTGGGGACGAAACTTCAAATCAATGCTGTCGCTCATTGCGATTCTCCTGTTTAGCCAATTTTGCAAAATGCCCGGGCTGGCAATTTAGATATAAATCCCCCGGCAGGAAGCGTTGCACTTCCCAATCGACACTACGATTTTATTGACGCTAAAAATCCATCAACTTTGGCGGCCAACTTCGCCTCAAATGACTGCTTGGTCAACTCATTGCTAGCAAGTGCAGCGAGATCAGCGCGCAGGACTTCAGCATCCTCGTCCGAAAAGACGATTGCGATGCCTCCCCGCTGGTTACAGAACACCTCGTACTCGGGTTTTTCCCGGTCGAACCGCCAGATATTGAACTGCTCACCAACGTGCTCAACTGCGACAGACGTAAAGCGCCCGTTCTCAACGACTTTTGCCATGAATACCTCCTTCGTTAGGTTGTAGAAGAACGAAGAGGGCCGGAAACAAAAAAGCCCTCTGCAAATGAGAGGGCTGACGCTTCCCGCTTGGTTACCGTAATCGGTCACATCGCCTTTCGGCTAACCACCTTGCCCGGGAGGGGCAGGTTGGCGTGGGCGTCAACCCAAACTCTTAATGCAGCCGATATTCTCTAAAATTAATCATGGTGCGTCAACACATAAACATGACATTTTGTCGATTCATGAAAATCCGCATTGGCATCTACGTATGCCTCACCTCACCCGAAACACCACCGCGCTCTTGAAATCTGCGCGGATTACTCTTGACGCCTCGACTACCTCAGCCTGATATTCCGGCGGGCATTTACGGCTGGGATAGTGGAATTCCAGCTTCCGCTCAACCTTTAAGGTATCGTCCACCTGCTGGTAACGCGCGGTGTAATTCACATGCGCGCTCTGGTAGCTCACATCGGCTGGAATAGATTCGATCGTGATCGTGTCAGGTAGCTTCAGCGTCACATAATCTTCAGCGCTGACGGAATCACAGACAAAAGGAAACTCTCGTTTATCCAGCGGCTTGTTAAGAGTTTTTTCAGCGATGTACCCAGGGGTGGCGCCCACCGGAATCATGAACGCTCCAGAGCGCTTTAAATCGGCGATGGGTTCCAACGAAAACTTAGAATCCCAAAAGTAGGGTAAGTCAGTCTTACTAGAGATCGTTAATTCAAGATGGCCACGACCAATTTCATTAAACCGAAGCAGCAGATCATTAATGGTTTTTTCCATCTGGTTGGTCAAGCCAGCGAAATGCTCGAACCGTCGGTTGATTTCAAGCGTGCCAGACATCATGGCCTCAGTTGTGCCCTCAATTTCACCATTGGCATTCAGTACGAGCTCGGTATGAGAAACCTCCGTATTGTCCGCCGGATGCATCTTCGGCGTACGACCATAGCGATTTAAAGCAACCAATACCGTGGGCTTGTCTAAGATGTCTTCATCCAGTTTGCCGAAGGGTACGAGCTGCGCAGTAGAGTCTAAGTACAAATGCAGCGAGGGGATGTAGGTAATCACATGATTAATCGGGCTATTTGCAGCAGGGCCCGATGTCAATTCAAACGCCTCGCCTAGATTGATCAGCGCCGCAGTACTCTCAATACCCACCGCACGCAGCATCGCCTCAAGCAGTACCACATGGTCTTTGCAGTCCCCAAAGCGGCGACTAAAAATATACGCCGAGTCGCGCGGTATAAAACCACCATCACCCACCGTGGTCGATATATACCGAATATGCTTTGAGACCCAGTCATACAGTACCTTCGCCTTCCGCACTTCGGATTTGGTACCAGCGGTCAGTTGCAAAGCGAGTTGGCGAATCTCTGGGGTAATACGCACCTTAGGCGCTGACGCTCGCCAGTATTGGCGGCCGATCTCTAAATGATCCGGTGCCTGGGTAAATATCAGGTAGGGAGCAAAGTCCTCATAGTCGACGGCACCTTCTTCTGGCTTGTGGGCGACCAGTTGCTTAATCTTGAACTGGTAAGTGACATGACGCGCCGTCTCATGAATAACGCCACCCTCGTAGCCGCGGTGGTTAACCATCAACTTCAGCGATTTAGGGGCGCGCAGCGTAGTTTGTGAATCTTCAAACACCATATGCGGCGACAAACTCAGCTTAATAGCAAACTCACCCGGCTTTTCGGCCTTAAAGCGCCGAAGCACATGCTTGCTATAAAGCCGACTACCTACCATCACATGGGGAAACACCACAACGGTGGATTGATCATCATCGAAACTTCGGGTGTCAGCATCGCCAGATCGGGTGTGCTTAACCCAGTCTTTTGCCAAGTGCAGCACCTTGCCATCAGGCTGAATGACCTTGGCGTCGATGACTTTGAGCGTTTCTTTTGAAGTCTTGTGGCTGAACGTATGCCGACCAATCCGGTCGGCGCCATATTCATTCATTACGCGCGAGACCCGCTCAATAGTCTCGGTATAGCGGCCTCGGGCATCTACTTCAATATGCCGGCGCAGTTTTTCCGAGACTATGGGCGGATCAAGAGCCTCGGCATAAGTTAAATTGAGCGTACCAACCCATCCTAAAAAGCAGGCAAGTAGACGAAAAAATATCTTCTTCAAGATCAATCCCGGTTATGTACAAGGCTTATAAGGCTGATGAATCGATACCCTCAAGGGGTCCGAGGGCAGTCTACCTGAGAGCGGTTCGGTGTCTGCCAGGCATAAACGACAGGCAAGGGTGCTGCAACCCGACTCACCGCTGCGTCTCGAATCGTATTTGCCTCTTCATTGTCAGCCTCACACTGCTTGAGCAAACGAACAGCAATATCGAACTCGCCAAGCTCGCGGTGCAGCTCGGCTAAAGTGACCACATCTTCAGGTTGATAGTGGTAGGTCAGCTGCAACAGCGCGCGCATGTTTTGCGTTTGAAGCTCGGTAGGAAAGAACCCCACCGTAGCGTCCATACCATGCGCTTTGAATCGTCTTGCTTTATCGCGATACGGGTCATTCAAATAGCGCCAGTACAGCTTGCGAAGTGCCAGCATCAGTGGGTCACTCTGATGGGTAGGGTTTTCAATAATGCTGGCGAGTGCGCTATCCGGCACGTACAGAAACTCAGGGTAATCTAGCTTTGGGCTTTCACCCGCGCCCACAGCCGAGCCAGCGGCCTCCGAGGACTGCGCGGGGCCCGCTGCCGCCGATGGTAATCCGCCGCGCAGCACCCACTGGCCGAGCTTTATCAGACGCTCGCGCAGGCCTTGCCAAGACCAATTCGTTTCATAGGCTGGCCGAAGCAAAAAGTCTGGAATCTGGTAAGGCACTTCATCATCACGCTGGCACCGCCGCGTGTGGCCGACGAACTTAGCCTCACGCTCCAGAAACATCGCTTCGCACTGAGCGCACTGACGAACCCCCTCGCGCGAGCCCATCAGTGCATGACGCTTTTGCCCATCCGTCCAGCTTTCAAACGACATCAGGTTAAACGAGACCTGATTCGCCACCGCGTGCACAGTCTGGCAGCTCGGGCAGGCCAGCAAACGGTAACCGGCGAATCGGCTCATGGTCAGCTTTCCTACTGGCGGTGCAGTAGCAGACTTAGCTGGAAGTTATCGCTATCTTCCGACAGTGAGCCCCATGCATCCGAACGGACATCCGGCAGCGAGCGCTGAAGCGCCGCGTGTATGCCGAGCCGAATATCATCATCCAAGCCATGAAGCGTCGTGCTCAGTAGCCGCTTAGCATGCCGAGAGGCACTGTGCCTTGCATTCAGTGCCGACAGCAGCCAATCCATAAACACCGCCCATGCCAATGTATGGTCTTGCAGCTGATCGGCGATACGCTGAATCACCTGCATAATTTCGGTGGGCAAACCACAATTCATAAACCGAGTACTAGCGTCCTCCAGATCGGTGTACTGCATCGCCACATCATCCAGAATATCCAGCAGCGAGCTCGGTTCGGCACCCAGCATGTCGGAGATATCGAAACGGCGCATGAAGCGCGGCGTTTCTGGTGCGGCGCTGATGAAACTACACGCACTAACATGCGACATCGAACTCTGTAGCGAGTACAGCACCCGTGAGCGAGACATCGAGGCAGTGCGCACCGGCTGGGTATTGTGCCAACCGGCCGCTAGCATCTGCGGCACCTGATGTGGCTGTGGTAGGCCTTCGGCTTTATCGTCGGCTGCGCGTTCGGCCACCAGCAGCAAGTTGGTGTGCTCAGTCACCAGTTGGTAGCGCAGCGCCAGCTGGGTTGCAGCTTCGGCGTTACCCGCATCGCGCAAACGCTTGGCACCGACCGTACGCGCGAGTGCAGGTGCCTCTGCAAGAGACCAGGCTAGATCGCTAACCTCACCGGCCGCAGCGCCCGCATCATTTGAATAATCCAGGCGGGTACCAATCTGCTGCAAAGCAGGTTGGCTACTCAACACAGCAGCCACATGCACCGTCTCACCCGGGTACAGCACCTTCGGCACAGGTGATTGCCACACCACTGGCGCGTGCCAGTCCACCTCTAGCTTGGCCACGATACCTTGGCGCATCCGCATCACCATGCGCTGTATAGCGCCCGCCATATCTTCCTTAGGCGAGACAAGCTCACACGCACCATCACTGAAGGCGGCGATATCACGCAGCAAACTCTCTGCTGGCGAGCTACCCACACCAATCGCAAATACGCGGTGGTTAGATTCGCGTGCCAATTGAATCGTGCTCTCGATATCCCAAATTTCGCCATCGGTAATCACCAGCACATTCACCGGCCGATCATCCCGGTGCGCCTGAATGTTGAACGTATCCTCCAACGCGCGATTCATCTCGGTACCACCCATGTCGGAGTCGGTACTCTCAATCGCCGGGATCAATGAAGCGTCCTTGAACTCAGGGCTAGCTCCCGTCATGCGAGCAATCACCCGCTTGCAATGGCTTCCAAACCGGCTAAATGACACCCGATCCGCTGAGCTCAACAACGGCATCAATGCCATCAAACCGGCTTTAGCCAGTTCCATACTCTCGCCACTCATCGAGCCCGAGCAATCAACCAGCACCTTGAGCTGAACCTCGCAAGAACTGCTCGACGACTCGAGGGGAATGGAAGGCGTGACGCTTAGCAGCGCATGAAACTCATCCCCATCCTGCGCAACCGTCACCACCTGCTGCTGCGGTACTTCGTTAATCAGCAGCACCACATCGCGGTCTAAAAACGCCTGTCCAAACAGCGAAAGGGTAGTGGAGTTATCCAACGCCTGTACCTGCATATCGTGGCTAGGGCAATGGATGGGCAGCTTACTAAGCGTACCCGCCACTTCTATTTGCAGCGAGAGCGGGTACGCGGCATCAGCCGCCACATCCACCGACGCCGGCTGCTTGAGCTTGCCCACCTTGGCTGCATCGCCATAGCGCGGCGCCACTGTTGTGGGTATCGACAACCGAACCTGGCCTTGCTCTACACGCAATAGCTGAGCGTAGGTAATCTCGATGACAGCATCCTCACCTGGCTTCAAATTACCCAGCTGGGCGGTATACAAACCATCGCCAGATTTCTCTACCATGATGGGCGTATCACCTGCCGCAATCGCGCGCTCGTAATCTTGCTCGGCTTGTTCCTTCGGCAGCACTGCGCCTTGCCAAGTCTTACCAGCGACCGTGGCGCTGAGTGTTAGCAAGGTGCAGCCCCACGCCAACGGAAATGTATATAGCGTCTCAATATTCTTTTTGGTGATGTTGCGGTAGTGCTGACGCGCAGTGACGGTGAATAACAAGTCATCAACGCGCGCAGTCACTTCCACACGCTGCAGCGGTATTGCTTTACCGCGGGTGCTGGTGAGGATGGCGTTTTGAGTTTCGGAAGGGGTGTTCATGGTGCCTCCTAAAAAAGGAACAGCGAAATCGATACGTTGGGAATTATTTAAGAATTGAGTAGCGAGGAATCGCGCCCCACCTCCGGAGAGCCGGGGTCGTCCACATGCGCGACTGACCATTTGCCATGCGGGATGAGCCAGTCGCAGGGCAGGGTGGTACCGCCGAACATCCGCTCGTGTACACAAAAGTCCACCCAGCAGTCTTGTCCACCCACCTGCGCCCGACCGATCAGCCCTAAGCTCGACCATTGATCTACCAGCCGGCCAATGTCGTGCGGGTTCATCGCGCCATCACGAAACAGATAGTCGTCGTACCAGACCCGCCCACCGATCAGATTGGCGTGATCTTCCAGGCACTGCTGCCATCCGCCGGGGTATTTGGCACGGATAGCGCTGATGTTGACGATGAAGTCGATGAATTCAGTCTGAATCGCCATGGCATACCCCTGATGGTTATAGTTTTGAAAACAAGCGCTCATCGATCGAGAAGACCGACGCGCTGTAATCGTTATACGGGGCGCCTGGCTCAAAGAGTGAGCTAGCGAATTTGGGAGCAAAAGATTTTGCAGGCTCAGTCAATGAGCCTATGAATCCCTAAACTTTAAAACTATAAGCGTCAAGATTTGATTACTAATCTATTAAGGCATTTTTAAACGATGAAGCACTCAACGCGAGAATCTTGGCTAGAAGCCGGCGTAAAAGCGCTGACACCACTTTTCAGTAAGGCGGGGTATGCGGTACCTTTATGCAAAGTGTCATGCGGGTTTGCTAGTACGGGCACTAGAAGTGGTCATATCGGCCAGTGCTGGAGTACGAAAGCTAGCGCTGACGGACTTAATCAAGTATTTGTTTCGCCCGCCTTGGAAGATGCGGTTGAGGTATTGGATACCTTATTGCATGAGCTGGTGCATGCGGTAGATAACTGTGAGCACAAGCACGGCAAGGAGTTCAAGAAAATAGCAACCAAGTTGGGCATGGTCGGACCGATGCGCAGCGCAGGCGCCGGGCCAGCGCTGAAAGAGGTATTGAAAGATATTGCAGCAAAACTTGGGGCTTACCCGCATGCGCGGTTATCTGTTCCAAAGAAGGCGGCAGCACGAGCGCCGCGGCCGAGGGCGAAATGTGTGCGATGTGGATTTACGGTTCCGATGCTGCGGGAATTCCTGCATTACGGGCCACCGATTTGCCCGAAAGACCGTATAGAGATGGAAGCGCTAGGAGACTGGGACGCGATTTAAGTTAGGAGGTGTACTGCTGGAAAGCCGCCTCATGCTCTTTGCGTATTTTGTCCCGAAGGGCTTTAGGAGCGAGGACCTCAACCGCGGCACCATGTTTGGCAATATCGAGCAGCAGCTCACGGTCATCGGCGTAGGGAAATTCAAGGATATACGCGCCAGACGCATCAAATGAGCCTTTCTGGTCAGGGTGCCAAAGCTCAGCAGCTACCCAGCGGGCGCGCTCCGGCGTGAATTTGAGCCTGGCAGTATGTTTGGATTCACCGGCGAAGATGCCGTAGCTGGCAGCAAGAAACTGATCTAGCGATTTAATAGGCACCTCGATCGCTTTCTTGCCAACAGTTGTGATGGCGCGTATTCCGTCCAGAGAGAAGCCGCGTAGTCCATCACGCATGTGGCACCAGGCGTCTAGGTACCAGTTGTCGCGGTAGTGGATGAGACGTTGGGGAGAGATTTCTCGAAGGGTGATTTCGTTACTAGCGCGGGCATAGTACTGAATTTCGATGCGCTGGCGCTTGAAGAGAGCAACACCCACTTCGGAGAAGAAGTGGCTGCCTTGGACGCGTCGGCCCATTTCCACGAGCTTGATGCGTTTGCGGATTTCTTTAGATGACGATTCGCCTTCGCCAATGACAGCATCGAGGCGGGAAAGGAAAGGCTGGATATGGGGACCGATGATGCTGCCCTGATCAAGATTCTCGAGTAGCTGCTGCATTGTGATGAGGGCAAAGATCTCTTGCTCAGTAAACCAAAGACCAGGGAGTGAGAATTTGCTTTTGCTTGAGGTAGTGCTCTCGTAGCGATATCCCCGAAGGTCAGCGTCGTAGATTACAGGAGCGTTAAACCGATCCCGCATGTACTCGAGATCGCGCTTGAAGGTGGCGAGGGAGACTTCAAGCAATGAGAGAAAATCGTCGCGACTAACGATTTTTCGATCTTGAAGAAGCTGATCAATTTTATAAAATCGTTCAAGGCGATTCATATTGAAAGGATTATCGTGGATAAAGAAAAAGCAATAAAACTTGGTGATGCAGCCATGAGCCGTGATCCTCGTTTTGCTAACTATGGGTTATTTTCGGGTGGCTCTTTTGTGCTGGATTCCGAAAGGGTTTTTATGTGGTTTGAGACAATTCAAGACTTAGTTTTTTTCATAAAAAAGGCTGAGCCACAAATTTTTGAACTTGATGCTGCAGACATAGAAAATTACGAGAGTAAAATAACCCCTGTTTTAGACAATGTTCAAAGAGACGGATTAACAGACCAATTAAAAAATAAAATAAATGATATTTCAAAAGATTTTATGGTTATTGAATGGTGGGGAAATTTTTCAGAGTTAGTGGCTAACAAAAGTGAATTCTCAAAAAATCTTATTGAAGATTTTTTTGAGCAGTTTGAGGAAGAGCCAAAATCGTTAAGCGAAGAACATATGGATTCTTTTGTTGAATTTATACAATCGTATGGCTATTAAAATTTAGCAATACTGGTATTGCAATTTGATAGGCGCCTTAGCTAAATTTGCAAAACGATCGACAAAATTTAAAGTGGCGTTGAAAGTGACCGTATTTTAGGTTGCTGCATCTCAGTGCTGGGCCAGTCCGCAGCTGGCGTGGTGCCGCCTAATGCAACTGCCATACGAGCGCGCGATGCATCAACTTCAAAACCTCTTGGTGTAGTCACCTCGGTCTGTGATGAAGTTAACTGTGTATCGCCCATTGCGACAACACTGCCGACAATTTTTCTTAAGAATTGAAGATTTGCGCCACCGCCTGCGAAAACCACATCGAGATGAGAAATTCCGTGATTTGAAGTCTGAAGTTGTGTTTTAAACTGGGAAGCCGCGTCCTCAAGCATTTCTTTGATTGCAGCTTTTAAACCCGCCGCCATTTTTTGGAGTTTGTCTGTGCGAACGAGTTCTTCTCGCGAAATTTGTACATTTCGGAAAACCAGACTGCCCGTCTCGAAAAGCGTTTCTTTGGATCGGCGAATATCATTTTTCAGTACTAAAAGATCAACGCTGCCATTTTGGCCGAGTCTTTTTGTGACTAATTTTATTAGAGCGTCGTCGATTTCATCGCCCGCACCGAACAAGCTACGTGCAGGTGTCATCGGGATAAGCTTTCGAGTCACCTTCGAATAGTCATCTGGCAAAACAGACACAAATAGACCGAGGTCGATAGTGCCCGCACCAACGTCCACCACTAAAGTTGCGCTACGGTTGTTTGGGGAGGGATCCGGAAGTAACTCAAGCGCAGCAGCGACAGGTTCTTCAACGTCTACATCGAAAGTTAGTTTTCCAGACGTTTGACTTACTTTTTTATACCAGTGCATAAACTGATCAGTACTCATCTCATGGGTTATCGCTGTCCCATTAGCGCTGAATGCAATATGGCTAAGTTGATCGTAAATAGAGGCTATTCTTTGTCGATCCGAGGTGCTCCAGACGGGATGACTTATGCGAAATGAGAGAGTGTTGGTTTTTACCTTAAAAATATGTTTAGCTGCCACTACGGAATCTTGTACTGCTACCGCCAGTAAACCAGCGATTAGTTGAAATCGCGAGAAAGGTGCGCGACTCACTTCCGACTTATGTACCTGAGAGATGTTTGTTGGACTGAGCCAGGATTTCGGGCTTGATTCAAAAAGCAATCGTGGCTGGGCAGTGAGACCTGCCTCAAGTGCTTTGACACCAAAAAAAATCTTGTCGCCAGCAATTGGAATAAAGATAGCGCTAGGAATAGATGCATTATCAATTTGGCTTCCTGGCGCAATTGGAAGCGGATGCGACACCGAATCCTTTTGTCTACGTATTGCGGCTCTAATAGAACTGGTCCCGAAATCAATGCATAGAGCGTCCACAAAATCACCTTTCAGTTCACTGGGAAGACCAATGCACGAGTCAGAACTCTTTGGGAATTATCGCTTCTCGTTAAGGTAACGCCAGGTATTTCAATTCGGACGTTATTGGGTGGTTGGGAGCTGCTATCTCCAAGGAAATGTTGAAGCGGTTGATACGGAACTAAATCGCCTTTTGATCCATACATTTCTATTTTCGCTTTGCTGGCAACTAGATAAATTAAAGAGTTCACTTCATTTGCGACAGACTGATCCGGGAGATCGGAGCAGTACCGATACCAAGAAATTAAAAGGGCTGCTATCTGTTCTTGAATTCCAGAATGAGCAGATAGTTCATCGCTACCTTCAATCGAAGGATCTTTTGTCGGAAAAAGGATGGCTTTAACTAGCTCTCGATCGGATATGAATTTTGCCGAAGCTTTTTCTATTGGTAAGCAATGAGAGGCGAATTCCAAAAGCTGTCTGACCTCGGCAGTATTGTTCATTCCATACATTTTTACGTGCTGTAGTAAGATACTGACTATTCGAGAGCTTAGAGGGTAAAGATTTTTTTGAAGCAGTTTTGGTAAACCTCCAGGTTGCTTCGAGAGGATTGTTAGGCCCTGAAGAGTTTTTTCTCTAAGCAGTACTGTCGGCTCGCGAGAACTTATCGTTTCTAAAATCCCGAACGTAGATTTTTGAATTTCGATAATGACTTTCGAAGAAGAGTGATTTTTTTGACTAAGGTCGACTACCGACGAAGCCAAATCACAAAACTCCTCCTCAAAATAACCACCTGATTCGATTTCGCGCGATGGCAATAACTTAGCTACTGATTTGAGTACTTGATTAACGTGATCAAGATCGGTTGTTTGCTCCGCCCGAATTATGCTCGACAGTTCCTTGACTAAATCAGCATATGTAGTGCTGGACGCGATGGCTAATTTTACGAGTTCGTTGGCAAGTGCTTTGCTTGTTTGTGTATTTATTGCTTCTCTCAGGGCATAAGAAATCTTCCAGCTTGCTTTTAATGGTCCAAAAAGTTTGATAGCACCAATCCGCTCGTCATCGTTAGCTAAGGTGTTCAAAGCGGGTGGAGCAGTATCAATCCACCGTAGCGGTCGGATTTTTTGCTTGGCTGCAGACTTGCTTCCTTTAACTATCGCCAAACCAATAAGCCCTAGACACTGATACGCAAGTACTTCATCGGTTTCTTTTTGAAGTTTTATTGCAAGCAGATTCACCTTCCGATCGATTTCCTCAGCGAACTTTTGGTCAATCTTTTTTTTGCTCAGTGGTAGCAGCGTTCTCAATATAGCAATAATTTCAGCGGTCTCGGCTTCATTGCTGGCTGGTGTATTCGAGGGTGGGACAAATGTAGTCATTTTGGTATCGATTTGTGCGCCATAACCCCATCATTATCGCTATAAATCTCAGACTTAGCGAACGGCGGTGTTTTCATAAAGACAATACTTTGAGGCTGCGTAAAAATCTGATGATGCTTTGAACCTGGATCATTCTTGCATACCGAAGGCTCATCAAATGAGCCTCTGCGCTTCTATGCTCGGCTCTGGGTTAGATTGGACAAATCTTTCCTGCCATCTAATATACTGAAAGTGATATTTTTTGGGAAAGCGATGGTGGCTAAGTTGCCGGCTACCGCCTAGACCTTTCGAGACGTTACCGAATTCCTCAAGTTAGAAGAGAAGACGATTTATCGACTCGCTCAAAAAGTAAATCTGCTCGGGTTAAAGGTCGCAGGTTCTTGGCGGTTGAAGTGACCAGACCTCGATGTTTGGATTGCTTATCCCTAAATTCAGGCATCGGGTGGCACGCGACCTGAAGTCCTAAGCTAAACCTCAAAAAAACTATGCCAAGAATATTCGACAACATTGAAAAGCAACTCCTTCCCGCGCTAGAGGAGACAATGAAGGTTGCTGAACGCGCCGACTTCTGTGTGGGCTACTTCAATTTGAGAGGTTGGAGGCATCTGTCGCCGCATGTTGAAAAATGGGACGGTGGCGATGGCAATTGCTGCAGATTGCTGGTTGGAATGCATGTATCCCAAAGCGATGAGCTAAGGCATTCGCTACGCCAACGTGAGGACGATGATGGCCTAGATAATCAGACGGCAGTTCGTGAAAAACGCCGTATTGCAGAAGAGTTCAAGCAGCAATTGACGTTCGGTGTGCCGACAAACGATGACGAAGCTTCACTTCAGCAACTGTCCAATCAAATCAGAAGCAAGAAGCTGGTTGTCAGGGTCTACCTGCGTCATCCCCTGCACGCAAAACTCTATTTACTTCACCGAAACGATGCAAACAATCCGGTCACAGGATTTTTAGGGAGCTCGAATTTGACCCTGGCTGGCTTGGCTAAGCAGGGCGAACTCAATGTCGACGTCTTAGAGCATGATGCATGCAACAAGCTAGTCGATTGGTTTGAAGATCGATGGAAAGATCGATGGTGCGTCGATATTTCAAA
Source organism: Oxalobacteraceae bacterium (assembly GCA_027485795.1). Lineage (GTDB taxonomy): Bacteria > Pseudomonadota > Gammaproteobacteria > Burkholderiales > Burkholderiaceae_D > Pernthalerella. Next base: position 29,219 of record JAIXQK010000156.1, read on the forward strand.
GGAGTTGGCCGACATCATTGACGAAAGTTGGGCTGGTGAGCGACTTATTCCTCCGTACCATGTCTATTTAAAGATCGCTTATCACTTGGCGCAAGAGGCGCGCGCTGGACTCTCCGAATTCACGATTCCAAAAATATTCGGCAAAGAGCTTTTTGATTTCCAGGTTGCGGCGGTAAAGATTGCTGCCCACCATTTGAATAAAAGGGGCGGAGTGCTCATAGGCGACGTCGTCGGTCTGGGCAAGTCAATGATGGCAACTGCGCTTGCCAAGGTTTTTGAAGAAGACCATCAAACCGAGACGCTGATCCTTTGTCCTAAAAACCTGGTTCCAATGTGGGAAGACTACGTCTTTCGCTACAGACTTCAAGCCAAAGTTCTTTCGCTATCGAAAACAATGGCAGAGCTGCCAGAAAAGACACGTCGCTACCGGGTCGTGTTGGTTGATGAATCGCACAACTTGCGCAACAAAGAAGGCAAGCGCTACAAGGCAATCCGGGAATACATAGAGCGGAACGACAGCCTATGCATTCTTCTGTCTGCCACTCCGTACAACAAAACATACATTGATCTCTCATCGCAACTCTCTTTGTTTCTCAGAGAAGATGCCGACATTGGTATTCGGCCAGAGAAGTTAATTAGCCACCTCGGCGGAGAGCATGAATTCATTCGACGGCATCAGTGTGCAGTACGATCGCTTGCAGCTTTTGAAAAGAGTGATGATGCAGACGATTGGCGCGACTTGATGCGCCTCTACATGGTACGCCGTACACGAGGCTTCATCATGCAGCACTATGCAAAAAGCGATGAACGTGGGAAGTACCTGCTGTTCCCAGATGGAACTAAATCGTATTTTCCGAAGCGAATCCCTAAAAATTTGAAGTTCTCTATCAAAGGGGCAGACAGGTCAGATCCTTACGCGCGCTTTTACTCAACGACAGTGGTCGACGCTATCAACGCCTTGGCATTGCCCCGATATGGGCTGGGTAATTACGTCGCAAACAATCCAAAATCACCCCCAACACCAAATCAAGCGCATGTCATTGAGGGCCTTTCGCGTGCAGGCACACGATTGATGGGATTTTGCCGTACGAATTTATTCAAACGACTCGAAAGCGCAGGCCCCGCCTTTTTACTCTCAATTGAGAGACATGTCTTGCGAAACTTTATCGTAATGCATGCGATTGAAAATGGTCTGGATATCCCATTGGGCACACAGGGGGCCGAACTCCTGGACACCCAAACACACGATGAGGATCCAGACGATATTTTGGCTGGAGCGGACGATGAAGAAGAATCAGGCGATCAAGAGGTCGTAACCAACATAATAACGTCCCTGCGCACAGAGGATGCCTTCCGTGCCCGTGCCGCCAAAGCGTATCAGGCTTACTCGGGGCCTTTTAAGAAGCGCTTTAAATGGCTGCCTAGCTCTTTGTTCATGGACGATCTATTTAAGGACTTGCAGGCAGATGCACTAAGCCTCATGGCTGTTTTGCAACATTGTGGCGACTGGGATCCAGCCAGAGATTCAAAACTCGCCGAGCTAGCAAAATTGGTTCGCACCACACATAGCAAGGAGAAAATTTTAGTCTTCACACAATTCGCCGATACCGCGCGCTATGTAAAGACTCAATTGGCTGCAATGGGCGTTAAGCAAATCGAAGACGCAACTGGAAACACAGGTGACCCTACCAGCCTTGCCTGGCGATTCTCACCAGAATCAAATAAGAAGCTGGACACCATCAAATCAGGCGATAGGCTGCGCGTATTGATAGCCACCGACGTGCTCTCCGAAGGCCAGAACCTTCAAGATGCGCACATAGTCGTTAACTACGATTTACCTTGGGCCATCATCAGACTTATTCAACGCGCTGGTCGTGTAGACCGAATTGGTCAAAAGGCGGATGAAATTTTCTGCTACTCATTTGTTCCGGCAGATGGCGTTGAGACCCTACTTCAATTGCGAGCCCGTGTTCGCAAACGCCTCAAAGAGCAAGGCGAAGTAGTTGGATCCGATGAGACCTTCTTTGATGACGAAACAAACGAGCAATCCATACGAGATCTGTATACCGAAAAGAGCGGAATTCTTGATGACGATGGGGATAACGAAGTGGACTTGGCTTCTTATGCCTACCAAATCTGGAAAAACGCTATAGATGCAGATCCCGCTATTGCCTCGACCATCGAAGCCATGCCTGATGTCGCATACGCCACCAAGGCTCACGTCGAAACGCCAAAGGCCCCGAAGGGAGCCTTGGTCTACATGCGTACTGCGCAGGGCAATGATGCGCTGGCTTGGATTAATGGAGCTGGCGAGTCAGTCACGCAGTCACAACTGACAATCTTGCGTGCAGCAGCATGTGCTCCCAATACCGAAGCACTGCCACGCACTGAACATCACCATTCCCTTACACAAAAGGGCTTGGCGCACATTATTCAAGAAGAGAAATCATTTGGCGGTGCTTTGGGGCGTCCGTCTGGAGCTCGTTTCAAGACCTACGAACGAATCAAGCGTTACCGCGATAAATTAGGAAATGCTCGGGATCTTTTTATTACGGATGAGCATGTAAGGCGAATCGAACGAACGCTGGAGGATATTTACAGATTCCCCCTGTACCAGACAGCGACTGACACACTGAATCGCCAAATTAAAACAGGCCTTGCAGACCAGGAGTTGGTTGATCTCGTACTTTCATTGCGAGAAGACGGTCGCCTGTGCTTGATAGATGAACAAGAAGCCAATCGAGAATCCAAGTTGATCTGCAGCATGGGCTTGGCTTGATCACGTGCATAACAACAAAGATAAAAATGACCATAGACGCCGCTCAATTTCAAAAACTCCTGAATGAGTTTCAACTTAGCCGCTTATTTGTCAATGAACTTGGCTGGGACAAACCCAACCTGCGGGAACAGCCTGTACCGGTCAATGGTCATACCTTCACGTTAACGCAAGTTGCACACAAACGCGGTGTCGCTGTGTTTATGTGCTCACCAGATGCCTTGGGGTCTGTTCCACCTAGAGCTACGCTCCTGAAAATAGAGAAAGAGGCTACGAAGCTGTCTTATGAGCATTTACTAATTTTCACCGATACTTCTCAGAAAGTAATGACCTGGCTATGGGTAGCTCGCGTCCCTGGCCAACCAGCAGCCACCAGAACCCACACGTGGCATAAAGGTACCAGCGGCGAGGCATTACGCCAAAAGCTAAATCAAATCGTCTGGTCCCTTGAAGAGGAAGAGGCTATTACTCTGACCGACGTCATCAAGGGCTTGCGTAGCGCCTTTGATCGTGACCGTGTTTCGAAGCGCTTCTATGACCACTTCAAGACCGAGCACCAAGCTTTTTCAGATTTCATTGAAGGTATAGATTCCGAGACGGACCAGGCTTGGTACGCCTCGCTGATGCTTAACCGCCTAATGTTTGTGTATTTCATCCAGCAAAAAGGCTTTCTGGATGGCAACCCAAACTATCTTTCGGACCGAATGGAAGCAGTGCGACAGCAGGCAGGTAAAGGCAAGTTTCATACCTTTTATCGCCAGTTCCTTCGTCGCCTTTTCCATGAAGGACTGGGGCAACACAAAAGGACTCGTGTCACTGATCTGTCAAAGCTGATCGGTGACGTGCCCTACCTTAACGGCGGACTTTTCGACGTGCATGAACTCGAGGTTGCCAACCCCGACATCGAAATCCCAGACGAAGCCTTTCAGCGCCTTTTTAAGTTTTTTGATGCTTACGACTGGCACCTTGACGACCGGCCGCTGTCTTCGGGCAGCGAGATCAATCCAGATGTGCTGGGCTACATCTTTGAGAAGTACATCAACCAGAAGCAGATGGGGGCGTACTACACCAAAGAGGATATCACCGAGTACATCAGCAAAAACACCGTCATCCCTCACCTGCTTGATCAGGCACGGGAGCGCTGCAAAGTAGCCTTCGAGGGCGATTTATCCGTCTGGTCGCTACTTAAAACCGACCCAGACCGCTACATATACCCCGCGATGAAAACCGGTGTAATAGACCCCAAAGGCCAACTGGTGCCAGTCGCTTTGTTGCCCGATTTCGTGCAAACGGGCATGAACGATCCAAAGGCGCGTATGTTCGAGCGCCGCTATAACTTGGGGGAGGCCGTCTTCCACATTACATCCTCGAATGGCCAAACACAGCGAGGCACGCTGCCCACAGAAACTTGGCGCGAGTATGTGGATCGCCGCAGCCGCTGTATAGACGTTCGCGACAAGCTAACGAATGGAGAGGTAAAAAGCGCAGACGACCTCGTCACGCTTAATCTCGACATCCGTCAGTTCATGCAGGACGTGATCGACAACTGCACTAGCCCTGATCTCTTACGCGCTATTTGGCAGGCCATTGTTGGGCGCGTGCCGGAGCGAGCCAACGAAAAATTCCGCCACGGCATCGCTATCCTTGACCCTACGTGCGGCTCGGGCGCCTTTCTGTTCGCCGCGCTCAACGTTCTCGAACCGCTCTACGAAGCTTGCCTAGACAGAATGGAGGGCTTTGTAGAGGATGCGAAAAAGCTCGGCAAACCGGGCGAATCCGATTTCATAAAAGTATTGGAGGAAGTCGGGCACCATCATTCGCGCAGCTACTTCATCTACAAAAACATCATCTTGCACAACCTATTCGGCGTGGACATCATGGCCGAAGCGGTTGAAATCTGTAAGTTGCGCCTATTCCTTAAGCTGGTGTCGCAAGTTGACGCCGGACGGGAACTGGAACCCCTGCCCGACATCGACTTCAATATTCGTGCTGGCAATACGTTGGTCGGCTATGCAACAGAGTCGCAGTTCGACTCAGCGAACACGCTTGCCAGTGACCAGACTCATCGGGCCGAAATTAAGGCCAGCACCGCTGACCTGGCTGATGCCTTTGATTTCTTCCGGCAGCAGCAGACCGTACATGGCGGCAAGGTCACACCTGATGATAAACGCAAGCTGCGCGACAAGCTGAATGGCCTGAGCCTAGAACTGGATCGCTACCTTGCTCAGGACTATGGTATCAACCCGCAAAATATTGATCAGTTCACTGCCTGGCGCACCAGCCACCAGCCTCTTCATTGGTTCGCCGAGTTTTATGGTGTGATGCGTGATGGTGGCTTCGACGTAGTGATTGGAAATCCACCATATATAGAAATACACAAAATCGACGATTATCAAATTAGAGCAGATTTTAAGACTTTAGACTGCGGCAACCTCTACGCACCTGTTAGCGAGCGCGCAATGCAAATAGGCAATGCTAAAAAAGGGTACTTAGGATTGATTGTGCCGTTAAGTGTATTTGCTACTGAACGGATGCGTCCCATTCAAAGATTGCTCAATAACGGTAAGGAGTTCCTTGCTTTAAGTCACTTTGATGTTTATCCAAGCAGGTTGTTTGAAGGAGCAAAGCAACGTCTAACCATAGTCATACGGAGCAATCGCGAAACACCGAAATTCATCACAAGCACATATCAAAGATGGTTTGGAACATTTCGAGATCAACTTTTCCAGTCGTTATCCTACGGGCCTGCAAATTACTCACCTAGCGGCGGAAGTTTGGAAAAGATTTCATGTCAGATCCATTCATCGGTTTTAAATAAACTTCGATCATATTCTGCTGGGTCGATTAAGGAATCACGAGTATCTCCCGGTTTCTATATTCACCGCATTCCATATAACTACGTCAAAGCGCTAAATTTCGTGCCATTTTTCTGGAATGAGACTGATGGCGAAAAGAAGTCAGAGGACTACAAACCTTATGCGGCAGTTGAATCAGAACTGAATGATTCGATAATTTCAGTGCTCAACTCAAACCTCTTTTTTATGTGGTGGCACTCATCTTTCGAAGGATATCATTGCGGAAAGCACGAAATTACTTCGTTTCCATTAGGAGCAAATAAATTAAGTTCAGCGATCGCCAGTGAACTTAAGACGCTAGCAAAAACCTTAATGTCAGATTTGGAGCTTAACAAGAATCGCAAAGAAGCTAATTATAAGAAGACGGGTAAAGTTATTTATGATGAATTTTTTCCTAGAAAGTCAAAAACCGTAATAGATAAGATTGATCTGGCGCTGCAGAAGCATTTTTCGCTGAGTGATGACGAAACAGACTTCATCATCAACTACGACATCAAGTACCGCATGGGCGCAGTTGACGAAGAAGAATGAAGACTGCAATCATCACCTCGCATGATCTCTGTACCCTGCGTGTCGGGCCTGAAAATGACGCGCGAATAGTGGGCGCTGGCGGTGCGGCGCTTCTAGGTGAGCCGCTGCTTGGCCTCGTCGCCTCCCGAGAATGCCCCGGCAATGTCTTGCTTGCAACCCTCGAGCGCGTCCCGCAGTGGGTCAAGGCCGGTCGCGTAATCGTCAGTGGCTTCCACTCACCGCTCGAACAGCAAGTGCTCCGCTCACTGCTTCGCCGCAATGGTCACGCAGTAAAGGTGCTGGCTCGCTGTTTTTCTGCTAGCGGCTATCGCTTAGCCAAAGAAGAACAAGATGCGTTCGCGAATGGGCGCTTACTCATCATCAGCGCGTTTGGTGCTGATACACCACGAGTTACCCGTGTGTCTGCAATCAAACGAAATGAATTGGTCATCGCTCTTTCTACGGAAGTTGTGACTCCATTTATTTCTAAAGGCAGTCCCTTGGATGAGTTACTTGCCAAGCACAAAGCTTAAATCTCGAATAGGCTTGACGTGCTTGTACCAAAATGTTTCATAGAAGGGTTTTTATGAGTAATTACAGAAAAATCGTAATAGAAACCTACAGCGGTGCCAGGGAAGGTTCAACTGGCGCACCGCCTGCCCGACCACTACCAGGACAGGGCTTGGATACAAACTTGAAAGTGGAATGCTCTGGCTCAATGCGACGAAACCATCCCATTGGGACAAAGTTTTTGATTGAGGCCAAACTCACGGAGGCATATGGCACCTCATTTTTATACTCATCCTATCGATGGAGCTGGAAAATACTGACAAATGCAGAGGCGGCGAAGCATATTCTGAGCTCAAGTCATACCTAATTTGGAATATTTAATCTTGAAACTGTTCAAACACATTTACTTCAAGAGTAGACACTTTGCGCCGATTGGGTGATTCAAGTCAACTAGTAGTTTCATTGATTTACGAAATTTTAAGAAATTTATATGGCCAAAGCAGAAGCATCAGTTGAAGAACTTGTCGGAATGATTGAACGAGGCGAGCTGCGTTTGCCTGAGATGCAGCGACAGTACGTTTGGCGCTCCACCAGAGTTCGTGATTTGCTTGACTCCCTCTATCGTGGCTACCCCTCTGGGGCGATCTTGCTTTGGGAAACAGATGAAGACGTGCCATTGCAGGTGATGGCAGTTGGCCAACAAAGCAACCCCTACAAAACAACACGATTGCTTTTGGATGGGCAGCAGCGGCTCACATCACTTTCGGCTGTGATTCGGGGTGAGCCTGTGAATGTTCGCGGCAGAAAGCGCCCGATTGAAATTCTTTTCAACCTTGAACACCCCAACGAGCTTCAGGGCTTCATGGAAATCAATGAGGAAAGTGACGTTGATGACACCGAGCCCGATCAGGAGGACGCTTCTGAGGATGAACTCCAGCAGCGTTTTAACCAAATGACCTTCGTTGTGTCGACCCGCAAGTTGGAAAGTAGTCCGTGCTGGGTCAAAGTATCAGAAGTTTTCAAGAGCACCAGCAACACCGAATTCCTCAAACGGGCTGGAGTGCCCTCTTTTGATGACCCTCGTGCAGACCTTTATGGGCAGCGGCTTGATCGTCTTAGGGCCGTAAAAAAATATGTTTACCGCATGGACGTTCTCGAGCGGACGCTTTCGTATGACGAGGTTACTGAGATCTTTGTGCGCGTCAACTCACTTGGCGCAAAGCTTCGAAGCTCGGATCTTGCGCTGGCCCAAATAACGGCAAATTGGAAAAACTCACTTCATACCTTTCAAGCCTTCCAAGGCAAATGCAAAGAAGTCGGATTTGACCTTGAATTGGGTATCCACTTGAAGAATATGGTGGCAATGGCCACTGGACAATCTCGCTTCAAGACGGTGAGCTCGCTTGACATCACCCGGCTTCAAAAAGCGTGGAGTGAAGCATGCGAAGGCATGAACTTCGCCATGAATTTTCTCAAGAACAACGTCGGTATTGACAGCCCAGCCTTGCTGTCTTCGCCGTTCATGGTGGTGGCCATTTCGTATTTCGGTCACAAGCGCAACTACCAAATTTCAGCGGATGAGTCCAAGTTACTGCGGTATTGGGTGCTGGCAGCAAATGCCAAAGGCAGGTTCTCGCGCGGTTCTAGTGAGACGTTGCTCGACCAGGACATTGCTTCGATTCGAGATGGGGGCACCATCCAGGACCTGATAGACCGCCTGCGCTCACAGGTTGGCAGGCTCGAAATTTCCCCTGAGGAGCTATCTGGTAGAAACCAGCGTAGTGCATTGTTCAAAACCATGTTCTTGGCCTTCCGGTCGGCTGGCGCAAAAGACTGGCATTCCAATCTGACGATTGCACTTGACCACAATGGCGTTCAACATCTCCTTCAGTTCCACCATATTTTCCCAAAGGCTGTGCTCACCAAGGCGGGCGTGATTTCGCGAGAGGCCGACGATATAGCCAACTTGGCCTTCATTGGTGGCAAGACCAACCGAGTCATCAGCGACAAGCCACCAAAAGAGTACCTTGCCTTTTTTGCAGCAAAGAGCGGCGAAGAGGGGTTCAGCGTCCAAGAGATACCGCTTGATCCAGAGCTGCTCGACACCCCCGCCTACAAGAAGTTCCTTGAAGTGCGTCGTGAACGAATCGCAACCAGGCTCAACGTGTTCATCACCGGCTGAAGGCCATAGCACTCTGAACAACGAAATTTCATTCAGCTTGGTTCAAAGCCTGTTTTGCAGAAACCAGCGATTTCACGGCTCGGAACCAAGTCCGAAAAAGTCATGAGGTTTTGAGATAAACGGGGTTTGAGACGGCTTTCCGTGGTCAATGCCGGTTGTCCATTGCCAAAATAGAACAAATACTAATTTCCAGAATAGCAACTTGGAGATTAGGTATGGAACACAACCGTAACAGCGAATTACTCGCAGAGTTAGCGCAATTCACAGGCACACAGGGCTACAGTCGTATCACCCGCAAGCACCTGCTCACAGATGGCGCAAGTTGACTGGCAATTGGCGAATCACATTTGAGTTCGACGGTCTGGATGCTATCAATGTAAATTTGGAGGAGTATCACTGATGGGTGCTTCAATGAGAAGTCCCAGCCGCAGACCAACTCATCCAGGTGCAGTGTTGAGAGAGGATGTCATGCCCGAGCTAGGGGTTACGCAGGCAGTGCTTGCTAGCCACTTGGGTGTCAGCCGTTTGACGGCGTCTGAGCTTCTTCACGAAAAGCGGGGATTGACTGCAGAAATGGCGGTAAGAGTGTCAAAGGTGGTGGGTGGTTCACCTGAAAGCTCGCTGCGAATGCAGGAGGCTTTGGAAGGCTGGCAAGGTGAGATGAAATTCAAAGAGAACCCATCGTTGGTGCCGACTGCTTTAGTTTGAATTATCAAGACACTGAAACGCGAAGAAGCCCGCAAACTTTCGTCTGCGGGCTTCTGAATTCTGGCTCCCCGACCTGGACTCGAACCAGGGACCTGCGGATTAATAGAAAGCCAGGCGCGTGAAAACTTATTTGATATCAATGTATTGCAGCAGAAAAATCAATTTGTGTAATAAACCGCATAATAAAATTGATAACTTTCGGGCATGATGTCCGATTTTCGATGCTGTTAGAACCCGCTTTTTCTGCAGGTAGCAAAATCAAGTTTGGAACGTACCGGCTTCAAACGGCAGTCATGTCAAACATAACTTGCGCCGGGCACTCAGCAGATGCTGAACGGACTCTACGCCGGCAGAACGAATTGAAAATAGTATTCATGCCCACGCGCCTCAATGAGTAATCGCGGATCAAACAAGAAATCATTGGAGTTACCCGGATGACCAGGCAAATAAAGTTGGGTTGTCAAGACCGGGCCGCCTTTGCGCTGAACCCTGACATGCAAGTGTGGCGTCCGTCCAGGGTAGGCTCCCGGTACCAATGTATCGAGCACGAACTGCCCATTCTGATTGGCGAATTGATGTCCTCGTAGTCGGTATCCCTGATTATCGTACTCACCTTTATCATCACACTGCCAGAAATCGATGAGCACCCCGGGTACAGGTCGGCAGTTTGCATCAACCACTTGGCCTCGCAGCCGCATTCGACTTGCTGTCATCCCGGGTTCAATGAGGCTGCTACGCTCCGGTGATTGCGGCATAAAAAATGGCCCAGCAATCTGTGGCAGCGTTGGTCTACTACAGGCTGGCGTGGCGGATCGTTGTGCCCATGATTTTTGGGTGGTGAGAACGGTGGGTGCTAACAAGCCCAGCTGCAAAAACACGCCGCCGGAAACGTATAGTAAGCGCCTGCGCGTCGTTCGATGGTTATCCATGACAGTTTAATTCTTTCTCAGGAGGGCAATCACTATTTTGAGGAAGCATCAGGCGTTCGAAAAAAATCATATGCTGCCAAGGCAAACTGGAATCCGTGCGGTCGAATCGTAACCCGATGTCTTCTGCCTCTTTTCGTACTTGATCAACTGTCATCGTGTGCGGTGGTTTGATGGGTACTTTTCTGTCATTGGCTCTGTATTCGACAAAAATGATCTGGCCGCCCGGTCTGACCGACTTAATGAGATTTTGTACAAACTTGTCGGTATCCTGCGTCATATATTGCTATCGTTATAACTTCCTTTGCTTTCAAGAAAGATATAATTCTAACGTCGATAGACACCTTCAAACGCTCTGTATTCTCTGCCACTGTTTAGATTAAGTGATTTGTTCAAAAAGCATTTGTCGGCGAATTTATTCGCACTAGTTCGAGATGTTCAATTCAGAATTCGGACACATAACACGACCCTAAGAACCAAAGCGAAAAATTTGGCAAATACACATTCTTGGTTTGGCTGACAAATAATCAAATAGGACTGCGATAAATGAAATTCATGCAAGGGGATGAGTTCCCTTTATCACTTAGGGATCTCTACCAGAAAGGCGGAAGATTCCAAAAGGCTGCTCAGAATGTTCAGGCTATCTGGGGCCGAGCCAATATGGATGGTGCGGATTTAGAAAACACATTTATCGGCGTTCCTTTGACGAATCATGGCGAGAATCGAATAGCTCACTGTATCAAGTATGACCTTACTGGTTTCGCGAGGCTTGTTACTGTCGTCAACAATGGACTCTGTATCTTCCTTTATGCGGGCGACCACGATGCAGTCGATCGGTGGCTGGATCGGAATAGAGGGCTGGATTTCTTGGCAGCTTGGGAAGGTCAAACTGTGGTTTTGGAGAAAGTAAGAGCTACGTCTGGACGTGCGGTAGGAAGAATGGCGATTCACAGCGAAAGCGACTGGAGTACAGGACCGCTAATCAATCAGCTTCATCCACGCTATGTTCGCCCCCTTCTTGATGGACTACAGAAAGACGTTGTAGAAGATATTCAGCGTATTGAATCAGTCGCCACTGATGACGAAATTATGTCTGTTTCGATGCTGTGTGGCGAATTCGAACATCAAAATGCCGTTCTAGGCGTCCTGCTCTCATTGCGCTCGGGAGATACAGTTAATGCCCAGAAGCACGTTGACTTATTCGTTCATCGCTCGCAGCGGATTGAAGACTTACCACCAGAGGCTTTGCAGACTGTACAGTCCAGCGATGCAGCAATTCTGTTAAGCGACGTTGATCCCCAGCTTTTCCAGCACTTTGTTGAAACTGCTTCATTTGAGAAGTGGATGCTTTACTTGCATCCAGCGCAGCGGGAGTACGTTGAACGTGACTTCAGCGGATCGGCGAGGCTGACAGGCGTTAGCGGATCGGGTAAGACCTGTGTGGTTGTTCACCGCGCGCTTCGTCTTGCCGACTTGTATTCAACGGAGTCAGTGCTTGTGGTGACGCTTAGTGCGGCGCTTGCTTCACTTATCGATAAGTTGATCGACGCTCAGCGCGGACCGACTCGTCCTAAAAATATTAAGGTTACCTCGATATTTGATCTTTGCTTCGACCTACTAACCGAGTTGGAACCAGGTAACCGAGACTACTATACGAAGAGTAGTATTGCTAAAAACCGTTACGCGATTCCGGAACACGTTGATGAGGTGTGGCATGAATTTTTCAACTGCGAAAACAATAATTATGACGCAGACGTCATGTTCGAAGTCCTTCAGACACTGAATGCACGCAGAGTTTATGCCAACGACTACCTTCGACAAGAGTTCGATTACATACGGAGTGGCTTCACACCGGAGGAACGAGATGAGTATCTTCGTATGGAGCGCATCGGTCGTATTGTGCCCTTGGATGATCGATTTCGACGCAATGTACTGAAAGGGCTCGAGGGATGGGAGAAGAAGATGAGCGCCGTTGGTGTCATTGACGATATGGGAATTGTCGCTACTCTTCATCAACACATCAAAAGATTGAAGCCCCGCTACAGAGCGGCACTTATAGATGAGGTTCAGGATCTGGGCACCATGGAATTGGGGATTATCCGTGCACTAGTTCAGTCCGGTGAAAATGATCTGTTACTTTGTGGCGACTCAGCGCAGACAATCTACACAAAGTCGAGTGACCTTAAGCTGGCGGGAATCGATATCGTCGGGCGATCTGTTCGGCTGAAGCAAAATTATAGAAATTCTAAACAGATTCTCGCCGCGGCCCATGCAGTGTTGATGCGTGCTCTTGAGGCAATGCCGAAAGGTGCGAGTGATATCGAAGTTCTAGAGCCAGAATTCGCTAACTTTTCCTCACCGAAACCTTTACTTCTGGAAGCGGGATCTCTATTAGAAGAGATTCAGTATGCGCTATGGTTTCTGGATGATCATGCAAAGAACCGCCCAGCGACCCAAAAGCAATGCCTAGTCTTTTGCGGGTATGGCCAATCAGCGATTGAGAGCATTGGTAGACAACTTGGGTTACCAGTTCTGGCTTCTAGTCCTGACATGGGAAACTCGAGACTATTCTTGTCCGACTTGGAGCAAACCAAAGGCTTCGAATTTGATGCTGTGATCGTGGTTAATTGTTCTGAGGCGATTTTGCCGCATCCTGATCTCCCTCCGGAAGAGTCGTTTAGAGACCTGTGCAGGTTGTATGTGGCAATGACAAGAGCCAAGACACAGCTTGTGCTCTCGTACTCTGGCATACCTTCAGCTTTTGTCGCAGCGGCTCGAGACATGTTTTTAGAGTCTTTGTTTGCTGAGTACGCTGAGAAATCGGAGTTGGCAGGGTTGCGACTCCCCCCAGCCTCGATTCCAAAACTCGGTGATACCGAGGCATGGACAAAAAACGGGCGTGGTTTCCTTCGATCACGGGACGCTGTAGGTCTTGATCGTACACTCCAGGATGAAATCGTAAAGCACGTAACGGGAACTATACGTACCATTGGAAGAGAACGTAAGCAGACCGAGTGGAAAACCTTTGCGGATTTTGCAAAAGCGATGGAGCAGCCAAGAGTGCGGCATCAGGTGATCAGCGAAGAAGCTTGGAGTAACTTTTCCAAGAGGCTTGGAGTAATCAGGGGTGCTCAATGAGCTAAAACCTTGTCCAACGAATATTCGCTGAGTTAGAACTGTTGACTTTGGTTGATGTTAATTAATTGGAAAAGCCCATATGCTGTCTACATGGAAGTTTGAAAACGAAAAGAGGCTAGACGAGAAATTGTTGGACCCCTTGAATTCTTTGGCTCCCAAGCATGGACTAGAACTAGGGACCTGTAGGCTGATAGAAAGTGAGGCGCGATAATCAAAAACTAAATCCAGCAACTTAGCCACGTGTCGCCAGATAGGTGGCTCGTAGTGGTTCGTGTCGGCAATCATTGATTTGGAGTCAATAGGGACGATCAGCTGAGGCACGCCGCTGATAAAACTGAACGCTTCACCAAACGTAGTGAGAGCTAGATTTCGGAATCCCGACTGAGGATGGTGCGGGAATTTGAGTGGTTGAAGTCTGTCGCAAGCACGGCACCAGCCCGCAGACGTATTACCAGTGGATGAGTAAGTACGCCAGAATATCGCTATTGGTGTTCAAGCAGCTCTGTCAGATTGGTGTTTCTAGGCGGAACGAATTTGGGATGCCCCTGGCATTCGACTACGCTACTGCCTGTTTTCGCTATAAGTTGCATAATCCAAGCAGCGATTCGGCTTACATTATCACCGATTGCGTTCCGATCAATACTCTGTGCGAATTTCTTATGATGCCACCCAAAATTTTGTTATCACGTGAAAATTCATCCATGGCTTCGACATGGACAGAGCTACTTTGCGTTGAACGAGAGCAGGACGAATGGAAAATTGGCGAATACGCCTACCAATGGGCTGGCAGTATCTATGACTTGATTCCAGAAGATAAGCGTTATGATGAAGATGATGAGTTGGTAATCCCGGAATTCTGGGAGGGCGTCCGAGTTCGTGGTGTCGCAGATGGCGAATACATTGAAACAGAAGAAATAGTGGTTCGTGGAGAGTTGTTTTCGTTTTCAAAAGATCAGATTGAAGATGCAATTGCTTTTGTAAAGGCCTATGGTTGGGATCGACTTCCGGATTTCGAGCAAGCGATGGGTAAGCTCGTTACTATAGTCTCTGGGACGTCAACCGAGGCGAGTACTGGAGCCGCTGCGCCGGAGGCTTCCGCTTGAGTCGTTGGCTTCATTGTTAGAGGCTTTGCCAATACCCCCCCAAAGCAAAAAGACCAACCTCGCGGTTGGTCTTTTACTTAATTCGATTGGTCGGGGCGGCGGGATTCGAACTCGCGACCCCTTGCACCCCATGCAAGTGCGCTACCAGGCTGCGCTACGCCCCGACAAGCCCGCAAGTATATCAGAGGGCAGGGTGCTCGCCTTAATGCAGGTGGCCGGAATTTTGCCCGGCGTCTTCCGGCATCTCTGCATGGACCATCTCTTCTTCCACATCGCAAAACAAGGGTGCGCCGCAGTCGTCGCAATACTCGGGCGGGAAAACACTATCCGCTTGCTGTATGCGGGTGATACCACTCTCGCGCAGCACCGAGATGATTTGTTGAAGCGGTGATGAAGACGCACTGGCAACGGTGCGTTGATGC
>JAIXQK010000091.1 GCA_027485795.1 Oxalobacteraceae bacterium
CCAACGCCCATCTGGCGGTCGCCTTCAACTGATTTGAAGTCATTCAGGGTCATGATGCCGTGCGCGGCGATGCTATACAGCAGCGCCAACAGCAGCGAGCGCGCACCGGGCATGGCACCCCCGGCCATCACCGCAGCGCCCGTCACCCAAGCCAGGCCTTCGTAAGACAAGCCGCAGGCGGCGTTACCCCACCAGCCATTATTTTTTAATCGTAGTGGTGGCGCGCTATACGCCCATGCCAACACCAAGCCAGCGATTGCGGCACCAAAGCCCCACGGCCCTAGCGCAGTAGCTACCACCAGCGAGAGCAAAGTCCAGATCAGGGCGATGTAAAGTCCCCAGCGCCCTGGCATACGTCCCGAGGGAATCGGCCGCTGTGGTTCGTTGATAGCGTCGACATGACGATCAAACCAATCATTCACTGCTTGGCTGGTAGCGCACACCATTGGACCGGCCAGCAAGATGCCAACACCGATCAGCAGCCATTGCCCGTCCAGCGTGACGCCGGATGCGACAACGCCGCAGGCAAATGCCCACATCGGCGGAAACCAGGTGATTGGTTTCAGCAATTCGGCAACGGCGGAAAGGGATGGGCGCGCCATGCTGGCGATTTTGCATGGCGGGTTGCCGTGCGTCAACAAAAGTTGACGGTTGTGCGGGTCATTTAGGACTTACGGGGGCGCCAGGACCCGGCGCAGGCCGGGATCCAGGGGTCAGCGGGTTGGGCTACTAGCTACCGAGGTTGCCGATACCGTACTGCCGCAGCTTGACGTAAAGGCTTTGGCGCGACAGGCCCAGAATTTCAGCCGCAGTGGCGCGGTTGTCCTGAGTCAGCTTCAGTGCAGCCTGAATGGCCAGTTTTTCGATCAGGTCGGTGGTTTCACCGACTATTTCACGCAATGGCACACGACCGACGAGTTCGGAGAGCTGCTCTGCCGACTGTGGAATCTCGTGTCGACCGCCTTCATTACCCAGTCGGCGCCCGACATCCCGAATGGTGAACCCCAAGCCGCCAAGCTCGTTATGCGGCACGGAGACTGCCGAGATCTCGACCGGGATGCTGCCACCGCTTGGGTTGCGCAGCGTCGTAGAAAACAGACGCACGCTGCCGCGTTGGCGCAGGTTGGCGAGTAGAACGTTGAGGTCGACGCCAGCACGTCCCAGCCAGCGGTCGAGAGATTCGCCCAGCGCCAACTCAGCACGGCCAAGCTGCACCATCTCGGCAAAAGCGCGATTGACCGCAAGTATCTCGCCGTCGTTATTTGTCACCACGAAGGCGTCCGGCGTCTGCTCCAGCACGCGCAGTACCATCTCGGCGCGCGCGTCACCGCCGGTTGCCTGGGTGACTGACGTACTACCAAGGCGGATCAGGAAGAATTCACCGACCTCTTCATGCATGACGGATACTGAGAGCGAGATGCGTTGTCCACCTATCTTGATGGAGATCTGATCGGGTTGTCCGCTCGCATGCACGGTGTCCAGCAGCTTCGCGACCGAGGTGCGCGCGCCGCCATCGACACAATCCAATAGGCTGCGGCCGACGACTCTCAAGACGGAGTCGCCAATGATGGAGGCCGCCGATGGATTCGACTCGATGATTTTTAGGTTCTTGCGATCGACCACCAGCACACCTTCTGCGGTCAGATCAAACAGAATTCGGTAACGCGACTCGAGATGACGCAGTCGCAGATAGTCACGCTCGAGCGCTTGCTGTGCGTCGACCAGCTGCTGCTGCAGCTCGGCGGCCGATCGTAGGTCTCGCCCAAGTGCAATAGTGCGACCCTTGGGCCCCACGCGAAGCGCGCAAAATGAAATGGGCAGGTCGGGGCCATCAACGGTCGGAACATTCACTTGCCGCCAGCTGACACGACCGTCGTTATCGGCTTCCTTCAACAGGCGCTCGATTTTCGATTTGCTCTCGACAGTCACAGTGTCCAGCCAGGATTTGCCCAACCAGTTGGTGGCATCGCGTGCTTGGTTCAGTAGCCCGTTACTGGAGGAGACGTCTTGGATCACGCCATGAGCATCCAGCACCAGCACTACATCCGCCGAAGCGGACAGCAATGCAGCAACCGCGTCCGCGCCTAGGCCGGAGAGGGATTGTTTTGGGGCGTCAAATTTGGTCACTGAGTGGGCAGTAACGTCAAGTCTCATGGTCAGAAAAAAATTCCGGTAATAGGGACAGACCGGATCATACGAGATGTCCAGTCGATTGTGATCCTAATTGTTAGAATAATCAACTAAATGAGTCACATAGCAGTGTCAATTTAGTCTGACTTCTTTTTGCGCCTGTAAAAGTCGTTGCGCCAACGCAAGCGCGTCGGCGGCATCATTAGAGACGCCATCGGCGCCCAGTGTTTTGCCCAAGTAGGGCTGGCGCCCCAGTAGCGGGCCGCCGACCATGATGGACAGGCGGGGGTTGCGCGAGGTTTTGCGGGCGGCAAGGATAGTGCTACCCAAATCTTCTATCTCGGCATCGGTGCTGGCCGACAAGGCCAGTAGATCAAACCAGTTTGTAGAAAGCGAGGCCTGGATCAGACCCGGCTCGGGCGCGGGGATTGCCAGCACGACCCAGCCATCGCGCCGGAAAAATTCTGCCAGCATGGACAGCCCCAGCGTATGTTGCTGGCCGGGCATGGTCGTCATCAGGATGCGTCGTTCGCCGGAGCGTTCGAGTTGGGTGCTGTTCGCGCCGGCATGAAATGCGGGGCTGAGTTGATTCAGCATGCCGTGGATGCGGGTCATGCTGAGCGTTACCTGCGAGAAGCTGCTCTCATCGGACTCCCACCATTCGCCGAGCAAGTGGGCGGTGCCAACGAACAGTTGAAGATAGATGGCCTCCAGCGGCACACCGCGTTCGCGATGGGCTTCCAGCAGGCGTTGCGCTGGCTCGGGGCTGCGCTCCAGGAGCGCGCGCGCAAAGGCTTCGATATCGGCGGGACGGATCATTTGCCCAGCGGCGTTACTTTCACGTGGTTTGGTATGAGCGTTCACCAGGCGAGGAATGATCTCGGTCTCAACCACGCCGCGCAGGCGAGGCTCGGCATCCGACCCCGCCAGTATGGTGTCGGCGCCGACTGCATCACCAGTCTGCTGTTTCCTGTCCATTGCGCTCTCCTGCTTGGTCCGGAACCCTTCGAACGCCAGCCGTTAGGCCGAACGAAGCGCGGATTCTCTTTGGTGTGGGCTCTGGGAAGAACCCACCGCCCTCGGGCAATAGCCTCGGGCTGGTCTCACTCGTTGTACGCCGGCCGGCACGTTGCGTCAAGGAAATACCAAAAAAATGCCCGATTGGCACGAAAGTGTCAACTAATAAAGATGTAAGGTTTGGTTGACATATAATTGCCATAGGCCTACATTCAGGGAAAAGCTCGTAGGACGGAGGGCATAAAAATGCAACAACGGAGACACGGCACTGAATCGGTACGGCCTCTGTACACCGCAGAGGAGCGGGCCCGTCGCGACGC
>JAIXQK010000125.1 GCA_027485795.1 Oxalobacteraceae bacterium
CAGGGCTCCCTCCAGCGTTTTGTATAAATCGGAGTCGAAGGCATGGTGGCCCTTCAGCGGTCCGTCGAACTTACCCGCCGCCTTGTCGAAGTTGGTGACGTGGCCGTCTTTTTCAAGTTCATCGAGCGCGTGCGGAATTGTGACATCATGTGTGGTCTTGACTCGTGGCCCCCAGAAGCCGCCGCTCAATTCGACCTGCGCCTTCCGCACTTCCTGAAAGCCGCGAACCGGCGGCAGGTTCCCTGGATTCTCGGCGGCGTTCCCGCGGATCATCATCGCGCCCATTACGGCTAGACCAATCAATTGTTTCTGTTGTGTTTTCATGAGTATTCAGGGGTGAGTAGTGTCGATGCCGACGGGTTGGAGATCGATCCGGCAGGTGGAGACGAAACGGCCGGGCGCAGCCGGGCGTTCATGGTGTTGAATTTGCATTTCATGTGAGCTTGGGATATTGAGGTATCTCTTCAGTGTGAATCACGGGTTCTTCGGCAGCTTGCCGGAATTGGCTGCGGCGGCACGTTCCGGAAGCACCTTGTTGATCTCGCGGTCATAGGTCAGCAAGCCGTTGCATTCGGTTTCCACATCGGTGAGCTGGGTGTAGATCACGGCGGAGAGTCCGGCTGTGGCATTCAACTCCCAGGATTTGCTAAGCAGTTTTTCATACCCTTTTGTTAGATCTTCGATGTTTTTGGTACCCTCGTAGCCCCATGTTTTTTTGGTCCAGGTGTGGCCGTCCACCGGCAGTCCAAGCCCGCCGAATTCGCCTAACACCGCCGCACGGTTCTCTTCCGGCTTGGGTGACTCGGGGCCGGGATAACTGTGCTTGTCGATCACGTCGCCGCAGTTCTTGTCATCATTGCCGCTGGCGTTGTTGACCAACCGTGAAGGATCGAGGGCCTTGACTTCCGTCACCAGCGCCTCCGTATCGTGCTGGCCTTGGTTTTCATTGAAAACCACCCACATGATGATGGAGGGATGATTCCAATTATTTTTTACCATATTCATTAGTTCGGATTTGAACTGCGGCTTGTCGATCGGCTGCGGTTTATCGGTGTAGGAATTGCCGCAGGGCATGTCCTGCCAGACTAACAGCCCGATCTTGTCGCACCAATAATACCAGCGTGCCGGCTCGACCTTGACGTGCTTGCGGGTGGTGTTGAAGCCGAGCCGCTTGGTTTCCGCGATGTCAAAGCGCAAGGCCTCGTCAGTCGGCGCGGTATAGATGCCATCCGGCCAGAATCCCTGATCGAGCGGTCCGACTTGGAAGACCGGCTTGCCGTTGAGCATCATGCGGGTAATCCCCTTGTCGTCCTTGCCCAGCGCGATCTTGCGCATACCGAAGTAACTGGTGACGCTGTCCACCGTCTTGTCGCCGGATTTCAGCGACACGCGCAGGTCATACAAATGCGGTGAATCCGGCGACCACAGTTTCGGGTTGGGGATGGAAAGCTTGAGTTCGCTGCCAGCCTGACCGGTAACTTGGGCGATATCCTTGCCGTTATCGCTTGCGACCGCCTCGACCGAGCCACTACCAAACACTGTTAGACGCAAGCAGCTTTCATCCACATCCGGGACGATCTTCAGCGATTCGATGTGCGCGGGTGCAACCGGCTCTAACCAAACTGTCTGCCAGATCCCGGTGGTCGCGGTATACATGATGCTGCCGGGCTTGAGTTTCTGTTTGCCGCGCGGCTGGCCGCCCAGGTCGGTCGGATCAAAGACCTCGACCGTGATTTCCTGGGCTCCCTCCCCTTTCAGCGCGTCGGTGATGTTGAAACTGAAGGCATCATAGCCGCCGCGGTGCACGCCGAGTTTTTTACCGTTGAGGAACACCGTGGATTCCCAATCTACTGCGCCGAAATGCAGCAACACCTGTTGCCCGCTCCAACCCTTGGGGATTTCAAAACTGCGGCGATAGGTCATGCGGTCTGCATGCTTCATCACTCCCGACAATGCCGACTGGATCGCAAACGGCACGAGGATTTTCGACTCCGTGCCATCGCCGAGTTTGATATCCCAGAGGCCGTTGAGGTTCAGCCAGTCCTTGCGAACCATCTGCGGCCGAGGATATTCGGGAAGGGCATTTGTGGGTGACACGTCCTTTGTCCAACGCGTCTTGAGCGGACCTGCGGCAGGCTGCCAGTCTGCGGCCAGAGCGGCCGGCACGACCCATAGTGGGAACAATGCCATAATGATGGAAGGTAGTGGTTTCATGATCGTTTTGTTAGATTGTTGATTGGAAGAAGAAATTCGGCAAAGCACCGTCCGAGGTTGTTTATCATGATATTTGCTTCACCTGATTTTGTTAGAAAGCACGTCAAATGTCACGCCGCCTTGATGCCGCTTCCCGTCCCAGATATCACGGGTGATGTTTATAGCCATATCCTGATGGTGATACACTTGTAAATTTTCCAGCACCATGGGCGTTTTTTTCGAAACCATACCGAAAGTCACTCGGTTCATGATGATGGGAAATTTATACACGATGCGCGCGTTGCTGCCCGGGCGCAGGTTACTGAGTGAAGTGCCGAAACCGGGTAGTTTGACGCCATCATGGGTGAACAGAATCTCGAGATCCGCAGGAGGCTGATTTTCGGGAACCGTGAAGTTGATTTCAACGACGCTACCCTGGCGCACGTTGTTGATCTCGCAGAGGTTTTCCGTTATGTCGCTGACAGCAAATGATTTTGATTCCTTGAGGGTTTCGATAGCGACGTGAGAGTGGAAAGGCACCACGTAAACCGTTCCCTCAAAACTCCCGTCTTCCTTGATGCTTTTGAGAAGTCCCGTGTTGTTTTCGGTGCAACCAAGAGCCGCGATATCGAATGCGCTCTCGCTGCCAGTATAACCCCGGACTTCGCTGATTCCTCCAGCGAGCCCACGAAGGGGGGTATCGCCATATTCTTCATGCAGCCGCTGGAGCGCACTGATTTGTGTCGTATTATAACCAAGGCCTTTCGGGTCAGGCCAAGCCATCACGTAGGCACCTTTCAGGCCGTGGTTAACCGCGTATTTCAGCTGGTTCCATGCCGCCTCCGCGTCACCTGTTATTGAGGCAAATTCACCCATGTAGGAATCATCAAAACCGCTGGACCAGGCGCCGTGCAGCGCGTTCCTTTTCCCTTTGTACCACAACCCGTAGCGGGTATGCCCGACGCCCGTCCCTGC
Source organism: Oxalobacteraceae bacterium (assembly GCA_027485795.1). Lineage (GTDB taxonomy): Bacteria > Pseudomonadota > Gammaproteobacteria > Burkholderiales > Burkholderiaceae_D > Pernthalerella. The sequence continues at coordinate 3,169 of JAIXQK010000125.1, forward strand.
AGTCATGAACCAGTCAATCGGTGTGATCCGCTTGCTATTCGCCGAGATGCCAGGATCTGTATTGCCGATATATTTGTCAGGGATCTGGTGGCTGCGCAGGAGCTGCGGCGGTATGCCTGCCAGCAGGACGCCGAGTTGCGCTTCTCCCACCCGCCGGTATACCTGGATCTTGTTATACTCCACCCACTCCTGGAACAGCTTGTTGTCATCGGCATAGGCATCCCATGCCCCCCGGAAAAAATTCCGCGGCGGATCGAAGAAACCTTCGGTAAATGTGGTTCCGAATTGCCTATTGATCGTGGCGAGGTCTCCATAAAGAGCCAGGAGATAACGGTAAAAACCCCTGATATTGTGCAGATTATAGTCGCCGAAGGAATCCGCGCCTGTGCTGACTTCGTTTTCATGGCTGGGCTTCACGGCCACCAGGTGATCCGGGTTTTTCCGATAGGGCACGGCCAAGCGTTTGTGAAATTCGCCTTGCATCAGGTGATAGAAATCCTGCAGTTCCGGCTGCTCGAAATTATACGATCCGTAGGTGAACGTAACTTTGTCGAAATAGCCGTCGCTGAGAGTCCCGTTCTTGCGGTCGAGGCAGAGGTATTCCGGCAGGCCTTTCTCGCCGACCACGCGCATCAGGGTTCTTTGCAGGCCGATATTCCAGCGGTGGGAAAAATTGGCATTCCAGACCGATGGCTTGCCCTCGTCGTATTGCTCGATCGTGCGGGTTCGCTCGATGATGCCCTTATCGCGGATATAGGTGCTGCGATCTTTCCAGTCAAAACCCGCCAGCCATTCCTCCCGGGAGCGATTTTTGATGTTATCGGTCCGGACCAGAAGCCCCCAGTCCTGCGCCTGGAAATAATCTTGGTCATCCTGATTCCTGATATATTTTGAATCGGGAATGTCTGGCCAAGGATCCGTCGCGCCGCCGTGCGTCTTGTGGACGTCATAAAAAAACGTGTTTTCCCGCAAGCCGACATCACTGGAAAGACCGAGGCCATCCTTGCTCACTCCATACAAGGTGGAGATGATCTCCTGCCGTTTGCCGGCATTGAGTGATTTTCCGGGGTAAACGCTCGTGAAGACTCGGGCGTCTTCCGGGATTTTATCGAGATCAAGCGATTGGGTGAAAGCGGATGCTCCATTAAAATGATGGAGTTTTCTGCCCTTGATATCCTGATAGACCAGTTGGTTGTTCTTGATCACGGCCAGATGGAAGGGTCCGTCATGATTGATCTGCGACGGGGCAGCGGATTTGAGCAGCAATTTTGCGTCGGCGGAAAAGAGGCAGACGGGACCCGGTTCGTAGCGTGAGGCGACCGCGATTTCGTGACCCGGGTTTGCTTCGAAGAAATCTCCGGTAGCCACAATGAAGGGCGGAGCGATGTCGTTCACTTGGATCTGTCTGACCAGGCCACCATAGCGGTTGAAGATTTTGATGATACTGGTGTTCTTGTCCGTCAGGGGATGGCAGACAAAACCATAATCGGCATCATTCAAAGCCAAGGAGTCAATACCCACACCTCCCTTTACTGTTGGGGGATAGGCCAGGAACTGGACTTCCCGCAACTGGTATTTATCGAGGATACGGACCACCGTATGATTGTCCGGGTGTTCTCCCTCGCCAGCCGCGATGACCGGTCCCAGGGGAACGAGCGCCTTAGCGTGTTGCTGATTTTCTTCCTGTTTAGCGCGCGCGTTCAAGTCAAGGTGGCCATAGACGCTTTTCACGATCGTGCAGCTCGATTGGTCCGCATAATTAACGGTTTCCATGAAGCAGGGATCGCCGCTAATGCCCTTGGTGCTGATCCCCAGAGTATCGATTTTATCGGCCATGTCGCCCAGCGCGGCGCGGCGCTGTAATTGCATGTCCGCTTCGACCAATTGCAAATTCCGAATCCGCATGGACGGGGGCAGCGGATCCAGCCGCATCCATTCGAGGGGGGCGCCGAGACCTTTGCCGGCCTGGCTTATGTCCAGCAGAAACCAGGTCCAGCCGGTAGCCTTTGGCAATGCCGCGCTGAATTGGATCGGGGCCTGTTTGCCCTTGGCCAAGCACAAAGATCTGATGGATCCTGATTTTTCAGCCATGTACTCAAAGGCAATGACATACGGTTTTTCCTCCCGGTAAAAAGCGTCTACTCCATCCAAAAAAACGTAAGGGTCAGTACCGGTTGCTGTGAGGGTGAAAGCACCCCCATCATCGCTGGAGATGGCGAGATCGTGGGTTCTCTTCGACAGGACAAGCGGATGCTTATTGTAATTCGCCAGACCATCCCCGTCCTGCGCCAGCCCCAACGGGACAGGCAGAAGCCAGAATACCAGCTGCAGGGCGGTGAGAAGTGTGAAGGTGTGTTTCATCACAGTTTTACTGGATGGTTGATTTTCAATTTCCATATGCCGTTGGTTCTAGTCGGTCAGGCCAAGGTAAAATTGATACCATCGTTTCTCCTCACCACTGAGCAGCTGATCGGGGTCGCCGGGCGGAGCCAACTGGCTGGTCCAGCCGGAAAGTTTCGCCGCCAAGTCGCGCGCGACCTCAGGATGCTCTTTGATAAGATTGCGTTTTTCGTGCTCAGCGCTGGTCAGATCGAAGAGGTAATTCGCTTCGTTGCCGGCCTGGATATATTTCCATTTTTCACTGCGCACAGCTGCTTGGTTCAAGAATCGCCAATAGAGCGCGGCGTGCGGCGAATGGGAGACTTCGCTAGTCAGGTGCGGGATGAGGTTCACCCCATCCAGCCGTTCATCGGCGGGCAAGCCCGCCAGCGCCACGGCGGTGGCGGCGATATCGAGGGTGCTGACTGGCTGATCGTAAATCTTACCGGCCGGCAACCGTCCCGGCCAGCACATGATGAATGGTACGCGTATGCCACCTTCTGTCAGCATCCCTTTCTCGCCGACCCATGGATCGTTCAATGAGCCATCCCAATCAGCGCTGGACTTGTTGACCGGCAGTAAATCCGCCTTGAGCTTGCCACGAGCAGCTGCTAGCGGCGCGCCGTTATCAGACGTGAAAAAGATCAGCGTATTGTCATCGATCTCATATTGTTTGAGCGCGTCGTTAATTTGACCGACACCGTCATCAATTGCGGAGAGCATCGCTAGGGCGTGGCGTCGGCGTTCGGGCATCTCGCCGGGGAAACGGGAAAGGTATTTCTCGGTGGCCTCCAGCGGGACATGCGGGCCGTAATACGCAAGATAGAGAAAGAATGGCTGCTCATGGTTGCGCTTTAGGAATGCGAGCGCGGCGGCAGTTTGCGTCTCCAGCCGATACCCGGATTGTTTAACGATGGTGCCGTGCGGATCGAGCGTGTTGCCATCGCAGTCAAACGTGGCTAGGTAGCTATCCATCTCGCCCTGGAAGCATTCATCAAAACCCTGGCCCAGAGCGGAATAGGTTTTATAATATTGTCCGGGAATCGCCACTTGGCCGTCTTTTCCAGGCGTAATCTGAGGCAAATTTTTGCGCGCCCAATTAACGCAGGTTGCGTTGGGTTCGAGATGCCATTTCCCAACCTGTCCGCTGACATACCCCGCTTTTTTCAGTCGTTCGGGAATGGTCTGTTCTTCCAACGGCAACGGGGCCTCGGCGTTGTGGTTGAGGCCGAATCTTTGTTGATAGCGACCGCTCATCAGCCCGGCCCGTGAGGGCACGCACTGCGGTGCGGTGATGTAACCAGCCGTCATGCGCACGCCTTGCGCGGCGAGCCTATCGATGTTGGGCGTTTTGATGTCGGAAACCTGGCGTTGGCTCGACAAGTCGGCATAACCATGATCGTCCGTCAAAATGACGATGATGTTCGGCTTTCCAGCAGGCTTTGCTGAGTCAGCAGCGTCCAGTGCCGCCAGCGGCGCCAGAAGCAGGAAGGTGATGGATCGAAGTGTATGTTTCACGTTATTTATCGGTGTATATTTGATATTGCTTGCATCGCGTCGCTGGCTTTTTCGATTTACTATCGGACGTCTTTCCCGCCGCTCGTCTTTTTGTCGACGGGCTTTTTAGCCTTTTGCGGTTTCTTCCCGGGTTCTGGAGCCTTGGCGGTTGAATCATAAACCGGGTTTTTCACGGGAATCACGGCATTGATGTCTTTCAAGTGCTGGCTAATCAGGGCGTCTAGCTCCTTGACCATATCCGGATGCTCGGCCGCCAAGTTCTTCGTCTCGCCAATGTCATTTTTCAAATGATAAAGTTCAAAGCGGTCGGTTTGCTCGGGGCCGTCGCAGAAGAAACGGATGAGCTTCCAGTCGCCGCGCCGGACCCAGACAGATGGAACCCCGCCGGTTGCCGGGACATAATGCGGAAAACAACAAAACACCGTGTCGCGCGGGGTGCCTAAACCTAGCAAGGCCGGCTTCTGGCTTACGCCATCGAATTTCACGGTCTCTTTAGGCGTTACTCCGGTCATATCGAGTAGCGTGGGATACCAATCGACGCTCGACAGGAACGCATTGCTGCGAGAGGCCGGCTTCACCTTGGAGGGCCAGACCACAACACACGGCACCCGCGTACCCCCTTCATAGATTGTCGCTTTGCCACCACGCAGCGGCGCATTGCTGGTAGGCGTGATGCCATTAACGGGATCATTTATATCAAACATCGTCCCCCGGAGGCCGTCGACACGATCATACATATTCCCCCCGTTGTCAGAAAAGAAAACGATGATCGTGTTGTCGGTGAGCTTCAATTCGTCGAGCACGCGGATCAACTGCCCGACATTTTCATCGAAGGTCTGCACCATCGCACCATAGACAGGGCACCGCTGCGGGTTATTCGGGTCCGCCTTGCCCGCGTATTTCTTGATGAGGTCGGCCTTCGCGTCAAACGGGGCGTGCACAGAAAACGCCCAATAGTTGAGGAAGAATGATTTGTCCTTGTTCGCCCGGATAAATTTTATCGCCTCGTTCGCCATGCGGTCTTCGATGTGTTCACCTGGCTTACCCGTGAATTCTAACTCCGCAGGAAAACGCCAGGGTGCGATGTTTGTGCCGGCCGGTCCAGGACCAGGATAATGCGGCACATCCACCTTGAAGCCCTGCTCAAGTGGACTATACGGCTCTGGGCCCAAATGCCACTTGCCAAAATGCCCGGTCGTATAGCCCGCATCGTGCAAGGCTTCGGCTAGGGTGTAATACTCGGTCTTGAGTCTTGATGCGCTTGCTACTTGCTGAGCAGGCCGAAACGGCGCGGTTTCCTCCAGCTTGGCTTCAAGCCGCACCACCGGGAGATCACAGACAGGCGCTGTAATGCCGATCCTTGCTGGATACATGCCGGTCAAGATGCTCGCTCTTGTGGGCGAACAGAGCGGATTCGCCGCGTAGGCATTCGTGAACGTCATTCCTCGTTTGGCCAAAAGATCGATGTTCGGCGTCTCTAGGAATTTCGTCGTCCCATAGAGAGTCGTATCACTCCACCCCAAGTCATCAGCGAGGATGAAGATGATGTTGGGGCGCTGCTCGGCCGACGCGGAAACTCCTGCGATTGTCAGGGCAGCGATGACTGCTGTGAATAAGTGGCGTATGGGTCTCATTAGTTTGTTCTTGGTTAAGTGGTCGTCAGCACGGCATCACTGGCTCGAAGTTGGCACGCGGCCCACGGGGCGGCGGTTCTTGCCCTTCTGCTTGGTGGCGGAGTCACCAATATCCTCGCGCATCCTCTCCGCTAGAGCACGCAGTCGCGCCGCAACCTCTGGGTGTTTTCCAATCACGTCCGTCGTCTCGCCCACATCCGCCGCGAGATCGTAGAGCGCCTCGGGGAGAAGTGCCTCCTTCGCGGCTCCCGGCTTCCGCTCATACGGGGTGTCGTCCATTGCAGTGCGCGGGAAGACGAGCTTCCAGTTCGCGCTGCGGACCGCCTCTAGTTTTTCCGCGTAGTAGTAGTAGAACGCGTCGTGAGGACTCGGCGCACCGGGCTTGGTCATCAGCGGGAGAATGTCCTTTCCATCGATGATCCGGTCCTGCGGAGGCTGCGCTCCGGTGATCCCGGCCACCGTCGGTAGGAGGTCCATCGAGGACGCGATTTCGCTACTGACCATGCCGGCAGGAATGTGCCCCGGCCAGCGCATCACGCACGGAACACGCACGCCGCCCTCCCGCGTGGTCGCCTTGGCCGCCCGCAGGGGGAAGGCTTGGCCGCGCTTGTCGTAAGGACCGCGGGTGTCCGGTCCATTGTCCGAGGTGAACACGATGAGCGTCTGGTCTGCCAACCCCGTTTCATCGAGTGCCTTCAAAACCTCGCCGACGCCCGAGTCCAAGTGCTCCACGACGTCGCCATATAAGCCCCGCGCTGATTTGCCACGCAAGCGGTCGGGGACGTGCAGCGGGATATGCGGCGCGCTGTAGGAGAGATAGAGGAAGAACGGTTCCTCGCGCTTGGCCCGCACGAACTTCACCGCCTCCTCGGTGAACCGTTCGTTGATCGTCTTCTGGTCGGGCTTCGGCTCGACGACCGTCTCATCGCGGTGGAGGACAAAGGGTTGCATGTCGTTGGGGAACATCATCCCGTAAAACGAATCGAAGCCTTGCTGGCGCGGGGTGAATGGGGCCAGGTGCCCGAGGTGCCACTTCCCAACGCAGGCGGTGGCGTAGCCGCGTTTCTTCAAGATCTCAGCCAGGGTGACCTCATTGGGGTTCAGCCCAGTCGGGGACGCGGGGAAGAGGATGCCGGGGAGTCCCACGCGCACCGGGTAGCAGCCGGTCATGAGTGCCGCGCGGGACGGCGTGCAGACGGAGGACGGTGCGTAGTAGTCCGTAAACCGGGCGCCCTCGGCGGCGAGCCGGTCGATGTTCGGTGTCTGGATCTTCTCGAAGCCCGGCCGCTTGTCCGGCGTCCAGTAGCACCCGACGTCGTCGTAGCCGAGGTCATCGGTGAGGATGACGATGACGTTGGGCTTGTCGTTTTTCTTTTCAGCAGCGGTGAGTGCCGCCAGCGGCGTCAGCAGCAGGATCGTGAGGAGTGTGAAGTTGTATTTCATAACTGATTTTCTTTTAAGGCATTCAATCAATCCGGCGGACGCTGGTGTAATAGGCGCCACAGATCTCCTTGCCCTGATCGTCGAGGAAGGTGCCGCGCAGCATGGTCTGCCCCTGCTTGAGGGAGACGGTGAACGAGACGGCCGTATCGCTTTGAGCCACGTCTTTTTCGCCCTTGAACTCCCCAACGGTCAGCCGCGCCTTCACAATGGGAAAGGCCTTGCCGGCGGGAAGTGGGTGGTTACCGAGCACGGAATCCCAGGCGGGCACCGTGCCGCAGATGGCGGCATTCGCCTCCTCCGGCCACCGGCGGAGAGTGATTTCGTAGTGACCGTCGCGCGCCACTTGGATGGACCATTGATCCATCGTGTAGGTGCCGGCGCGCAC
>JAIXQK010000102.1 GCA_027485795.1 Oxalobacteraceae bacterium
CTTGAGCTGAGCTTGACGGTAGAAATGAAAGCCATTGCGCCTGCGGCAGTCGCTGCTGCCCCGGTCAGCCCAATACCTCCGAGCCCTATCCTTTCACCGGAAACTGCCGCGCCGCCGCTACTGACGCCAATCGATACATTGCGCCCATCGGCAGCAGTCATTGTCAGGCCCGATCCGTTATTGGCTACGACGACACCGGTTTGACCCGCATACGGCTGAAGCGCGGTGACAATTTCATCGAGACTAGTACTGGCGGTGAAACTGACGCCAATCGTCGTGCCATTCAGATAAATCGAGTCGACGGCACCCGCACTAAAGCTCGAGCCTATCAAGGTATTGTTGTTTGCCGTTGCTGTGACGCCCGTATTGGCCGACTGACGGTTGATTGCGGCCGCAATCGAAATAGCACTCGAGGCTTTGGTTGATGATGTTGTCGTTGCGACAGTACTAGTATCGTCCGAGTTGAATGCAGCACCGATCGTATAGCCGTTGATCGTCAGATCACCGGATGACAACGTGGTAGGTGCTGCAGTTGAGCCCGAGCGTGCTGTCGATGTCACTTGCGCAGTATTCGCCGAGTAGGTTCCAGCAACGAGTCCGGCATTGCTGATGGTTTTTCCAATCTGGCTCGACAGCGTGATGCTGCTGCTAGCTAAACTCCGTAGAGTGTAGCTACCGGAGTAGGTAGCGTTGGCTGCTAACCCCGTGACCGATGAAGCCAAGGTGCTGGCGATCGTGATGTTCCTTCCATCAGCTGCAGTCAGTGTGACGCCGCGCGAGGAATCTCCTCCGTCGCTGGCCGTGACGCCGGTCTGACCTGCATTCAGATTGATGGCAGTGATCACTGCCGCACGATTTGTGTCTAGGGTGTCGCCAGCATTTAAGGTGAGCGCAATATCCACGCCGTTAATCGTGACAGTACCGGCAGCTGCGCCGACCGTTGACATACTTGCGCCAGCAACCTGCGTGGTGCCAACCTTTGCCTCGACATTGGAAGTAGCACTAACTCTGTTGATTGCTGCCGCCTTGGCAATCGCGCTAGCGGATTTAGATGCAAATGAGTAGTTATCGTCGGTGGTCAGGGTGGCGCCGACTGTGACGCCATTGATCAAGACGTCACCTGAGCTGAGCGCGGATGGCGAGCTAGCACCTTGCGATGAGAGCGTAATCGTATCGCCCTTACCCAACGCGCTGGTGCCCGCAGAAAAGAGTTTCACCACCGATGTGTCGGTGCTATCCACACCGGTCTGAATTTTGAGCGATGGCGTGGAACCATCAAGTAGCGAAATGCCGTTGTAGGTAGACGCACTGACGACCGAGTTGATATCTGTCAGATAGGACTGCAGCAAGGTCTGGTTGCTGGTTCGGGTCGCGGCGCTAGTCGTACCCGTTGACGACGATAGCGCCAGATCGCGCATTTTGGTCAGCGTGGAAGCAATGCTGGTCAGTCCCTTGTCGGCAGACTGAACCATCGAAATGGCGGAGTTGATGTTGTCGATCGCTTTGACGTGCGAGGACACCTGCGCTTTCAGGCGATTCGCCAGCATCAAGCCAGCCGGATCATCTTTCGCGTTATTAATCCGTAACGTCGTACTAATCCGCTCGGTAGCTTGCGCTGCATCGCGCGTCGCATTACTCAATGCGACCGCTGAACTGCGGGCTACATCGTTCATCACGATCATTGCAATCTCCACCGGGACATCTAAACGTGGTCGAGGTTAGCAAGAAAAAACAGCGATTCGGAAAACTTTAGCGCTTTTTACGGCGATTACATCGATTTACGCATGTTACGGTTGAAGTCGCTAAAGTTTTTCGATGTGGCGTTTCGGGAACTTTTTGAAAAAAAGTTAGCAATTGCGCTAGTCGCAGAAACTCACAAAGCGACCAGGCAAAAAAAATCCCAACCGACTGGTTGGGATTTTTTTCGTTCAGGGCCCTAGGCCCTGTCAGATTATTTGCGCTGTATCGTCTCAAGAAACTTCACGATGTTTTGAATATCGCCATCGGATAGCGTACCGCCCCAGTTCGGCATGCCAAGATCAGTACGGCCGTTGGTAATGGTGGTAACCGCCACCTCACGCCATTTATCTTCATACCGCTTGGAAAGCTTGCGCAGATCGCGCTCTTGCTGCGGGCTAGCGCCGTTCTGACCATGGCAGTGCGAGCAGCGGCTGTTGAACATCGCCTTGACGTCTTCAAGGTTGACTTCGTTCACCTTGATCATGTTCGCGCGCCAGTCAGCCTTGGCACCACCTGCGGCCATCATGCCCGCTGCATCTTTGTGTGCAGCTTGCGTGGCACGTGCCAGTGTGCTGCCACCAGCGACTTGATCAGTAATTGCGTTCCATGAACCTTTCGCATCCAGCATCACAGGCGCGGTTTGCGGGAAGGCGTATTTTTCCTGGAGCTTTTTGATCTCAGGTTGCAACTCGGTCAGTGCCTGATCAATCTTGGCTTTCAGCTCAGGGTTTTTCTTTGAAACTGCAACAGCCACCTGCCCATTCAAACCCTGGCCTGCAACCGGCGTTACCTTCCAACGTTCAGCATACTGCTTGAGGTTAGCGTATCCCGCGCTCGGACCCCAAAGCACGGCGACATCAATCTCACCTTTATCGAGTGCTGCCAACACCGCGTCTTGTTCGCGGAAATTGCGGCAGTCATAACCCGTCTCATTCGAGAGGACGATATGCGGGGTAGATCCGTGCAACACGCCAATGCGCTTGCCCTTTAGATCTTCCAAACCGCTGAATTTGAACGACGACGGTGCCACAACGGCATAGCCGACATCGAGAAAGGCGCGGGTTTTATCCAAACCACGCATCTTGTAATCCGCATTTGCGGGCAAAGCAAAATAGGCGTCGCACATGTCCATGGTGTTGCGGACAGCGCGACGCTGGTTATACGTCAACCACCAAACGTATTCGGCGGAAGCACCCAAGCGCTGTACAACCATATCTGCCAGCTCGACATACAGACCCTTTTCCGCACCTTCCGACTTACTGAAAGGCAGGTTGTCGGGATCAGTACAGATCTTGATGGTGTCTGCAGACGCCAGCGGCGCTGCAAACACACCCGTCACCAAAGCGACGGCAGACCAAAAGCGAGCACGGTTGTAAAGCGACTTGGGCATTTCCACTCTCCGAATTAGTTCAACGCAAAGACGAACAGAGTGCCGCCTTCAGGGCTGGCATCTACCATCTTCTGACCGAGGTCACCCAGGAACGCTGGGATCGACTGCGTACGACCCGAAACAACAGCAACATACTGCTTGCCATCGATTACATAGGTCATAGGCGCAGCAGTAATACCTGAGCCAGTGTTGAACTTCCAGAGTTCTTTACCAGACTTAGCGTCAAAGGCGCGGAACATACCTTGGATGTCACCAGCAAACACCAGACCTGTTGCAGTAGTCATGGTGCCACCGTTGAACGGCAACGGCTGCTTGTTCATCCAGACAGTCTTACCTGTCAGCGGATCAAACGCCTTCAGACCACCGCCATGGCCGCCTGGGCCCAGCTTGCCGAGGTCAAAGTTGACCGACAGGTAGAACTGACCGCGCTTGTAGTCTTCCTGCACGCCTTCCATGTCCATGCACAGGTTCATGGTTGGGATGTAGACCAGACCAGTTTGCTTGTTGTAGCTCATCGGCATCCAGTTCTTGCCGCCGAGGAGGTTCGGGCAAACGTTCACAGCTTTACGCTTGAAGCCAGGACGGAACTTGTTGTCCGGAGCTTCGATTGGTGCGCCAGTCTTCAGATCAACGCCAGTAGCCCAGTTCACGCCATCGACGAACTGCTTAGCGGACAGCAGCTTGCCGTTCGCGCGGTCGATCACGTAGAAGAAGCCGTTACGGTTCGCAGTCATGATGACTGGAACTGTTTTGCCGTCGAATGGCAGGTCAGCAAACACCAGTTCGTTAACGCCGTCGTAATCCCATGCGTCATGTGGTGTGTACTGATAGTGCCACTGGATCTGACCAGTGTTGGCGTTCAAAGCCACGACCGAGGCGGTGTACAGGTTGCTGTACTTGCCCACGTCGGAGCTATCATTACCACGCACTGCAGCTGCCCAAGGTGCTGGGTTGGAGGTGCCGTAGTAGACCAGGTTCAGCTTCGGATCATACGAACCGATGAACCATGCAGCGCCACCGCCATGCTTGCCGGAGTCACCCTTCCA
>JAIXQK010000084.1 GCA_027485795.1 Oxalobacteraceae bacterium
GGAAGGCGTGAGCGTGGATCACGCGGTCCCGATCAATCTGAAAGCAGGACCGGTAATCAGGCCGCCGAGCGCCTCCGCACGTTTCTTGGTCAAAAGCTCCGTAAAAACGGTTGGACATAGTAGAGATGCAGAGTGAACCCCGATTCGGCGCAAGACGACAGGCTGGTCTGGATACAGCTTTATTCCGATGGCTGATAATTTTTGGATTTTAGACCTCAAAATTTTCGACCACAGATTTCACAGATAATCACGGATACAATCCGATCTATTCGTGTCCGTCGGCTCGCCCCGTGGTTACAAGCTAAGCACATCTAGCAGGAGGAATATAACTACTTTAGGAACGTGGCACGGCGCGCATCTGCACCAAACGACGCTGAAGCTTGTCGATGGCGCTCACCCTGGCAGGAACATAGATGTAGCGGTCTGATTCCAGTTGATCGATGAGCCGACGCATAAAAACCGGAGACGGTTTACGAACGTCCGGCAGCTTCTCCACCAAATCCAGAGACTGCTCCAAAGTTCCCGCTTCGAGTTCGATCTCCAGCAAATCCACCAATGCACCGCCTTGCGAAGCATCGATGGACAATGCTCGGCGATAGAAGCGAGCGGCCAAGGTCGAATCTCCTGCCCGGCGTATCTGCTTCGCCATGGAGGCAAAAGCAGCGGGAGGCAAAGACCCCCGATCAAGAACGCGAGCCAAGGCGCCTTGTCCATCAGTCGTTTTCCCTAAACCCAGCCAAGCCACGCCTTGGAGGCCTTGAATAATCTGTCGCTGCCACGCGGGCCAGTCGGCCTTTTCTGCCAATATTTTGGCGGCCTTCGCCTCAGCATCAGTATAGCGTTTGGCAGTAAGCTCCGCTTCCAGCGCGAGAATGGAAGCATTCCTAACTTGGACTGAATTCTCGGGGCACAACGCCACCACCCTCCACGCGATATCAGGCAGCCCCTCGCTGCCTGCAAGCAGAGCAAGGCGAACCAAGGCATCCTGTTTTTCGGCGAAAACCTTTAGAAAATCATCCACCCCCTTGGCCAACGCCTCGGGATTTTTTTCCGCAATAGCTGCATAGATTACATCCAAGTAACCATCCGCCTCATCAGGAAACGCAAAGGTGCGCCCCAAAGCCAAACGTCGGCTTTCATCCGTGCGGCCAACCTCGCGAAGATAGAAAGTAAGCGTCCGATAGATCTCCGTCTCTTTAGGCACCTCGCTATTCAGGGAGCGTAACATGGTGATCGCGGTTTCCCGGTTACCACGCTCCCAAGCTAGGCGAGCCTGAATAAATTTACCTTCAAGCCCGGATGCAGTGCTTCCTGACTTTAGGAGCTCCTCTAGGCGCTCGGTTTGATCACGATTAAACAGCGCATAAACCCTGGCTGACTCAACCGTTTTGGCCATCGCGCCGTCCAGCTTGCCCGCCTTCAAGAGCCTATCGGCCATCTCTACCACCGCCTCATCGGCTTGTTGGGAAAATAGGACCGAAATGACAGTGCGGACATAGTCCATCTGATCCGTTTTGTAATCCAATCCTTCTACCAAGGTCGAAGCTGCAATCTCCGGGCGTCCAGCCATAACGTAAATGCGCGCCAACAGCATTCTAGCCTCTTGATTGGCGGGATCAAAAGGAAGCCCCTGCTGCAGCATTCCAAACGCATCATACCAAAGATTGTTTTCGGCAGCGATCATGCCTTGCCGAACCCAGAACTGCCCCTTCTCGGTCCGATACGTGTCTAGGGTAAAAGGAAGTCCAGCGATGTGTGCGACCCGAACTTCGGAAAAACCCACCCGATATTTCACGAAAAGGTATATGCCCCCCACCGCTGACGCCCAAATACCTAAAATCACTAGCAATAAGTATATTACGGCAAACTTCCACCGCACAACCACAATGCCATCTTCGCAGCGTCGAGACCAGGCTAATGGGATTCTACTTGCCAAAGATTTACGCGACGAATTTGAGGAGCGTTTAGACATATTGTCTAAAAAAAAACCCGCCCCAAAGAAGGGGCGGGTTTGATTAAAACTAAATCAGCTTATTAGGCAGAACGGCGACGACGGGAAGCAGCCATACCAACAGCGGCCAAGCCAGCCAGAGCGGCAAATGAAGAAGGCTCAGGGATAACAACACCACCCGTTGTAGTCAACGAAGCAGTTGCCTGCGAGTTCGTCAAAGCAGGATCACCGCCTAGAGCACCAGAGATCGCGTAAATGGCAACATTCTGACCATCAGGCGCTACAACCCAAGCAATGTCAGAAGACGCATCTTTTACAGCACTGGTGAAAGCACCATAAGAAACACCACCACCAACAGTAGTGCCTACTGCGCTGGCAGTGAGTGTGGGAAACCAAACGAAATACAGTGCGTCTCCGGCAGACGTGTTACCTGTTACATTGATGGTAGCACCACTGAAGTCGAAACCAATATCTCCAGAGCCGCTGATATCGGTAGCTAGATAAGTGCTGACAATCAAATCGTCAGTTCCACCACCAATGAATGAATTTGCCGAAAGAACCGTATTGGCGGCATTGAGGAGACCGTTGCTCGACTGGTCAATGACAAGAAGACCAAGCGTTCCTGCTGAAATGATATTTCCAGAGGAGTTACGCAATGGAGCAATTTGACCACCAGTAATTGAAACAGCTGCTTGGGCGCTGACAGCTAAACCAACGGCTACAAGACCTACGATGAGTTTTGATTTCGACATAAAATTAAGATTGAGTTGAGTATATGAAAAGAAAAAACTAGCTTAATAATTTGGGGTATTTTGAGCAACACTAACTGCTCCGGTTGCTGTCTGGAACTTGCGAACAATAAAGCCAGAACCTGCAGTCAAAACCTCAGCATTAGCATTAGGATTACCAGACGCAGCACGAATCCAGTTACCACCAAATCTATAGTAAGTCCTAACAGCAGACTTATTGAATCCAACTTGGGAATTATCAAACACAATCAATTGGTCGCGACGACCTGGGCCAAGGGTGCTAAGACTCTCAACAAATCCCGTAGCGAGACCGCTTGCAGCAAGAGTAACGTCTACAGGACGAGTCAACGCAAGAGCGTTATCGCGTGCTCCGGCCGTGCGACTAGCAAGAGGAATAGCCAGTGAGTTTGTAGATACTTCGCCGGTGAAAACCATTGTTACATCTGAAGCAACCGAGGTAGGCTGACGAACGATAATAAATTCATCAGGATAGAGAATTACATCGTTAGCAACGGGGTTACCGGAAGCAGCACGAAGCCAGCCGGTGGATGTAAAATAATACGTGCCTTGGGCAGGCAAATTAATGCCCTCAAAGTTATTGTCGGGAATAATAATCTGCGAACGACGACCTGGACCAAGGGTGCTCAAAGAGGCGGTCAAAGGATTCTTGGTAGCGTCATTAAACGGGAACAACGTATTGAGAGTGTAATGCTGGAAAAGCTTGAATGTATCCCCCTGAACAACGCCGCTGACATCATCACCCGCAGTATTAACAGTCAAAGAACCCGTGGTGTTGGAAGTAACAGTGTAATACATTCCATTCTTAACACCAGAGGTGAAACGAACATAGTAAAAGCCTTGATAAGCATTCGCAACCCATGAAGGAGAAGACGAAAC
>JAIXQK010000022.1 GCA_027485795.1 Oxalobacteraceae bacterium
CCGACGAACCACCCCGTTCGCCTCTCCCACCTGCTCTGGCCGGTATCCGGGCTAACAAGCGAATCAGTTCGACCTTCCCATGCCGCTGGCACAGTGGTGATGAGAACCGATTGCATGACTGAGGTCATGCGCTTGCTTACCGTTGCGGGGGCAGCACACGTTGGCTTACTCCTGATGTTCAGGAGTGGGCTCCGTGTTTCCCGTTTAACTGCCCGTCAGAATCGACAGGCGAGCACCAAAACAAGACTAGTGTAGAGTAGTTATTTACGTATGGTCAACAAAAAAGGCGAATCGCTTACGTACCGGATAAGCCTGCGATACCGTCAGGGAGATAACAATGTCCAATAAAAATGACAACATCATCAGCACAAAACTTGGCTCAGCGGCTTACTACACAGAGCAGCTAAATGCGCGCGCCGCAGTGCCCGATCACCCGGAAATCATCGGTCGCTGGCAAGCCGAATCCGCTCAGGTGAGGCAGTCGGAAGCTGGTTTATTAGACTTGGCATTTGGCAGTGCGCCCATGGAACAGCTGGATTTTTTCCCGGCGAAACAACCGGGTGCACCACTGCTAGTGTTCATCCATGGCGGATATTGGCGCTCGCTGGACAAATCCGATTTCACATTTATTGTGCCGGCTTATCGGCGTGCTGGTTTCAACGTCGCGCTGACCAATTACACGCTGTCGCCCCACGCCTCAGTCGAAGAGATCACTCGCCAGCAATTACGTGCTTTGGCTTGGCTGTATCGCCGTTCAGCACGTCTGGATTTTGACCGTAACCGTATCGTCATCGCCGGACATTCAGCGGGCGGCCATTTAGCTGCGATGATGATGGCTGCACACTGGTCGGTATTCGGCTCGGACTTACCGAGTGATTTAATCAAAGCTGGCGTCTTGATGTCGGGACTTTATGATCTCGAGCCGGTTCGACACGCAGAATTCATCAACACCGATTTGAAGCTGGATAAATCAAGCGCGCTGCGCTTGTCACCCGCCTGGATGCCGCATCCGAACTCGGCGCCCTTCATCACCGCAGTGGGCGATCTTGAATCGGATGAGTTCAAACGGCAGACTGCACTGATTGCATCGCAATGGCGACATGGTTTCAGGCGCGAGATACCGCTGCAGCAAGAAAACCATTTTACGATTTGTGATTGCTTTGGGGATGAAAGCCATCCGCTATTCAAGGCAAGCTGCGAGTTAATCAGCTCACTATAAAGCCGAATATCAAATAAGGATCAGGCGCACACAAATGTGCCTGATCGATCAGATTGACCTTTACTAAGGCCCCTTTTTGAAAAAGCGGGCACTCTGCTGAGCATTCATAAATTCTGTGGCCAGCCAGATTTCACGCAGCAGGTAAACGAAACTGCCTGTTAATGAAATCATTGCCAGCACAAACATCCCCGCAATAATCGAGGCCAACTTCAGATTCAGCGCATCTGCAATGAATAAGCCTGCTACCACAACACAGATTAGCAGTGCACAAGAGGTTGACAATAAAATCGCCCGATTAATCTTTTTGGCGCGACGAAACAAAATGCTCAATTCACCTCTATGCTGCTCTACCCGCTCGCTGGGTAGCGGTTCCGCACTCTCTAGCTGCTCTTCGAGATAACGGCTACGGTCAATAATCCGCGCCAAACGGTTGGTGAGTACCAACATATTGGTGCCTACGCCCGTCAAGAGAAAGACCGGCGCAATAGCGAGTTGAATAATATGACCGATTTCGTCTGCTTGCATGCCTGAATACCTTAATCGAAAAACCATCACTGCCATCAACGACTGCAGAACATTACCAGCATCTCCTAATTGATTTAGGAGCGCTTCGTCAAACCACAATATCGCGCAGTCTAGCAGTTGAAACGGACTGATCGAGTCGATTATTTCTCGACGGAATCAGAATAATTTCTTCGCAGAATCTCGCGCGAGTTTTTGAGCATAAATTTTCTTTTGTATCCCTAGTTTTGATCCAAATCAGCTTGGTTCATTTGTGGAAAGCTGATAAATTTGCCGGAAATGTTGCAATTCTGTTACTAGAGGAAATCGTCATGCCCACAAGTCTATTGGAGTACTTCGACAATCGAGCGCTCAGGTGCCTCCTGCGGGTGTCCGGAAGCAACTTCGAAGCAGCAGTTTGCCGGAGCTACGCAGCATGATTCGGGTTGTTATCGCTGATGATCACGCGTTAATGCGCGAAGGGTTGAAGTACATTTTGCGCAAGGCTGATGACGTCGAGGTGGTTGCCGAGGCAACCGACGGCTTCGAAGTGCTCGCCTTGGTTCGCAAGGGTGGATTCGATGTTCTGCTGATGGACCTGTCGATGCCCGGCCGTAGCGGCATGGACCTGATCAAACAAATCAAGGAAGAAGCACCCAATATCGCCATACTGGTCCTAACAATGCACGATGAAGACCAGTATGCCGCGCGCGCGATTCGATTGGGCGCGCACGGGTATATCACCAAAGAAAGTGCAGGAACAGACCTTTTAGTTGCGATCCGAAAAGTTCATTCCGGTCGGCCGTATATCAGCATGGAAGTTGCCGAACAACTCGCCATGGATGCCATGCCTAACCGGCACGATCTTCCGCATAAATCGCTAACCAACAGAGAGTTTGAGGTTTTCAATATGTTGGTTACTGGCAAGTCAGTGACAGATATTGCGGAGGCGCTGCATCTCTCTGTAAAAACCATCAGCACCCATAAAGCTCACATTCTTCACAAACTTGGTACACCCTCCCTGGCCGAGCTGGTGCAGTACGCAATGGCGCAAGGTTTACTGGAGAAATTCAAGCCTTGAGGCGTATCAATTAAATACCACTGAAAGGATAACCACGTTATTAGGAAAGACCTTACAGATTTTCGGTTCGAGCGCTTGCTGTATTCAGTTTGTCCCGATAGCGTCAAGCAAACCATACCCCGATACTTGCTGCATAAATAAATGAGAGACGAAACATCCGCATAGAAATAAAAATCAGCAGTTACGAGTGAATTCAGAGGGTCAAACAAAATAGGAGATGAGCATGACACTTATTCAACACTCTGATTTATCCGCTAACCCCGATCAAAACCCGAGTGTCGCCTCGGGAGGCGATGGGAATTGGCATCGGCAGGGAAAGCTCTGGTCCAACCTGAATGAAGTGTGCGAGCTTTTACGCATCCCAACCACCAGTAATTTCGATGATGAAGAGTTTCTTTTTCAGCATGTACAGTTCAAAGCAGGTCAGCGGATTCATACGATTGGGCAGCCTTTCGATACCCTGTTTATTGTGCACTCGGGTTTTCTCAAGACCGTACTGATCGACGAATTCGGTAATGAGCAAGTATTGAGCTTCCCGATGAAGGGCGATATGTTTGGTGTCGATGGTATCCATACCAAACGCTATATGTCCGAAGCTGTTGCTCTATCGAACTGCGACCTGATTCTGTTGCCTTTCAAGAAATTCACGCAACTCGGTCGTAGTCATATCGAGTTTGAGCACTCGATGTATAACGTCATGAGCCGAGAATTGGTACGCGAGCAAGCTATGGTTAGCATGATGGGCGCCTTGTCTGCCGAAGCCAGAGTGGCACGCTTTCTGGTGTCGCTGTCAGAAAGATTTGCCGAAATGGGCTACTCCAGCAAGCTTTTCAACTTGCGCATGACTCGGCACGAAATCGGCAGCTATCTGGGGCTAACGCTCGAGACAGTGAGCCGCACCCTATCCGCCTTCAACGAGATCGGCTTCATCAGCGTGGATCAGCGTTCCATCGGCATCAAGGATCTCGATGCGCTCCGTACCTTGCGACGGCTGCCACCCTCAAGCGCTCGAGCCAAGGCAGCGGGTCGGCGCGCCAAATCTGTAGCCGCCGCCAGCGTCCATCAGTAGTCTGCACACCCAGACAAGCCGGGATCACAGACCCGGCTTTCTTCATGCAATGTAATTACCGTACATAAGCTCGGCACCCGGCCGAGAAAGCCAGCAGCGTTTTGTGAAACGCTTAGAAAAAATGCGCGCAATCAGTACAAGCTGCGCAGGTATAATATTGGGCTGGACGCGTCAGTTGGCACTGGCAACACCGTAAGTACGCAAAGTTTGCCGTCTTAAATGCGACACGGTTTTTAGTTCGCCGCAAGTGATGCCATCATCCGGGACAGTATGTCGAAAAACCAGACCAGGAAACCCCTGGAGATCAAGATTTCTACCGTGGTTGCGGTCGCCGCCCTGCTCGGCGACACCGATCTGGCTAAAGTGTCCGCTGCGCTTTCGCAGGTGACTGGCGGCACTCCAGATTACTTTGAAGATGAGTTCACTGTTATTGACCTGGTCAATCTGCCAGCGCCACCCGCGCCCGACAGTATCGCTTGGCCTGAGCTGATCGCACTCTTCCGATCGCACCGTCTGAATCCCGTTGCCGTTCGCAACGCTCCCGAGGCGCTTGAAGATGAGATCCGCTCCCATGGACTGTCCATCGACGGCATGGATCAATCGCGTACCTTTGAATTAACGCCACCGCCCTCTCCGCCGCCAGCTGAGCTAAGCCTGTCGTCCACACCAGACCCAAAGCCAGCACCGACCCAAGTGACTGAGACTGCGGCGGTGACCTCCGCGGTCGTCACCAAGGTGATCGACACCCCGGTACGCAGCGGGCAACGCGTCTATGCGCGCGGGGGCGATTTGGTGGTGATGGCAACCGTGAATCCGGGCGCCGAAGTGATTGCCGATGGAAGCATTCATGTCTATGCGCCGCTGCGTGGTCGTGCGCTGGCCGGTGCTGCCGGCTCATCAGAGGCTCGAATCATGGCGACCAGCATGGAGGCGGAATTAGTCTCGATCGCTGGTGTGTATCGCACTTTCGAGGACGGCTGGCCAAAAGAACTGAAGGGACAGCCCGTCCAAGTATTACTACAGGATGAGCGACTCGAGCTTCGTCTCATGGCACTGAAATAGTTTTTTAAACCCGTTAACTGACAAACTCAGACAAGGAGTTTTTCGTGACAAAAATTATCGTTGTTACCTCTGGCAAAGGCGGCGTGGGCAAAACCACCTCCAGCGCCAGCTTTGCTTCTGGTCTGGCACTGCGCGGCAAGAAAACCGCCGTGATTGATTTTGATGTTGGCCTGCGTAATCTTGACCTGATCATGGGTTGCGAGCGCCGCGTGGTTTACGACATGATCAATGTCATCAACCGCGAAGCGACTCTGACGCAAGCGCTGATCAAGGACAAGCACTGCGACAACCTGTTCGTGCTCCCGGCTTCGCAAACACGCGATAAAGATGCGCTAACCGAAGAGGGTGTCGAACGCATTCTGGAAGAGATGAAAAACTCGGGCTTCGAATACATCGTCTGCGATTCTCCAGCGGGTATCGAACGTGGTGCGGTGATGGCACTCACCTTTGCGGATGAGGCGATCATCGTGACCAACCCTGAAGTCTCGTCAGTGCGTGACTCAGACCGAATTCTGGGCATCATTCAGGCGAAGTCGCGCCGCGCTCAGACCGGCGTTGAGCCGGTTAAGGAGCACCTCCTGATCACTCGCTACTCTCCCAAGCGTGTCGAGGCTGGCGAGATGCTGTCGTATGAAGATGTACAGGAGATATTGCGTATTCCGCTACTCGGCATCATTCCCGAGTCAGAGTCGGTACTGCATGCCTCGAACCAAGGCACGCCGGTGGTGCACCTTGCCGAGAGCGATGTAGCAGAGGCATACAAAGATCTCGTTGCACGCTTCATCGGTGAGGATCGCCCGCTGCGTTTCGCTGAATACGAGAAGCCAGGTTTGCTATCCCGTATTTTCGGAGGCAAGTGAGATGGATATTTTTTCGTTCTTGTTCAATAACAAGAAAGCGTCCGCAGGTGCTGCCAAAGAACGGCTTCAGATCATCATCGCGCGTGAACGACATATCCTCAATGGGCCAGACTTTATGCCTGCGCTCCACCGTGAATTGATCGAGGTCATCTCGAAATATGTCCGAGTCAATCCGGAAGACATCAAGATCTCGCTCGACAAAAAAGGCAACCTCGAGGTGCTCGATGTGAACGTTGTGCTGCCGGATGGCGGCTGACCAGTCATCTATACTCCTCCACGGCGTCGACTTCACCTCGGCGCCGCGCCCGCGAAAAGGCATCACCATTGCATCGGGCCATCTGCAGAGCGACAGCTTCGTTCTTGAAACGCTAACCACGCTGCATGATTTTTCCAGCTTTGTCGAATGGTTGCGGCAACCGGGGCCCTGGCTCGGCGGCTTCGATTTTCCATTCTCATTTCCGCGCGAGCTAATCGAGCTACTTGGCTGGCCGAGTGAGTGGTCGGCGCTGATGCAGCATGTACGACAACTCGACCGCGCAGCGCTACGAAACCACTTCAAGGCGGTTTGCGATGCACGTCCGGCTGGCTCAAAATTCATTCACCGTGACTGCGATCTTCCGGCACGATCATCGTCTCCCATGAAATGGGTCAACCCACCGGTAGCCTATATGCTGCACGCGGGCGCGCCATTTCTGCTGGATGCGGGCGTCCATATACCATTCATGCAGCCGGGTGATGCATCGCGTATTGCACTTGAGGCCTACCCCGGTCTGGTAGCACGCGGCATTACCAACGCGTCTTACAAGAGCGATACGCCAGCCAAACAAACGCCCGATCGGCTCGCAACGCGTCGCGCCATCTTGCGTTCACTCGAGCATGGCGATTATCCACAACAGATTCGACTCGATGCAGGTCGCTTCAAACGCCAGCTCATCGATGATGGCAGCGGCGACCTGCTCGATGCCGTGCTGTGTGGATTGATGGCTGCCTGGGCATGGCAGCGGCGCGACCAAGACTATGGCCTGCCGCCGCACGACGCCCTTGAGGGCTGGATCATCGGCGCCTGAGTAAGCAATGCCCGTTAGCGGCGTGATGTGACCAACCAGGTCAACACCCCGACAGCGACCGCACCAGCGACCCATCCCGCCGCCTTTGGTGACGGGGGTAGTTCGGGATTGGTTGATAGGTCGATGCTGCCTTCCGTCACCTGAGGATTGCCAAGCTCGGCCTTGCGCGTCGCCAGAAATTTGCTGGCCTCTGCTTGTAATCCCGATATTCGGTTACGCACATCTCGAACTCGGCTGCTGAAAAGCTTTTGTGTGCGTGACCGGTAATGCGTCACCTTGTCTTTCAGCATTGCTCGTCGTTGTCGCCCGACGGAGGGATCCGAGATGTACATCGCCAACGCACCGAGCGCGACGCCGCCTAGCCATTTCATCCATGTCGTATCCATACTCTGGGTCCGATATTCCACGATGCTCTCCTTTCAGGAAGATGAAGTCGATACCTTGCCGGTGGTCGATACCGAAGCCGACAGGCGCTGAACCTGCGACAACAAGCGGATCACTTCGTCATCGCCAAGTTGCGGGAAATTGCGGTACCACTGGCCGACCGCATCAAATGACGCTGGACAAAGCAAACTCTCGACCTGCTCCACCAATGGCGCGACGCGCGCCAAAGCCTCCGGCGACATGACCGGCACCGCGACAGTGATCGCTGCGACCTTGGCCGCGCGTAAGGCAGCGATAGCCGCCTGCATGGTGCGTCCGGTGGCCATGCCATCGTCACACACGATGACCTCGCGGCCTCTCAAGTTTGATAAGGAAACGCTTGCACCGTAGCGCCGTTCGCGCTCGGCCAGTATCCGCTGCTCGGACTCGATTACCTCCTGGACTGCCTGATCGGATAGCTTGAGTTCGTTGACGACAGGGTGATCCACCAAGCAGATGCCGCCGGTCGCCATAGCGCCCATGGCGAACTCGGGAAAATGGGGCACGCCTAGCTTTCTGACCAGCAGCGGCTCGAGCGCCAAACCAAAGCGCTGCGCGATTGGCACACCAATTGGCAGACCACCACGCGGCAGCGCTAGCACCACCGTGCCTGGCTTAACCGGCTGCTGTGCCAGCAACTCGGCAAGTTGGGTACCGGCATCGGCGCGATCCACAAAGCGTTGAGAGGCTGGATGAGGCGTGCTGACTCGCATCGCCATTTGACCCGTCAAGTACAAAAAAGGTCACAGTTTCCTTAGAGTAAAATCAAGTTTCAGTTGGCCTATATGCGCCCGGAACTTCGAATGTTCTTGCATTTCGAATCCGCACCCTTCGCTGATCGAACCTGCAATGAAAAAATTACTGTCGGCATTCTTCCTCTTAAGCCTGTTTGCCTCGGCGCAGGCTCAACCACCGAGTTGCGAGCGGCACTTTTTCCAAAAGACTGCGCCGGAGATCACGCGCAAGACACTGCAAACCAGCACGGTCGGGCTGTGTTTTGAGGCATTTGCCGTGTTGCATTCCGGGGTTTCGAAGACTCCGCTCTGGTCAGCCGAGCATCTGACCCGAGACAGCCTGAAAGCGGCGCGTGAAATTCCTCGCGCTGATAGTTTTCATGCAGAGACGGCGCTACCATCAGGACAGGGGGCTGAATTAGCCGACTATGTCCGCTCTGGGTTTGATCGTGGCCATATGGCACCTGCGGCGGATATGCCGACTGCGCAAGCGCAACATGAAAGCTTTTCGCTGGCGAACGTCGTGCCCCAAAATCGTAAAAATAATCAGGTGCTTTGGTCAGCCATCGAAGGCGCGACCCGACACCTGACCAATTTGCGTGGCGAGCTGTATGTCATCACAGGCCCGGTATTCGAGGGCGAAAAAATCGAACGCATTAATAGTCGAGTGCTGGTACCGACTCATGTGTTCAAAGCGGTGGTCGATCCCGGTAAGCAAGAAGCCGCCGCATGGCTTGCGCCGAACGATGATGGCGGCGAGTATCAGGTGATCAGTATCGCTGCGCTAGAGCGACGTGTCGGTTTTAACTTGTTTCCGAAGCTACCGGATGCCGCCAAGCAGCACGCGATGGAACTACCTGAACCACGTATCCGGAGCCGAAAATAACGCTGGGGAGTTTGGGATGAGTGAAACGCTGCGACCATTCGAGAATGAACAAGATTCGCTGGTCATTGATGCGCTGACGATTGAAAACCGGGTCGATCAGCTAGAGATTTACGGATCGCTGGCCATTACCCGCGACAAAATTGGGCTGGTACATGCGCTACAGCTCAAGCAGATCTTGGATGCTGCGGTCAGCGCACTACAACATGACCCGGCACTGCCCGACCAGATCGCGTTCAAGCCGAGTGATCAGGTGGACAACCCGTTCAAGTAGCCCATCAGCAGTCAAACGGTAACCAATCAGCGACCGATCCGTAGCCGATCAGTCGGAATTTGCAGAGACTGGCATACTTCCTGCCTGAATTCGCCCGTCTGCCTCCATGCAAGCTGCTCCAGCCCATCTTCGATCCTACCCGCGCTTCCGCCCCGAGCTGAAGCCAGCACCATTTTTGCCGATGTCACGGCGCGAGATGGAGCAATTGGGCTGGGATGCGTGCGACATCATCCTGGTCACTGGCGATGCCTATATCGATCATCCCAGCTTCGGCATGGCGCTGATCGGGCGTTTGCTGGAGGCGCAGGGCTTCAGGGTGGGGATCATCAGCCAGCCCGACTGGCAATCCGCAGAGCCATTCCGCGCGCTGGGAAGGCCGAATCTGTATTTCGGTGTGACTGCCGGAAATATGGATTCCATGATCAACCGCTATACCGCCGACCGCAAGCCGCGCTCGGAAGACGCCTACACGCCGCACGGTGCACCGAATAAACGTCCTGACCGCACCCTCACGGTGTATGCGCATCGTGCGCGCGAGGCCTTTCCAGGTGTGCCCATCGTCATCGGCAGTATCGAAGCCAGCTTGCGACGTATCGCGCACTTCGATTATTGGTCGGATACGGTGCGACGCTCGGTATTGCTCGACTCAAAGGCCGATATTCTTTTGTTTGGTAACGCCGAGCGCGCCTTGCTTGAACTGTCACATCGCTTAGCCCAAGGCGAGTCGGTGAAAGCGATCCGCGATCTGCGTGGCACGGCATTTATCGTGAGCAGTGGCTGGAAACCGGCCGACGATTGGCGTGAGGTTGACTCTACGCGTGTTGACACCCCCGGCAAAATAGAGCCTCATCCTGATCCTTATGAGATGAAAGAGAAGGAGCCGCAAGCGTGCGGCACGGCACAGGGTACTTCGCAGGATGCGCCGCAACCGGTGCGCATCATCAGCCGCGAAGAAAGGATGGCGCAGCAAGCAGAAGTTCGCGCGCGTAGCGTGGTCAGGCTGCCATCGTTCGAGACAGTGAAAGAAGATGAAGTCGCGTATGCGCATGCATCGCGTGTGTTTCATCTGGAATCCAACCCCGGCAATGCACGCGCGATGGTGCAAGCGCATGGCGAGCGCGACATCTGGCTCAATCCTCCACCCATACCGCTGGCGATGGAAGAGATGGATCATGTGTATGACCTGCCCTATGCACGTGCGCCGCATCCTGCCTATGGTGATGCAAAAATCCCTGCATGGGACATGATTCG
>JAIXQK010000119.1 GCA_027485795.1 Oxalobacteraceae bacterium
CCAAGCGAGCGGCAACGGTAATCTCTTTGATCAGACGGGTCCAGATTCTGCCGCGCTTGGCATCGGTCGCCGCCTTCTTGTGCTTGATGTTGGCCCACTTACTATGTCCAGCCATGTCGATGCGTCTTCCTGATCCTTGGGTGCCGCGCTGAAGTCGGCAAATACTTATTTAAAATCAACGTTTTATGCCGATTTTCGGCGCGCTGGAGGCTTGCAAACCGGGACGCGATCTTAACATATCGCCCTTGCCAAAATGACCCCTAGCGGCGAGAAACACAGCGATAACACAGCAATGTTGGGGGCCTTTTTGCCGAGTGTCGGCTTGATTCTTAGGCTCGGAACCATCGCTCGATTGTCGGTATGATCCGGGGTTTTGGAAACAATCATTGCGGGGGTAGTCATGACAAAAGCAATCCGGTGCTTCAAGAACGGTGGCCCAGAGGTGATGGAATATGTCGACGTCGAGGTCGGCGAGCCGGGGCCGGGCGAAGCGCGTGTCCGTCATCATGCAATTGGCCTGAACTACATCGATGTCTACTTCCGTACCGGGCTCTACCCACAACCGCTGCCGGCTGGTATCGGTATGGAAGGTGCCGGTGTTGTTGAGGCGATTGGTGCTGGCGTGACCGAGGTGAAAGTGGGCGACCGGGTCGCTTATGCTTGCCGCCCGCCCGGTGCTTACGCCGAGGTGCGTGTGATGCCAGCTGCTGGTCTGGTGAAGCTACCGGATGCGATCGAGTTCGATACGGCCGCCGCGATGATGTTGCAGGGCATGACGGTGCAGTATCTGTTCCGACGCACCTTTCCGCTCAAGGGCGGTGAAACCATTCTGTTTCATGCGGCGGCTGGCGGTGTTGGTCTGATTGCCTGCCAGTGGGCAAAGGCGCTTGGTGTCACCATGATTGGCACTGTCGGATCCGATGAGAAAGCCGCTTTGGCCAAGGCGCATGGTTGTACGCATACCATCAACTACAACAAGGAAGACTTCGTCGCGCGAGTGAAAGAGATCACAGGCGGCAAAGGTGTGCCAGTGGTGTATGACTCGATTGGTGTGGATACCTGGACGAAGTCGCTGGATTGCTTGTCACCGATGGGCATGATGGTCAGCTACGGCTCGGCATCCGGGCCAGTGCCGCCATTTTCATTGCAAGAACTCGCTTCGCGCGGCTCCTTGTTCGTGACGCGGCCAACCCTGTTTAGCTATACCGCAACGCGTAGCGATCTTGAGGCGACTGCGAACGAGCTGTTTAATATGGTCGCTAGTGGCAAGGTCAAGATCGAGATCAATCAGCGCTACCCATTAAAGGATGCGCAGCAGGCGCATATCGATCTGGAGTCGCGCAAGACCACAGGATCAACGATTCTGATTCCGTGATGGCCAGCGATTTTTTTTACTTATTGAATTTCATCTCAATCACCCTCGGCACACCGTGTGTGCCGGGGAAATCCTTGAACGCGGCCTGTACCAAGTAGGGCATCACGGTAGCGAGATTGCCTTGCTCGCCTTCGCTTTTGACTGTCACCTCGAACCAGGTTTGCTCGCTAGCCTTGTCGGTAATCCGTATGCGAAGCTCGCGGTGGAATACCGAGTAACGCCGTGATTGCTCACGGGCCACGGGCATGCTCGGCCACATCGGCCCGGAATAGGGTGGTCCGTAACCGTACCAGCCCCAGTAAGGATTGTAGAAGCCCGGGCCATACCACGGCGTGCCATACCAAGGATCGACCAGTACGGTCTCGATGACCCGAACATCTCGACCGTTGATTCGATACTCCACGCGCACCGCGAGCTGCGCCGGTGTTTCGGCGGTCTGTTCAGCCA
This sequence comes from Oxalobacteraceae bacterium, assembly GCA_027485795.1. Classification (GTDB taxonomy): domain Bacteria; phylum Pseudomonadota; class Gammaproteobacteria; order Burkholderiales; family Burkholderiaceae_D; genus Pernthalerella. The sequence continues at coordinate 1,823 of JAIXQK010000119.1, forward strand.
GACCAAGCTTCAGCAACTCGCCACGAATCAGGTTTTCATAGCTTTGGCGTTCCAAGCTCTTGCCTTCATCGCCCTCATGGACAAACGTAAAGCGTCGACCAGCAACATCCGCGGGCCAGTGATGAAACGACGTGGCCTCTGAGCGTATTTTCGTGGCGCAACCCGACACCAAGAAAGAAAACGCCACAAGTATGACTAAAAACCCTCTTTGCCACGATGGCATGCGTCCTCCGAATTAAGCGTACTTGAATGTTACTGCGGGCTGCCGCCTTGGTAAAATGCGCCGCTGATTATTCTTACATCTCATCACAATTCCATGCGTACCGACACCGCTGTTGCGATTCACCGTCAAGACTACCAGCCACCGGCTTATTTGGTGGAGAGCATTGATATAGGCTTCGACCTTGACCCTGGGCACACGCGGGTGGCGGCGCGCAGCACCCTGCAGCGCAATCCGCAAAGCAAGCAAAAAGAACTCATCTTGCACGGCGACTCATTGCAGCTGCTTGCGTTGCGAATGAATGGGAAAACCCTCGGTAAGCGCGAGTACAGCTTACGCAAAGGAACTTTGCGGATTCTGAACGCGCCGGATCATGTCGTGCTGGAAATCGAGACCCTGATCGAGCCAGAAAAAAATACCTCGTTGATGGGCTTGTACGTCTCGAACGGAAATTTCTTCACCCAATGCGAAGCAGAGGGTTTCCGGAAAATCACCTATTTCCCTGATCGTCCCGATGTCATGGCGAAGTACCGTGTCATGCTGCGTGCGGATAAAGCGCAGTATCCGGTTCTGCTGTCTAACGGTAATCTGATCGAGCAAGGCGACCTCGGTGATGGCCGGCACTATGCCCTGTGGGAAGACCCCTTCAAAAAGCCGTCGTATTTGTTCGCCTTGGTAGCAGGCAAACTGGTCTGCGAAGAGCAGCAGATTCGCCTGAAGTCAGGACGCGAGGCTTTACTTCAGGTTTGGGTTGAAGAGGGCAACCTAGACAAAACCGCACATGCCATGTCCTCGCTCATTAAAAGTATTCGATGGGATGAGGAACGCTTCGGACTAGAGCTTGATCTTGATCGCTTCATGATCGTCGCTGTCAGCGACTTCAATATGGGCGCGATGGAGAATAAAGGCCTGAATATTTTCAACACAAAATACGTATTAGCGAATTCACGCATTGCCACCGACGCTGACTATGCCGGTATTGAATCGGTGGTAGCGCATGAGTATTTCCACAACTGGACTGGCAACCGCGTTACCTGTCGTGACTGGTTTCAGCTGTCGCTCAAAGAAGGTTTGACGGTATTTCGAGATCAAGAGTTTTCAGCGGACATGATGGGCAGTGCCAGTGGCCGTGCGGTCAAGCGCATCGAAGATGTACGCGTATTACGCGCTGCGCAGTTCCCCGAAGATGGTGGTCCGATGGCGCATCCGGTGCGCCCAGATTCTTACGTTGAGATTAATAATTTCTATACGCTCACCATCTATGAAAAAGGTGCTGAGGTCGTACGGATGTACCAGACCTTGCTGGGCCGAGAGGCATTTCGTCAAGGGATGGATTCGTACTTCGCGCGCCATGATGGCCAGGCGGTGACGTGCGATGATTTTCGTGCTGCGATGGCCGATGCAGCCGGGCGAGACTTGGCGCAGTTCGAGCGTTGGTACAGTCAGGCAGGAACGCCGCGTGTCAAAGTACAGACTGAGTATGACGAGGTTAATAATAGCTACACCCTGCAACTAACGCAGACTTGTCCGGCCACACCCGGTCAACGGCATAAACTGCCGATGCATATTCCAGTCGCTGTGGGTCTGATTGATGCACAAGGCAATGATTTACCGCTTAGGCTCAAGCATGACAGTGCGCCGGATGATCACGCCATTCGGCCTTTGCCAACCACGATGGTGCTAGAGCTGACCGAGCACACGCAAACTTTTAGCTTCGAGGGTATTGAGCACGCACCGGTGCCATCGCTGCTGCGGGATTTTTCTGCTCCGGTCGTTCTTGAGTATGACTACACCGACGATGAACTGGCCTTCTTGCTGGCCCACGATAGCGACCCATTCAATCGTTGGGAGGCTGGTCAGCGCCTGATGACACGTCGCCTGTTGGCCCTGGCAGCGGATGGTGTCACGCTAGATCAGCGCTATCCGGCGGATTCGCTCGATCAATTGATCACCGATGCGCTAGGCAAATTGCTCACTGACGCTACGCTCGATCCCGCTTTCCGTGATCTGGTGCTTACCCTACCATCCGAAAGCATGCTCTCGGAGCAGGTCGATGTGATCGATCCACAAGCGATCCATCAAGCTCGCAGGGCATTACGTCGCTTCCTTGCGCATTCGCTGCGATCTGAATTACAGCAAGTCTATGCTGCCAATGAAGTTACCGGTCCTTACAGCCCGGAGCCGCAGGCTACGGGTCGACGCGCATTGCGTAATAATGCTTTGAGCTATCTGGCTGAATTACATGATGCTTCGGTACAAGCCATAGTGCAGACCCAGTTAGCCAGTGCGGGCAACATGACGGATCGCTTAGCTGCGCTGGCTGCCATGATCAATAATGATCATCCCGCAGCAGCAGGTGCATTACGCCAGTTCTATCAAGAATTCGAGACCGAGGCGCTGGTGATTGATAAATGGTTTAGCCTTCAGGCGGTATCCCATGCAACCACTGCCGGAGGTGTGCGCCAGTTGATGCAACATCCGGCGTTTACCATCAAAAATCCAAACCGCGCGCGCAGTCTTTTATTCGCCTTCTGCAATAACAACCCTGCACAATTCCATGCAGCAGATGGTTCGGGCTATTCGCTCTGGGCGGAGCAGGTAATAGTGCTTAACGAGATCAACCCGCAGGTGGCCGCTCGACTGGCGCGTGCGCTAGATCGCTGGCGCAAATATGCGCCGCGACTACAAGCCGGCATGAGAGCTGCCCTAGAAAAAGTCGCGGCTACCAAAGCACTATCGAATGACGTTGCTGAGGTGATCGGCAAAGCACTCGCCGACTAATTATTTCCCAGATCAGGATATTTCATGAAGCGGATCAGCCTTACCCAGCATCTGATCGAAGAGCAGCGCCTCCACAATACGATTCCCTCCGAGTTGCGCCTACTGATCGAGGTGGTCTCGCGTGCTTGTAAAACTATCAGCCATTCAGTCAGTAAAGGTGCGCTGGGGGATGTGCTCGGAGCTGCTAGTACCGAGAATGTACAAGGCGAGATTCAAAAAAAACTCGACATCATTTCGAACGAGATTCTGCTGCAAGCCAATGAGTGGGGCGGGCATTTAGCCGCCATGGCCTCCGAAGAAATGGAATCCTTTCACCCGATACCGAATCGTTATCCAAAGGGTGAGTATCTCCTGCTGTTTGATCCACTGGATGGCTCTTCCAACATCGACGTCAATGTCACCATCGGCACGATCTTCTCGGTATTAAAAGCGCCTGAGGGCATGCAGGAACCCAGTGAGCAAGACTTCCTGCAAGCGGGTACCAAGCAAGTCGCGGCTGGCTATGCGGTCTATGGTCCGCAGACCATGCTGGTACTCACCACTGGCAACGGCGTCAACTGCTTCACGCTTGATCGCGAGATGGGTTCGTGGGTAATGACGCAGCGAGATATTAAGATTCCTGCCGACACCGCTGAATACGCGATTAATGCCTCAAATGCACGGCACTGGTTCCCACCGGTCCGCCGCTATGTCGACGAGCTTGAACAAGGAAAGGCCGGTCCGCGTGGTAAGAATTTCAACATGCGCTGGATTGCATCAATGGTTGCTGACGTCCACCGCATCTTGAATCGTGGTGGCATCTTCATGTATCCAGCCGATGCGCGTGATCCTGATAAGCCCGGCAAGTTGCGGTTGATGTATGAGGCCAACCCGATGTCGCTCATCATCGAGCAGGCGGGTGGCGCCGCTTCCGATGGCCATCAACGCATCTTGAGTATTCAGCCAACTGGCTTACACCAGCGCGTTGCGGTATTCCTCGGATCGAAGAACGAAGTCGAGCGAGTGACCGGTTACCACCAAGTCACTTGATCCAACGCTTCTGCGCTTGTGTTTGTGGTGGGGGAGTTGGATTTGCTAAACTCCCAACCTTGGCTGATGTAGCTCAGTTGGTAGAGCAACTGATTCGTAATCAGTAGGTCGGAAGTTAAAATCTTCTCATCAGCGCCAAAAACCCATTAAAATTCAATAAGTTACAAAAAGTCTTCCATTGTAGATGTAGTATAGAACTAGCTATACTACAATTCTCAACCATCCGGATAACGCATGGCTGAGGTTCCTGTGAGCAATCCTCCAAAAAAAGCATCTTTGACGAGTCAGATGACAGTCTCGGCTACCGAATTGACTCGTCACCGAACTGTACCAATCAAAGAATCAATAAACACAATTGGTGGTGGCTATCCTGATAAGTTGGTTATCTTCAAGATACCAGCGTCAAAATATTGGTGGTGCAGGTACTACACTGGGAGCAGGGTAGTAAAGGAATCTACCAAGACCGAAAACAAGATTGAAGCAATTAGTCACGCAAAAAAGTTTTATGAAACCATTTTATTGCGGGAAAGAAACCTACTTCCGATTGGAAAGAGTTCAAGCTTTGAGCGATTTGCAAATGAACTTCTGGACGAACAAGAGCGACTCATCAATAGGGGTGACAGAAATCCCCTGCTAAATGTAAACGATAAACAAAAACTAAATCACGACTTACTTCCATTCTTTCGGAACTTCAAGATAAACGAAATTAGCTATAAGCACATAAATCAATTTGTAGATACTCTTACCTCCCGCAATCTCAGTTCATCCTCAATTAAAAATCACCTTAACTTACTTCACAAGATTCTTCAGGTAGCGTTGAGGGAAGGTGCAATTCAAAACATTCCAACTTTTCCAAAAGTAAAATTAAAAGACTTCCCGAGAGGATGGTTCACCACGGAGGAATACGAGCACCTTAAATCAGTTGCAACTACCCTTGCGAATAAAAAGCATGAGGTAAGAGGACATCTGATAACTGAGGAACTCAGGCTGCTTATCACTTTCATGGTGAATACATTTCTCCGTCCAAGCGATCTTAAAGAACTTAGACACAGAAACATACAAATAGTTCGAGGTGACCATCAATTCCTGAGGATAACTCCAGAAACTTCAAAGACAGAAAATACACCAATAATTTCAATGTCTGTAGCAATTGGAATTTACGAGGACATAGTGAATTTCCAAAAGAAACTTAAAAGAGGATTCGCAAAAGATGACTTTGTATTTTTCCCACATTTGAAAGGTGAAAACTCAAAAAAACAAAGGGGGAAAGAAAAGACAAACAGAAATTATGCATTGCAGACAATTCGTAGACAATTTGAGGAAGTCCTAAAGTTTGCTGATCTAAAGTACACACCAACGAGACAAACAAGAACCTTATATTCACTAAGACATACCGCAATCATGTTCCGCTTGACCAAAGGAGATAAAATTGACTCCCTAACACTAGCAAAAAATGCGAGAACATCAGTCGAGATGCTTGAACGCTTTTACGCAAAACATCTGACCCCAGAAATGAATGTAGATAAACTTCACTCAATGAAGAAAAAAAAGAAATCCTCTAGTACGACTCAAGATTAAAAGTATGTGCAAACGAGACTCAAAAAGTAGCTGAAGAATCTTACATTAAGAAGAAAAGAGTCAAAGTTTCTTGTTTAATTCAAGCATTGAACTGTCTAGGTATTCAGCTGAATAAACTAAAACCTACCATCTCGTTTGTACCAACAAATGAAAGAATGTTAAAACGAGAAAAACAAAGGTTCGTAGCTTTATCCTTTAACTAACAATTGCTACCGAGAAATTTCTGATAGCAGAGGGAAGCAACACATCTGATTCATTGGTTTGGATTTGCAACCGCAAAACCTAGCAGAACAGGTTCTTAAATAGTTCAAAAACATCCAAGGTGACAATGCATGTCTGTGTCACAAAGCCCCTTATAATCGGTATATAAAATACGATTGTCCAAATGAAAATATACAAATTTATACACATATAAATTTCTCAGGGAGGTGACGTGGCTATTGTCAAAGCTCGTAGCAGAAACCTAGATACGGGTTTCAACAGGAAGCTGATGAGACTTGAGAAAGACTGGCAACCTGTAGCAGAAGCAGCCGTTGCTTTTGCTGATGCTCAGCTCCAATTTGCAAGAAAGCTACATCAGCTATGGGAAGAAGCGAGGGAGCTAGACAAAGAAGCTGAGAGCGACGAGCATAAAATTGCTGTAAAAGAGATGATGCAAAATCTCCTAAACTCAGCAGACGAATCTATCTTTTCTCGGTGGCAGACTATCGGTAAGTTTGCAGACCAACTCCAACCGTATTCAGCTTCACTACCTCCAGTCCGAGACAGCTTACATCTACTAGCTCAAGCAATAAAAGAAAAAGCACCAATCTCTAGATGGGTGAAGCAACACAAGCTTACACCTGAAACTCCCTTCAAAGAAATCAAACTTCTTCGCACTGAAGCAAAGACAGGAAAAGCCGCACCAAGAAAGAAATCAAAAGCTAGTGAGCATCGGGTACACAAGATAACTTTAAGCTTTGATGGTGAGCTTTCTTCAAATGAAATCGCAAAGTTGCTATTGGAAGTTGTTCAATCTGCTTCAATCGTCAAAATTGTGTCTGACGCATCAATCAGACAAGGACTAAAAAGCATCATGCGAGATGGCTTCTCTACCCTTGAGGGAAAATATCATGGGTAGCAAAAAGTACATTGATTACCCCCTTCAAGGAACTTCTCTTGATATTCCGATGGAAGAATTGATGGAATACGATGACGAAGAAAGGGGGGTATACATTGACATGATGCTTGATGGATTCTCAAAAGAGATTTCCAAAGGAACCATGTCCCTAAAAAAGCGAGTCTCGTTCAAAGATGAGATTGCTGACTACCGAAAACTAGCACGACTTCCTGCAGATGCTTATCTTATGACGGATGATAAGTTTCATAAGAGGAATGTTCTGGGTATCGGCTCACCGGGAGCTAAGCACACCTATCATCTTCGTCACCATATGTGGAAGATGGTAACAAAGCAGGGATCATTAGAAAGTCAAATAAAAACAAGAAATGAAAATTTAGTAAAGAAGATAGACAAGCTACTTGACCCCAAGAACCAAAGCAAAGCTCAGTTCAGAGGGAGTGGTGGAACAGCAATTCAAGTGGTATCAAGATTCCTGCAGATGAATAATAGTGTGGGTGCTGCATTCCCACCATTCCATGCACGATTTCTTGCAAATGAATTTCTTCCAAAGGAGGGAGACTGTCTAGTGATTGATCCATGTGCAGGTTGGGGTGGTCGATTGCTTGGAACTATCTGTGTCAAACGAAAAGCATTCGTGAAGTATGTTGGTATCGATCCAGAAAAGAGAAATCTAGAAGCTTACCAAGCATTGCA
>JAIXQK010000173.1 GCA_027485795.1 Oxalobacteraceae bacterium
AAGCGTTACTCAGGTGTTTGGAGAGTTGGTTCGAAACCAGTCTCCTCTGCACCACCAAGTAAGCTAAGCCCTCGTTAGCGATAACGGGGGCTTTTCTGTTTAAGCGCCTGAGCATACAATGTACACATTGTATTTTGGAGGTTTAGATGGAATCCTCAGTTCTCACCTTGCGGGTCAGCGCCAAGACCAAAAGTCAGCTCGAAAAACTTGCTGCAGCCACCAACCGCTCCAAATCATTCCTCGCAGCAGAAGCGCTTGAGCGCTATATTGAGCTTGATCGAGCTCTCGGGTCTGACAGTGAAGGACGAGAGGAATGCTGATGGAGATGTCGAAATTGAGACCACGGGACTGCGCCCAGGGGAAAAGCTTTATGAAGAGCTGCTAATTGGCGACAACCCCAAGCCAACTTCACACCCAAGGATCATGAAAGCACATGAGGACTTCTTATCCTGGTCAGACGTAGCAGCAAAGCTCAAAACTCTCGAGATGGCGCTTAACGTGAATGATGTAGGCGTAATCCGTGTGATGATGGAAAAGCTCGTTACTGGCTATATGCCGAGCGACGAGATTGTATATTGGGTATATTTAGAACAGGAAGCTGAGGGAAGAGCTCTTCCGTAATTTTTCGCTATCAAAAAGTAAAACGACTGTATTCAAAACCTTCGAAAGTACCAGCCATAGATTTGGTACGCCTTCATAATGAAGGCCTTGCTTCTCAATGCTGATCTATGCTGAGAAATAAGTTACCGGGTCGCTTATTGTTTCGCAACGCCACGCTCGCAAGAAGACATTATTTGATGTCATGGTCTGTGCTGCGTCTTGAATGGCACTTTCGGCGCTGACTGAGCCACTTTCGCCTCAAAGGCGTATCGGCCGACCAAGCTTTGTTTGCTATATGAACCCTCAGCAAAGTTCAAGCGTAGGCAGGACCCAAGGGTCTGTTGTGCGTATGCTTACCCACTTTAATCCGCTGGTTCATACCCTTGTTGAAGCGAAGTACTTTATGCCAACATGGTCCTAGCCTATCACGAGGGTGTTGATGTGGATGAGATTAATCTAACTGGTGGGCATACCACAGTAAACAATGACGACACCGACTTCAAGATCGAAGTGGGCGTAGGCTTGTTATTCACTTTAATGCAGCGCGGCTACATCAAAGGATGGAATTAAAGCCCTTGCGCCTGATGCTTGATTTCTGAAGATTAGGTCATAAAAAATCTCAAATTTAAATTGATTTCTGCCAATCTCATAGCCACACGACGTACTGAAAATGTTGAACGTTTACTGCAAAGATCGAGACTAATGTCTCTCAAATAAAGTAGACTAAAATCTAATGCAGGTCGGATTTTTATGACATTACCGCTAGTTTCAATCATTTTTCTTTGCTATAACCAAGAAAACACAGTAGCGGCGGCTGTCCGTGGATGTACCTCACAAGACTACGCTGGCCCGCTAGAAATTATCTTCTCTGACGATTATTCATCTGATCATACTTATGAAATCGTCTCCGACCTAGTACTCTCTTATGCAGGGCCCCACACGGTTAAATTATTTCGAAACGAAAGAAATCTTGGTATTGGAGAGCATTACAATGTTGCGATAAGTCGCTGCTCAGGGGATTTAATAGTTACCGCTGCAGGAGATGATGTTAGTTTGCCGAACCGTGTCACCCAGCTAGTCAGGGAATGGCTCCGATTTGAAAAAAAGCCAGACCTCATTACCAGTGATCTGTACCAAATTAATGCATCTGGTAAGAGGGTGGGTTACATTAAAGTAGATGACCTCTCCCATTGGGACAAGCCAGAAAAATGGATTGCGCGTCGCCCTTTTGTAGTTGGTGCGGCACATATGTTTACAAAAAAGCTCCATTCGGATTTTGGTGATTTTATTCCAAAAATTGTCTATGAAGATCAAATAATGACTTTTCGAGCGACGCTCGGCGGAAAAGCGATTAAAGTCAATGAGCCATTAGTGGAGTATCGCGTCGGAGGTGTATCTCAAAAAAATAAACCCAAATGGGGCGAAGTCACATACCTAGATTGGTGCCGAAAAAAGTACCGTCGGCAGGCTGCGCAGTATTATCAGATACTTCTAGATGCTACAAAGTCAGCCGCTTCAGATCATTTGCTCGCAAAAATTCAGCGCCGTCTTGATAAAGCCCTATTTGTACTATTTTTGCTCAGAGATTATGAGTACAAAGATTTTTATTTGGATAATCGGAAAATATATTTCGATAGCATAATATTCAAAGCCGGGAAGTTTGTTTCGATAAGAGCCCTTCAAGCATTAGAGAAATTTCGTGATCTGTTTTATTGAAGCTCAACAAGTTTTACATATAAAATTTTTATTTGCGCTATAGCGCCCATCGTATCGCCACATGATGAACAGAATAATTCCCGCCACCGAGAAGGATATTCCCGGATCAGCAGTAATTGAGAGCTATCTGGCCTCCCCTTATACCTCCATCAAGCACTCGTCTTATTTCCAAGTTTATGAGGAGGTTTTTACTAAATACCGGAATAGACCCATTACATTTGTCGAGATCGGTATTCTCGATGGTGGATCTCTTTTCATGTGGAAGAGATTTTTGGGAGATTCCGCAAGAATTATTGGCGTAGATATGAACCCAGATGCGAAACGCTGGGAATCCGAGGGCTTCGAAATTTTTATCGGTAGCCAAGAGGATCCTGATTTTTGGGATAGATTTTTTGAGACGGTTGGCTCAGTAGATGTGGTTCTCGATGATGGTGGCCATTCCAACTCGCAGCAGATTGTTACCGCACACAAAGTACTTCCCTATATACGTGATGGTGGCATGCTAGCTGTCGAGGATATACACACAAGTTATATCCGTCAGTTTGGCAATCCTTCAAAATATTCGTTCATTAATTATTGCAAGCGGGCTATAGATCAGGTCAACTCGCGCTCATCTGTACTGCCCTGGCTACGTAAACATCCAAGCTTGATCAGAGATGCTGTTTACGCTTGTGCATTTTACGAGTCGATTATTTGTTTTCATGTCGATCGTCGAAAATGTTTTATCAGTGAATCTACTATCAATAACGGGGTCAAACCAATTTCAAGAGACTTTCGCAATGAAAAATACAGACCAAGTTTCGATAGTGGCAAGCCTCTCCGAAGTTTTTTGCGATCAATTGCATTGATAGCACTGCGATTGGTATCGTTGATTTTTTTCGGAAACTCCAAAATACTGCTTGAAATGATATCTACTTGGAAAATGAAAAAATATTTCAAATGATTCTGAATATACAGGTTCCTAGTAAAGTAGTTCCTTCGAATTCGAAATAAATCCTGTGGCGATTGATCGAGAGAAAGCTTTTGTAGTGTCTGACACTTTCTCGCGACTAACATGCAGCCAATTGCAAATACAGCCGCAATACGGAAGCTGCGATGCAATACGGGCCGGTGTGGCTGAGCCATTAACCATAAAGCCGAATCACACAGATCTTCTTTATACAAGTTAGGCGTAGTTTACCTGACCGTTCCTCCTCTTCGACTCTGCAGTAACCCTATATTCATTTCGGCGGTGAGATTTGACGCATAAAAGTCTTCGATCATTTTGACCGAAGTACGCGCATTACGTGCAAGTGTCAGTAGATCGATACCTTTACCGTAAAGTAGTCGAAACATAATCCCAGTATGTCTTAGGCTGTACCGTAGACTTCCCCAAACTTGACACAAGGTATAAATAGAGACTTTCGGCGATTGACTAGGTCAAGCAGTGAAGAAATCACGATTTTCGGAGAGCCAGATACTGACGATCCAGACGGAGGGCGGGTCTGGGATGCCTGCGACTGAAGTCTGTCGCAAACGCAGTACCTAACGCCGCTCGTGTCTTGTTCAAATGGATGCAGCGGTGCCGTGCGATTTTTTACCTTTGGCTCACCTTATGATTAGGGCATTAGGTTCGGCCATAACACCTGACCGTGCTTTTCCATTGGTGATTACTGCTTGTAACGGCAGTGCTTGAGACACTGTGAGCGCATTAGTACGGTTGGTGATGCTGGTTCAGCTGCGAGGAGTCCAGACTGTCTAATCTCCTTTAGCCTGATAGCCGGCAATCTGTAAGGACATTAGCCAAAAAGCCCATCCAGCTGCGTAGTTGGAAATTTATTTGGTGGATATCTCGACTAACCACCGACATGCTTGCAGCGGCGTCCCATGCTCATACGGTAGTAGGTGCTACGAACAATATCATCTGGTGCGAACTCGATTATGAAGGACTTGCATGATACATTTTCATACCGATAGAACCAGACATAACCGCGCTGCCTGGCAAGCCCCATGGTTATTCTGGTAACACCAAGAACGCCGATCACCTGATCCTTCGTCATTCCGGAACGAATCGTATTGAAACGCTCCTCGGTGAGCACCTGTTCCGACTTCACCACACGCCCATCCTTGCCGACATACACAAAGTACGTGTGGCTGCCGGCCGGTCCCTTGGGGTAGTGCAGTACTATGAGTCCGTCAACTTCGTACTGACGCTCGGGCTGCCCCATACTTGCTAACAACGCAGTACTATCTTGACCGACGATATCTCGGCTGGGCGAGTAGCTTGCGCACCCGGACAAGACGGCGATCATGGTTGCGGTGGTGAGCAAGTAAAGGAATGGCATGGTGCTGAGATTAGTATGGCGCGGAGGTAAAAAAAAGCCACCCCGAAGGGTGGCTTGATTCATTACAGCTTCTTAAAGGATAGAGCCCAATTAGAACGAATGAGCCATGCCGAACACTACAGCATTGTTCCGCTGTGCGTTGGCATCGTTGGCATTCGTCCAAGGACCGTTACCGGCAGCGTTTACGCCACCACTGGCTGTGCCGATGGTCGCGCCGATACGGTTACCCCAACCCGCTGCAGCATAAAGCTTTGTGCGCGCCGACAACGAATTCACCAACATCAGGTTCATGAGGGTCGCGTCCTCTGGGTTAGCAGCATTTTGGAACCGATTAGAGGATGCGTAGTTGAAGACAAGTTTGTTGGCGCTGGACAGGTCGTAGCCAAGGCCCACGTTCCAGCTGTCGGTGCGTTGGTCATTGGTACCAACCGCAGCACTACCAGCGATCGTGCTGATCATACCGACAGAAAGACTCAAGCCATCGGCGAGGGGCACCATGCCACCAATAGCATATCCGCTGTATTCATTTGCTGCATTCGCTGCACCGGTATAGCGCTGTGCATGGTATGCGGCATTAACGGTGATAGGACCCAAAGGACCACTCAGCGAGAAGGCACTGTAACGACCGCGATCAATCTGGATGCCGTTGTTGTAGGTGGCGTTACGCATGGTGGTCATGAGGTTGCCGGTGAAACCGCTCAAAGAAGGCGTGGTGTACTGAATCGCGTCGTCGCGGAAAAATCCACCAGCTGTGCTGCCAGCGGCTACGCCGGGAACGACGGTCTCGTCACCTGCAATGAACAAACGGCCCACGCCGAACATACCATTGTAGTGCATGTTGCCTGCAGCTGCGGCAATGAAGGGCGACAGCTGGCGACCGAGACGGACGTCACCGAACTCACCACTTAGGCCCAGGTAAGTTTGGCGGTTGAACAAAGCGTTATGCAGCGTGTTGCCGCCAGCTTGTTGAGCAGCGACGCTCTCGGCTCCTGGGTTGTCACTTCTGCCGTTGGCGTTAAAGCCCATACCCAGCGAGCCGTGCGCCTTCAGACCCGAGCCCAGATCTTCGCTCACATTAAGATTGATACCTTGGTGATCAAAGTAAGCGCCCTGTTCGATGAACATACCGCCGGTGCCGTTATAGCCCGAGGTGCGAGCCACGGCCATGTCCAGGGTGCCGCTGATGCTGACGTTCGCCGAGATTGCTGCCGACGACGCGACCAGTGCCACTGCCGCCAGTGCCAATTGAGTCTTTTTCATTGAGTAATCTCCAAAATGTTGTGATGCTAAGATTTCACTGTCGGTATTCGGCCGGTTTGAACGACCGTTCACCCGAAAGCGACGCTCCAAGACCAAGGGGATCTAGAGTCATCTTGCATTGAAGCAAATCTTGAGGGTTGCGGCAAAGTTAATCTTTATTTCTTGGTCAAATCACTAACTTTTTGTAGTTTCCACACAACAATAAACCGGATAGAGATAAAAATTGAGCAACTTTTTGATTTCGCTCGACTCAGCCATCTGCGCCTTTGATCGAACCCTCCGAACCATGAGCAATGTGGCCTCGGCATCCCGCCCAAACCCCGCTGCGGGCGTGGCCGAGCCGGTGCTGACCGAGCAAGAAAAAACCCATAGCGCCGGGTTGATGCGGGTGAACCATGTGGGTGAGGTCTGCGCGCAGGCGCTGTATGCAGCGCAGTCTGCCTTTGCTAAAACCCCGCTCACCCGGGAGCAGTTTCAAAAGGCGGGTGAAGAAGAGGTAGACCATCTAGCCTGGACCGCTGATCGGTTGCAGGAGCTCGGTTCGCGCACCAGCCTACTCAACCCCCTGTGGTACGCGGGGTCGTTTGCGCTGGGTACAGTGGCCGCGAAGCTCGGGGACCCAGTCAGTTTGGGGTTTGTGGTGGAGACTGAGCGTCAGGTGGAAGCGCACCTTGACCGTCACTTGGAGGAATTGCCGGCCAACGACCTGCGCTCACGCGCGATCGTCACGCAGATGCGGGATGACGAAGTAGCCCATGCTGAGGCGGCGGCCGATTTGGGTGCGGCCGAATTGCCGCTGCCAGTGAAGAAGGTCATGCAGGCGATGGCCAAGGTGATGACCACCGCTGCTTACCGAATTTAAAGTATCGCGGCCGTATCTATAAGAAATCCAACTACTGGATGCCGGCCTCCGCCGGCATGACGAGTCAACTGTTGCTGCTCTCGATGCCCGTGCCGAGCGCCCCTTCAACGGCTCAAAATCAGCCGCTGGAAGCCGGGGCAAGGTCGTCAATAATCTCGAATGAATGCGTCAGCTCTGCGGTTTTCTCGAGCATGATCGACGCCGAGCAGTACTTCTCATGCGACAGCTTGATGGCGCGCTCGACCAAATTAGTCTTTAGCTCGCGCCCGCGCACCGTGAAGTGAAAATGCACCTTGGTGAAGACTTTCGGGTCTTTCTCGGCGCGCTCGGCCTTGAGCGAGACGTCGCAGCCGCGGATATCCTGCCCGCTTTTGCGCAAGATAAGCACCACGTCAAAGGCGGTGCATCCGCCGGTACCGGCCAAAACCAGCTCCATCGGGCGCGGCGCCAGGTTGTGTCCGCCGCCCTCTGGCGCGCCATCCATGTTGACTACATGTCCGGAACCGGTCTCGGCTACAAAGCCCATGCCGGACAGCCCGGTCCAGCGCACGGTGCATTCCATTTCACTCTCCTCAACGCTTAAATCAGGTTAGTTTAACGGCAACGGGCGAATTTGCTCTGGGGTTTGACGCCAAGTCATTGAAAACTCTATAATCGCAGGTTCCCCAACTTGCCCGGACGGGGAGTACATAACAAGGGAGCGTCCGCTGCTCGGGTTTGGCTCGGGGGCCAACCGGCGGAACCACCACCACGGGTTTACTTAATCAAGGATGCATCATGAAAACCTTTTCCGCTAAAGGACACGAAGTC
>JAIXQK010000151.1 GCA_027485795.1 Oxalobacteraceae bacterium
CGTTATGGGCCGCGCGGAACAGGGAAAAAATATCCCTCGCGGTGGCGAGGGAGCGCATAAGTTAATGCGTTGCAGCAATAAGGTCAAGAAAATTCTTTTAAAAAAGCCAATGAAATCAATCGTTTTGGCCTGCGATTTGGACGCGTGAATGAAATCATTACGCCCGCTGCCATTCCGGCAACATTGGACTTTCTGGCCTGGCGCTTACAATTCGGCGCTTCGCCACGCCACCTCTAAAGCCGACATGATCGACGCCGTCCCAACCCCGACCGCACCACTCAAGAATCGTCTGCTGTGCATGGTGTACGAGGCCATGCTGCTGTTCGGCGTGGTGTTCATTGCCGGATGGCTGTTCTCGACGCTGCTACAGCAGCGCCATGCGCTGGCACTCCGACACGGGCAGCAGGTATGGCAGTTCATTGTTCTGGGGGTTTACTTTGTCTGGTTCTGGACCCGTGGTGGCCAAACACTGGCGATGAAAACCTGGCGTGTGCGCGTCGTCACGCGGGACGGGCTAGCGCTGCGTCGGCCGCGCGCCCTGCTGCGCTACCTGCTGGCATGGCTGTGGTTCCTGCCCGGGCTTGCGCTCGCGTGGTGGATGGAGGCGCGCGGCGCCATGCTCTTGCTGCTGCCGATGCTGAGTGCGGCGCTGTGGGCGCTGACCAGTCTGCTCGATCCTGATCGGCAATTCCTTCATGATCGGATTGCCGGCACGAGACTGGTATTAGGTGCTGCTGCGAAGGACCCTCGTGAAGGCAAACCGATTAGCGATCACAGCAATCCTCAGACATGACAGCAAAATTTCAACACCTCTGCGTCTACTGCGGATCGGCCACCGGTCATGATGCCGTCTATGCCGAATCGGCGCGAGCACTCGGACAAGAGATCGCGCGACGCGGCATGTCGCTGGTGTACGGCGGCGGTCATGTCGGTTTGATGGGCGTTGTTGCAGATGCGGTGCTGGCGGCGGGGGCTGAAGTTACCGGTGTGATCCCGAGTGCGCTGATGGATAGCGAGGTCGGGCACACGCGCCTGACGAAGCTGCATGTAGTCAAGGATATGCATGAGCGTAAAGCCTTGATGGCCGAATTAGCCGATGGCTTCGTCGCACTTCCCGGTGGTATCGGTACGCTGGAAGAATTATTTGAAGTGATGACCTGGCTGCAGCTGGGTTACCACAGCAAGCCCGTCGGGCTACTCAACACGCAGGGGTTTTACGATGATCTGCTGCGCTTCATGGATAAGCAACGCGAGGCTGGGTTCTTGAAGCCAGCGCACCACGCGCTACTGCTCACCGATTCGAACATCGCCACGCTGCTGGATCGCATGATGACGTTCAATATGCCGGAAGGTGTGAGCGTGTTCAGCCGGCGAGCGGCCAGCACGCTGGGGCCGTGATCAAGCAAAGGCCTGCTTGAAATCCTCAAGAAGGTCCTCGGTATCTTCAATACCGACCGAGACGCGAATCAGCGATTCTGCAATGCCCATTGATGCGCGTCGCTCCGGGCCCATCTCATGGAAAATCGTATGGGCTACGGGTATCACCAAGGTGCGCGTGTCGCCCAGGTTACTGGCCGGGACGGCGAGTTGTAGTCGGTTCATGTAATCGAAACAGTCGATACCGGGTTTCAGCTCGAAGCTGAGCATGCCGCCATACGCCCGGAACAACTTGGTAGCGATCGCATGTTGTGGATGATTCGGCAGACCGGGGTAATACACCGCTGCGACGCGATCATCCGCATCGAGCATGCTTGCCAGTGCCAAGGCATTGGCCGACTCGCGCTCGATACGAAGTGCCATGGTCTCGGCACCCACCGCAATATGATGCGCAGCCTCCGGACCCAATGCACCACCAAAATCGCGCAACGCTTTCGCGCGCAGCTGCGCCATGCCCCAATGCGGCGGCGGGAAACGTTTGTAACTGCTCGCGATGTTAGGAAACTGCGTCCAGTCGAATAAGCCGGTATCGGTCAGGCTGCCGCCTAGTGCATTACCGTGGCCGGCGATGGATTTGGTGAGTGCATTGATCACCAAACTGGCGCCCACCGCATTGGGCCGGAACAGATAGGGCGAGGTCATGGTGTTATCGACCACATACAAAATACCGCGCTCACGGCATAAGGTGCCAATGCGCTCGAGGTCCGCTATCTGCGTACGTGGGTTGGCGATGGTCTCAACGAACACCAGTCGTGTGTTTGGCTGCAGTGCGCGTTCAACATTCGCGACATCAGTCGGATCAACAAACGATACCGGCATGCCTTGCAGATCAACCGTCTGCCACAGGCTGTTGGTATTCCCGAACAGGAAGGATGAAGAAACGACATGATCGCCCGCGCGGAGTAATCCTTGCGCCAAGGCGCCAATCGCTGCCATACCCGTCGAAAAACATAGCGTGACCAGACCATCTTCCATACGGGTGATCTTGTCTTCCAGCGCCGACACGGTCGGATTGCCTTGACGACCGTATCGGTAGCCAGGCTTCTTGCCTTGAAATACTTCGGCCAGCTCACGCGCATCTTTGTAGCCGTAAGCAACTGCTGTATGGATCGGTTTGTGGAGCGAACCGTGCTCAATCGCCTTCTGACGGTCGCTATGCAGAATGGTGGTAGTGAACCCGAATTTACGAGCTTTGTCCATAAACGCCGTGCTCGCTATCTACTCGGCACGTGCGAGGTTAAGGTTCAGCTGCGTGCGGACGATATCTTCCGCCACGATCTTCGGGTGCGCGCGCGCGTACTCGACGCGGTCGAGATAATCCGTCGAAATATCTCCGGTGACATAGTGACCATCGAAGCAAGAGGCTTCGAAACGCTTAAGCGCCGGATTCACATCAGAGATCGACTGCTTCATGGCGTCGATATCCTGATACACCAGCGCATCAGCGGTGATCTCACGACAGACTTCTTCTTCACTGCGTCCGTAGGCGATCAACTCGCCGCGCGTAGGCATATCAATACCGTAAACATTGGGGAATTTAACGGGCGGTGCAGCCGAAGCAAAAATCACGCGGCGTGCGCCGGAGTCGCGCGCCATTTGCACGATTTCTCGGCTGGTGGTGCCGCGTACGATCGAGTCATCGACCAGGAGCACACTCTTGCCCTTGAACTCGGAGCCGATCGCGTTTAACTTCTGGCGGACGGATTTTCTGCGCACACTATGGCCCGGCATGATGAAGGTGCGGCCGATGTATCGATTCTTGATGAAACCTTCGCGGTACTCAATACCCAGCTTCAGCGCGAGCTGCATGGCTGCCGGACGCGAGGAGTCAGGGATAGGCATGACCACATCAATCTCGCCTGAGCGGATTTCGCGCTGTATCTTGTCAGCCAGGTATTCACCCATTTTCAAACGGGTCGCATAGACTGATGCACCATCGATCACCGAGTCGGGCCGAGCCAAATACACAAACTCGAACGCGCAGGGGTTGAGGGTCGGGTTCTCAGCACACTGCTGGTTATACAGCTTGCCATCGTTGTCGATGAAGATAGCCTCACCCGGCATCACATCACGCAGATAGTGGAAGCCCAATCCTTCCAGCGCGACCGACTCGGAAGCCACCAAATACTCCGGCCCCATATCGGTGTCGGCAAAGCCGATGCAAAGCGGTCGTATGCCATAAGGATCGCGGAAAGCGAGCATGCCGTAGCCAGCGATTTGCGCTACCACCGCATAAGAGCCACGCACACGTTTGTGCAGCGTGGCCACGGCATTGAAGATGGCACTCGGGTCAAGCGAGAGGCCAGTAGAGCACTGCTGGATCTCATGCGCCAGCACGTTCAGCAGCACTTCGGAATCGGAATCCGTATTGATATGACGTCGATCATTCTTGAACAGATCGATTTTCAGCTGCTCGGCATTGGTGAGATTACCGTTATGAGCAAGCGTGATACCGAAAGGCGCATTGACATAAAACGGTTGCGCTTCTTCTTCGCTGGATGAACCCGCAGTTGGATAACGGCATTGGCCGATACCGGAGTTGCCCGGCAGCGAGCGCATGTTTCGGGTTCGGAACACATCACGCACCAGACCATTTGCCTTGTACATGCTGAAAGTGCTGCCGTGGTTGGTAGCAATACCCGCCGCATCCTGCCCACGATGCTGCAGCAGCAACAGCGCGTCATAGATCAGCTGGTTTACCGGGCTGTGCGAGACAACACCAACAATGCCACACATGGTGGGCTCCTTCAGGTTACCAAGCGGCCACGCGGCCGAGATTGCTCAGATCGCTTGAATGGTACCGCGCAGACCGAGCTTGTCGATACGCTTCGACATTTTCTCTGCCTCACTGCGACTGGAGAAAGGTCCGACCCGAACGCGAAAACGATCGCCCTCTTTGGTCGTCACCTTCTGCCAATAGCCATCGATACCGCCTCGCTTCAACTTTTGCAGCAATTCATCCACTTTCGCTTTATTCGATACCGCGGCCACCTGAACGATGAAGCGGCCCTTGTCTTTATCCACCGATTTAGCGGAATCCGGGGGCGCTGCACTCGGCTTGTCGACCAGACTATCGACGCGCTTGTCCCCAACCGCCACCGTGGCCGCTTTGTCGCTACTCGGCGAGGCGCTGCTCGCTTGGCGCGCCCGAGGCTTGGCATCAGACACGACGGGTGCCGCGGACTCGGGCTCAGCCGCTGATGCCTTCGGCGGTTCAGATTTTGGCTGTTCAGACTTAGGTGCCTCAGGCTGTGGCGCCTCGGGATGTGCTGCTGGCGGCAGCGGTAACGGCATTGGGCTGCCGTTCATCGCAGGGGCCTTGTCACGCGGCGGAATCTGGATATTGATGTCTTGCGAGATCGGGCGTGGATCGGCGTCGAAAATCATCGGCAGGCCAATCACCGCGGCCAGCACCAAGGCCGTGGCACCGATCAAGCGGCGGCGCGCCCGCTTCTTCTCAGGCAGCATCGGATCCATAGGCTCGTCTTCCGGCGTTCTGGCGCTGCGCCGAGGCCGAACCGGCGTTTGGTCGTCGTCAGCGTCCTGCTGTGAATTACCACCGAATGAGAACAAACCCATAAACCCGTGAGCGGAAGCGCAGTAACGACGACGATTAGTGCGCTTGTCGCGCCGCCATCACACCGGCCACCGTAAGGAAAGATCCGAAGACGATGATTCTATCATTCTCCCCTACGCTATCCCGCGCTGATACGTAGGCTTCGGCAGGTGTTCTGAAGCACTGAACACTGCGTTCACCGCCGCCATCGGTGTCGGCGACGAATCCTGCAGCGCTCAAGGCTGAGGCCAGGGATTCGGCACTGGCGGCGCGTGGCAATGGCAAGTCGCAGAAGTACCAGTGATCGATTTTGTCTTTCAAGTGCGAAAGGATGCCGCTGACATCTTTGTCGGCCATGGCACCGAACACCGCGTGGGTATAGGGGAAGAAACCCATCTGATCGAGATTTTGCGCCAATGTGGCCGCTGCATGGGGGTTATGCGCGACATCTAGGATGATGGCAGGCCGCCCTGGCAATACCTGAAAACGCCCCGGAAGTTCAACCAACACTAAACCGGCACGAATCTCTTGTGCACCAAGCGGCAAACGATCCCGCAAGACCTCGAGCGCGGCCAATGCGGCACTGGCATTCAGCAGCTGATTCGCACCGCGCAGACTCGGGTAGGCCAGCGCATGTCGGCGAACGGCGCGGCCGCCATAGCTCCATTGCTGACGATCACCTGAGTAGTTGAAGTCACGTCCGAATAACCAAAGATCAGCACCGATCGCGTTGGCATGCTCGACCAGTGACTGCGGTGGGGCAGGATCGCCGCAAATGGCAGTACGCTGCGGACGAAAAATGCCGGCCTTCTCGAACCCTATCTTCTCGCGGGTATCGCCAAGGTAATCTTGGTGATCCAAGTCGACACTGGTTACGATAGCGACATCGGGGTCGATGATATTCACCGCGTCCAGACGTCCTCCCAGACCTACTTCCATGATGACGACATCGAGTTTGGCGTCTGCGAATAGCTTCAGGATCGCCAGCGTGGTGAACTCGAAATAAGTCAGCGAAACATCTGCACGGACTGCCTCCACTGCTGCGAAGGCATCACACAACACTGCATCGCTGACACTATGTCCGTCAATGCGGGCACGCTCGTTGAAGTCGAGTATGTGCGGCGAGGTATACAGGCCAACGCGGTAACTCCCCTGCATCAGCATCGACTCCAGCATGGCGCAGGTCGAGCCTTTGCCATTGGTGCCGCCGACTGTGATCACAGGACAGTCAAACCGTAGATCGAGACGTGCGCCGACCGTTGCAACGCGCTCCAGACCCATGTCGATCGCGACAGGGTGCATGGACTCGAGGTGGGCGAGCCATTGGTTTAATGACGGTGACTCAGGCATAGCGGAATTTAGTAGCGAAGAGGCTGGATCCCGGCCTGCGCCGGGAAGAAGATTGAAAAGCTGTCAGACCCTAAAAAGGTCATCCCGGCGCAGGCCGGGATCCAGAGATATCGGGAAAAACTAAGGAATACCACACTGCTTCAGTCATCCGAGACAAACACACTTTCGGACATCCAGTGCGCAAGCTTGATGCACTAGGCAAGCACTTCAGCAGGCTGGTTTTGCAGCAGCGCAAGTAGCTGCGCGATCTCTTCGCGCATCTTGCGACGATCGATGATCATGTCGATCGCACCTTTTTGCAGAATGAATTCGGAACGCTGGAAACCTTCCGGTAGTTTTTCACGTACCGTATTCTCGATCACACGCGGACCCGCAAAGCCAATCAGCGCCTTTGGCTCGGCAATCACCACATCGCCCATGAACGCAAAGGAGGCAGAAACACCGCCCATGGTCGGGTCGGTCAGCACCGAAATAAACGGCAGCTTCTTCTCGGACAACTTGGTCAGCATGGCGGTGGTTTTTGCCATCTGCAGCAGCGACAGCAAGCCCTCTTGCATACGCGCGCCACCGGTCGCAGTGATGCAAATAAAGGGGACTTTTTGCTCAAGTGCTGTTTGCGCCGCACGTACAAAGCGCTCGCCGACGACCGAGCCCATCGAGCCACCCATAAACTCGAACTCGAAACACGCCACCACCACTGGTACCGACAGGATGGCACCGCCCATCACGATCAGCGCATCGGTCTCACCGGTGGCATCAATCGCAATCTTCAGACGGTCCGGGTATTTTTTGCTGTCTTTGAACTTCAGGGTGTCGACCGGCAGCACTTCCTGTCCGATTTCATAGCGTCCTTCATGATCCAGCAACGCATCAAGGCGTTCACGCGCACTGATGCGCATGTGATGGTCGCACTTCGGGCAGACGTGCTGATTGGATTCGAGATCGGTTCGGTACAGCACCGATTCACAGGAAGGACACTTGACCCACAAGCCCTCGGGCACCGAGCGGCGGGTTTTGGGGTCAGAACGCTGAATTCGGGGTGGGAGGAGTTTCTCAAGCCAGCTCATGGGGCTCTCTTTCTCAGGGCGGCGCGGAGACCAAGTTGGCCGGCATTGTACCCGCGGCGGTGGGTGCCAGGCTAGATTAGCGGGGAGTTAATAAATGGGAAACGTTTGGAGCACTGGCATCAAGCGGCGACCTCGTCTATCGCCTTCCGGATACCGGTCAAGAGTTCCCGCACCGCATCCACTGCCTTGTCCTGCGGCGTGTTTTCCAGTTCCTGAATGATGCGGCTGCCAATTACGACTGCATCTGACACCGAGGCCACCGTCTTTGCCGTGGCGGCGTCTCGAATGCCGAAGCCAACGCCGATCGGTAGCTTCACATGTTGCCGGATCGCCGAGATCCGTTCCGACACCTCGGTCGTATCAATATGGCCAGCACCCGTCACACCGCGCAATGAAACGTAATAGCTGAAGCCGCTGCTAATCTGCGCTACTTGCTTGATGCGTGCTTCGGTTGAAGTCGGCGCGAGCAGGAAGATCAGATCCATGTCCTGCGCGCGCAACTTGTCGGCGAATTCCTGCGCCTCTTCGGGTGGATAGTCGACCACGATTGCGCCATCCACCCCGGCCGCTTTGGCCTCGGACACAAAACGATCAATACCGAGGCGTTCAATCGGGTTGGCATAACCCATCAACACCACCGGCGTATTGGCATCGGCTTGACGAAACATGCGCACATATTCCAGTACATCGCGCATCCCGACGTTGAACTTAAGCGCCCGTTCGTTGGCCCGTTGTATCACCGGGCCTTCGGCCATCGGATCAGAGAATGGCACGCCAAGCTCGAGAATATCAACGCCGCTCTCGACCATCGCATGCATCAGCGGCACTGTGAGCTCGGGTGCAGGATCGCCAGCGGTGATGAAGGTAATTAGTGCCTTTTTCTTTTTCGCTTGCAGTGCGTCGAAAGTTTGCTGGATTCTGGACATATCAATTCGAATTAAATTCTTCAACGAAGTTGGTGTATCCGCTCGAGAGGTTTAGCGAGCGGTTCAAGCAGGGTTCAATCCCGGTTCGAGAAACGGGGGCGACCATGACGCACAACGCGCATCACTGGTCGAACCGCATTGCCGGCTAGTGGGCAGATCCGTGCTTGTCGTATTCCTGGACAGTGTGCATGTCCTTGTCACCACGACCCGACAGATTCACCAGAATGGTTTTGTCTTTCGGTAGCGTCTTGGCGAACTGGAACGCATACGCAATCGCATGGGCCGTTTCGAGCGCGGGAATAATGCCCTCGATACGACAGCAATCATGAAACGCTTTGATCGCATCGGCATCAGTGACGCTGACATACTCTGCACGGTGAGAGTCTTTCAGCCAAGCATGCTCGGGGCCAACGCCGGGGTAATCCAGTCCGGCAGATACCGAATGCGTTTCAATGATCTGACCGTTCTCGTCTTGCAAGAGATAGGTTCGGTTGCCATGCAAGACGCCGGGGATACCACCACTCAAAGAGGCAGAGTGTTTACCGGTGGCGATACCCTCGCCGGCTGCTTCAACACCGATCAGCTTGGTTTCAGGATGCGCCAGATAGGGATGGAAGATGCCCATAGCATTCGAGCCACCACCAATACACGCCATTACATAATCTGGTTGTCGCCCAATCATCTCGGGCATCTGCTCACGGCACTCGTTGCCAATCACTGACTGGAAATCGCGCACCATCATCGGATACGGGTGTGGACCCGCGACGGTACCGATGATGTAGAACGTGTTCTCCACATTGGTCACCCAGTCGCGCATGGCTTCGTTCAAGGCATCCTTCAATGTTTTCGAGCCCGACTCTACCGGCACCACGGTCGCACCCAATAACTGCATGCGGTAAACATTCTGTACCTGCCGCTTGACGTCTTCCGCGCCCATGTAGACCACGCACTCCAGACCGAAGCGCGCACAAATAGTGGCGGTCGCAACGCCGTGCTGCCCTGCGCCAGTCTCCGCAATCACGCGCGGCTTGCCCATGCGCTTGGCGAGCAAAGCCTGTCCGATCACGTTGTTGATCTTGTGCGCACCGGTATGGTTCAAGTCTTCACGCTTGAAATAAACCTGCGCACCGCCGTTTTCCTGCGACCAACGCTTGGCGTGGTAAATCGGGCTTGGGCGACCGACGAAATGCTTCAGTTCGTAATGAAATTCTTCCAGAAACTCGGGGTCGTACTGATAGTGCGCGTAGGCCGCTTTCAGATTCTCTAGAGCATAGGTGAGGGTTTCGGACACGAAGCTTCCGCCATATGGGCCGAAGTGTCCTGACGCGTCCGGGAATTGGTACGCGCCTACATGCGTGGGATTGTGATCCATGGGTGCCTCTTCATTGCCGGTTTACTCGTGGTCCGCGCTGCGGACCGCTGCGATGAATGCGCGCATCAGCGCAACATCCTTCACGCCCTTGGCAGATTCAATGCCACTGCTGACATCAACCGCGTGCGGGCGCAACTGGCGCACTGCGCCAGTCGCATTTTGCGCGTTCAAGCCACCACTCAAAACGGCCCGATGCGCGAGTTCTGCGGGAATTAGAGACCAATCGAATACCTTTCCAGTACCACCGTACGCGTCGCTCCAGGTATCGAGCAGCAACCCGGCGAATAACGGGCTGGATGTACGGTAGGCGTTCTCGAATTCTAACAAATCTGACGATTTCATTTCTGGCCGGATCCGCAGCGCGCGCAGGAAGGGCCGCCGCACCTGCTGGGCGATGGCCGCGCACTGCGCCGGCGTCTCATCACCATGGAATTGCAATATCGATATCGGTGCAGCATCAATGCAGGCCTGCACCTCGGCCAGCGTGGGGTTGACGAACAGCCCAACCGTACAGATGAAAGCAGGGATTTGCTCGAATAAGGGGGCGGCCTGCTGCGGGCTAAGGTAGCGTGGTGATGGCGGATAGAACACCAGACCGATAGCATCGGCGCCGAGTTCAACCGCCGCCGCGACATCCTCCGGGCGGGTCAGACCGCAAAGCTTGATCCGGGTACGTGCGCTCATATTGGCTTAGTTGAACGGCAGTTCGAAGGGCAATGTGTGCAGTGGGTCGTCCTGTTGCGGCAGACCCCAGCGCGCATCGTAGTCGACTTTGGCCAGATACAAACCATCCGGACTGAAGGTGGGCGCGGCGAGTTCGCGATTTCGGCTGGCAAGCAACTCGCCCATCCATTCTGCCGGGCGGTTGGCACTACCCACTTGAATCAGTGAGCCGACGATGTTGCGCACCATGTGCTGCAAGAAAGCGTTTGCGCGCAGGGTCACGATCAACAGCTCACCGCGCCGATCCACCGCGACCGACTGCATCTTCCGCACCGGCGACGCCGCCTGACACTCGGCAGCACGAAACGCAGAGAAATCATGCTCGCCGATCAGCGCCTGCGCAGCAGCATGCATCGCATCCGCGTCGAGCGGCCTGAACGCCCAGCCGGCACGACCATGCCACAAGGGTGAACGCACCGGATGGTTGTAGATCACGTAGTGGTAGGTGCGAACGAGCGCAGAAAAACGCGCATGAAAACCATCATCCCCCCCTGCTACCTCTGCTGCCCAACGCACCGCGATAGATGCTGGAAGAAAAGCGTTGACACCTCTGACCCATGAGAACGGCTCACGCGCGATGTCGGTATCGAGATGCACCACTTGGCCCAGCGCGTGCACACCGGCGTCGGTACGGCCTGCGCACGTCGTAGACAAAGCGCATTGACAGAATTTTGCCAAAGCCTGCTCCAGACTGTCCTGCACAGTCTGCCGATGCGGCTGGGTTTGCCAGCCCTGCCAGGGTGTACCGTCGTACTGAAGGCCGAGTGCAATGCGTCTCAAGTGGCGTCGAATATAGTGGCCCGAGGGTAGGCCGGGAGCGCGCGATTCTACGCCAGTTGCTGCAGCAGCGTCTGTGCGCGCTGGGCCAACGCCGGGTCGCGCGCGCTCGCTACCTCGTTCAGCAGATCACGTGCGCCAGCATCATCACCGATCTCGCGACAGGCCATCGCCAGCTCGAGTTTGGTGTTCAACATGGCACTATTGATCGAGCCCTGAGTCATAGGCCCGATCGGCATAGTGGGTAGTAAACCCTGGGTGCTAGTTGGCTCAAGAGAAAAATCAATCACATGCGATGCGTCACTCAGAGCGCTGGTGCTGGCAGCGGCTTCACTTGGGTTCAACCCACTCGCGTATTGATGACTGACATGGGAGCCACTGTCGAACCGATCGCGCGTACCCGATGCTTTCGCTGCACCAGCAGGATTCATTGGTGGGGCGGATGTGGGAGAGGCACTGAATGTTTGATGAACTCCGGGCAAGGCTGCCGCAGCAGCAGCACCGGTGGTCACCGACTTGTAAAGGTAATTATCGGGCTCTAAGGATTGCCCGATGTGCGCTGCACGGGCCCAATCTGCTCCCTGCCCATGGGTCAGTACGCGTAATTCAGCGGCCAGTGTGCCAAAGCGCTGATGATCTTTTCGCGCAGCATAAATTTCAAGCAGCTTGACCCTGAGTACATGACGCTCAGGATGCGCACGTAACGCATCGAGCAAAATTTCTTCGGCTTGTTCATCGCGCCCATAGGCAATATAAACATCGGCTTCGGCGACAGCATCCACTTCACTCATGTCGATCTGGCTTACCGATGGTACGAAGTTGGAGTGGAAAACACTGTGTGCGGTATCGATCTGCCGACCGCCCGCCTCACCGATGACGGTGTGTGACATGGTCGGCTCAACCAGACTGCGATCAAGATCATCCCGACGATCGCTCTTACGGCGTTGACGACGCCAGAGCAACGCAAGCATCAACAAGCCTGCGGCAGCGCTCGCGCTAAGGATGGGGTCGAACTCAACGAGCGCGAACGTATCTTCAAACGATGCCGAGGGACTTGGCGATGGTTTGGCTAATGGTTGGGATGATGGTTTAGGTGATGGCTGAGGTGATGGCTTAGGCGATGGTTGCGAGATTGGCTTCGGCTCGGGTGTTTGCTCAGCACGTTGCTGCGCCTCAGACATAACACGGCTCTTCATCTCCAATAATGCCTGCATGTCACCGATATTTTTTTCCAGCGCGGCAATACGCGCATTGGCATCGGCCAGCGCCTTTTCGCTGGACACTTTTTCAACAGCCTCTTTGGTACTCGTGCCTTGACTGGCAACCTCGCTTCCGCCCGGCGCAGATAGCTTCAGCTTGTCTTGCGCGACCGGCGGTGGCGCTGTCTCGGTCACTTTCACGCTGACACTGCCACCACTGCTCTGTAGATTGACAGGAGGTGCCGTATTCGTTGACACCGCCGCAGCTACGCCTTCCCGCGTAGAACTACGCTCCGCAAGTTGGCGCTGATAGCGCAAAAAATCTGCCGTCTGAACGCGCAGCGTATGACGCGCTTTTTCTGACGCTATCGTCCGCATCGACTCAGCCGATGGTACAGACAACACGCTACCATTTCGGAGGCGATGGAGATTACCTTCAACGAATGCATCAGGATTGCGACTGAGCAGCGACACCATCACCTGCTCCAGTTGCACACCATCCGGCTGCAATCGTTGTGCAATGCCGCGCAGCGTCTCGCCACGCCTCACCTGATAGGACGGATGGTTAGAGGGATCAGCCGTCTGGTCATCCGCCGCTACAACGGACGAGCTTGTATTCGATAGTACTGCGAGCGCTGAGGAGACCGGCGCAGCCGGTTCAGTTGGCTTGAGTGTACTGTTGGATTCGGCGTTAGCAACGGTAGTTGGGGCTGTGATCAGTGACGGCGGATCGATTAGCAGTACATACTGGCGGATGGTACGGACACCATTTGCGCTCAACTCGATCAGCAGGTGCATGAAGGGTTCGTTCACTGCGAGATCCGAAGCGACATGAACCCGGTAGCGACCCTCTTTTTTTTCAACCGACAAGCGTAGTGAGCGCTGCAGCGCACCGAGATCGATACCGGCACTTGACCATGCCTCCGGTGCCGCTAGCTTGACCGAGACAGACTCCGCCTCGGTGGCTGTCAGCGAGGCAATCTCAACCTCGGCATCGAGCCGCTGGCCAAGCGATGAGCGTACGCTCGCGTCGCCCAGTGCCGCTGAGTTCGCAGCAACGGGCTGCAGCAGCACACTCGTCAGCGCGAGGTGGATCAGTAAAAAACGTGAACGCGAAAAAGGTAAGCGGCGAAACATCGCGAGACCTTAACACCTCGGCAAAGTACGCCGCAAGTGTGAAGCGGTCTGCAACTCAAAGAAAAACCCGCATGATTTAACTTCGTTCGAACACCGCGCGGGTTCGGTTGTGAGGTAACAACACTCAGGCGTCTAGCAAAATCCTAAGCATGCGGCGCAGCGGTTCAGCCGCACCCCACAGTAGTTGATCACCCACCGTAAATGCGGAGAGATACTGCTCACCCATTTGCATTTTTCGCACGCGGCCAACGGGGATCGTGAGCTTGCCGGTGGTTGCTGCCGGTGTCAGATCATGCATCGATGCTTCACGCGTATTGGGTACCAGTTTTACCCAGGCATTGTCGCTCGCGATGATGTCATTGACCTCGTCAAGCGGTACCTCTTTCTTCAGCTTGATGGTCAGCGCCTGCGAATGACAACGCATGGCGCCGATACGGACGCAAAGGCCATCAATTGCAATCGCCTGTTTTGCATTCGTTCCGAACGACTCGCCGCGACCAAGAATCTTGTTTGCTTCTGCGCCGGCTTTCCATTCCTCGCGGGACTGGCCGTTGCCAAGATCTTTATCGATCCAGGGGATTAAATTCCCACCCAGCGGCACGCCGAACTGCTGAGTCTCTTCTGCACTGAAGGCATGTTGTTTGGCCAGCACTTTGCGATCAATCTCGAGAATCGCGGAGGCTGGGTCGTCCAGCAGCGCCTTGACTTCTGCATTGATACTGCCGAACTGTGTCAGCAGCTCACGCATATGCTGAGCACCACCACCCGACGCCGCTTGATAGGTCATCGAGGTCATCCAGTCGACCAGATCATGCTTGAACAAGCCGCCGAGTCCCATCAACATGCAAGATACGGTGCAGTTACCACCGATGTAGTTTTTTACGCCCTGACTCAAGCCATCTTTGATCACCCCGAGATTGATCGGGTCGAGCACGATAATGGCATCGTCTTTCATACGCAGCGTCGACGCGGCATCGATCCAGTAGCCATTCCAGCCGGCAGCGCGAAGCTTAGGGAAAATCTCTGTGGTGTAGTCGCCGCCTTGGCAGGTGAGGATGATGTCGCACTTCCTCAGTGCCTCGATATCGTTGGCGTCTTTCAGCGTGGTCTCGTTCTTTGCCAACGCTGGCGCTGTACCACCCGCATTCGATGTCGAGAAAAACACCGGCTCAATGTGCGCGAAATCATTTTCTTCCTGCATGCGCTGCATCAGTACCGAGCCAACCATACCGCGCCAACCGACCAGACCTACGAGTTTCATTGACATTTCTCCAGCCAATCTATCTTTAAGCCAATGCTTTCACCACTGCATCACCCATTTCGGCCGTACCCACTTTGGTAGTGCCGGTTTCGTAAATGTCCGGTGTGCGTAGTCCTTGCGCGAGTACTTTTTTCACCGCACGCTCAATCCGATCCGCCTCGGCAGGCAGATTCAGCGAGAAGCGCAGCATCATCGCTGCTGACAAGATGGTTGCCAACGGATTGGCAATGCCTTTACCGGCAATATCCGGTGCCGAGCCATGCGAGGGCTCATACAAGCCTTTGTTGTTGGCGTCGAGCGAAGCTGACGGCAGCATACCGATCGAACCGGTCAGCATTGCTGCTGCATCCGACAAAATATCGCCAAACATATTGCCGGTGACGAGGACGTCAAATTTTTTCGGTGCCCGCACCAATTGCATCGCAGCGTTGTCGACATACATATGATCCAACTCGACGTCTGGGTATTCCTTATGCACGTCAGTCATGATGTCCTTCCAGAACTGGAAGGTCTCGAGTACGTTCGCTTTGTCGACTGAGGTCAGGCGTTTACTGCGCTTTTGCGCCGCCTGAAATGCGACATGGGCAATACGACGAATTTCAGGCTCCGAGTAACGCATGGTGTCGAAACCCTCACGCGCACCCTGGAACGGGCCATCGGGCGCTTCCCGCACGCCACGTGGCTGGCCGAAGTAAATATCGCCATTCAATTCACGCACGATCAAAATATCCAGACCCGAGACAATCTCCGGCTTCAGCGATGAAGCACCGACCAACTCGGGATACAGAATCGCAGGACGGAAATTTGCGAACAGGGTGAGATGCTTGCGCAGACCCAGAATCGCCTGCTCTGGACGCAACGGCCGGTCTAGTGTGTCGTATTTCCAATCACCGACAGCACCAAACAAAATCGCGTCGGCTTCCTTTGCCAGCTTCAGCGTGCCCTCTGGTAGCGGGTGTCCGTGCGCCTCATAGCCTGCGCCGCCCACCGGCGCACTCTCCATTTCGAATTTTTGGTCGAGTGCATTGAGTACTTTCAGCGCCTGGTCGACGATCTCGGTACCGATGCCGTCACCCGGCAGGATTGCAATTTTCATGGGAAATAGAAGGTATTAGGTAATCGTGTTGGTCAGCCAAGGAAACGTCACCAGATGACGCTCCTCGAAGCTACGAATTTTGTCGGCGTGCTGTAACGTAAGCCCGATATCGTCGAGGCCATTGATCAGGCAGTGCTTACGGAAAGTATCAATCTCGAAGCGATACACCGCATCACCATTAATAGTGCTGAGTGTCTGCGCAGGCAGATCTATCCGCAGCTGGTAGCCTGGAAAGGCCTTCACCTGATTGAACAGCTGATCGACCTCCTGCTCAGAGAGCACGATGGGCAGCACGCCATTCTTGTAGCAATTGTTAAAGAAAATGTCGGCAAAGCTCGGGGCAACAATGGCCCGGAAACCGAATTGCTCTAGTGCCCACGGCGCGTGCTCACGCGACGAACCGCAACCGAAATTTTTACGGGTCAGCAGGATGGAGGCTCCCTGATAGCGCGGCTGGTTGAGCACGAAATCCGGATTCAGCGGGCGCTTGCTGTTGTCAACGCCGGGCTGACCCACATCGAGATAGCGCCACTCATCGAACAGGTTCGGCCCAAAGCCAGTGCGCTTGATCGATTTCAGGAACTGCTTCGGAATAATCGCATCAGTATCGACGTTGGCACGATCGAGCGGCGCAACTAATCCTTCAAGTACGGTAAATGGCGTCATGGTGATTGAATAAAATTTGGAGCAACTTATTTTTTGCTGGCGCCCTGCACTTTTTCGCCCAGCTTCTCGACATCTTTGCCGATACCATTGATCGTATTGCATGCGGCCAGTAGGTAAACCGAAAACATCAGTAGTGCTATTTTTTTCATGGTGCCTATCTCCGAAACTGATTACAGCATTCGAACATCAACAAAATGACCGGCGACGCCCGCTGCCGCTGCCATCGCCGGACTGACTAGATGGGTACGGCCACCGGCACCCTGGCGACCTTCGAAATTACGATTCGAGGTGGAAGCGCATCGTTCACCCGGCTCGAGCCGGTCCGCGTTCATCGCCAAGCACATCGAGCAACCAGGCTCGCGCCACTCGAACCCTGCGTCCTTGAAAATTTTGTCGAGACCTTCGCGCTCCGCCTGTTCTTTCACCAAGCCTGAGCCGGGTACCACCATCGCCAAGGTCACGTTAGAGGCGCGGAACTTACCGCGCACCACCGACGCTGCCGCGCGTAAATCTTCAATACGAGAATTAGTGCACGAGCCAATAAACACCTTATCGATACGTATGTCAGTGATAGCGATGTTGGGCTTGAGGTTCATGTACACCAGCGCCTTTTCCATCGCGTCGCGCTTGACTGGGTCTTTCTCTTTGTCAGGATCAGGTACGCGGGCATCAACCGAAACCACCATCTCGGGCGAAGTACCCCAAGTGACCTGCGGGATGATCTCGGCAGCATCAATCATGACCACTGCATCAAACTTGGCATCAGTATCAGAGTGCAGCGTGCGCCAGTAAGCAACCGCTTGATCCCAGTGCGGGCCGACCGGTGAATACGGACGCCCCTTCACATAGTTGATAGTGATGTCATCCACCGCCACCATGCCGGCACGCGCCCCTGCCTCAATTGCCATATTGCAGACAGTCATTCGGCCTTCCATCGATAGTGCGCGAATTGCCGAGCCAGCAAACTCGATCGCATAGCCAGTACCGCCGGCAGTACCAATCTTGCCGATGACGGCGAGCACAATATCTTTGGCGGTAACACCGGTACCGAGTTTGCCTTCTACCTGCACCAGCATCGCTTTTGATTTTTTCGCGAGCAGCGTCTGCGTCGCCAGCACATGTTCGACTTCCGAGGTGCCGATACCATGCGCCAGTGCACCGAACGCGCCATGTGTCGATGTATGCGAGTCCCCACAAACAACCGTCATGCCGGGCAAGGTTGCGCCCTGCTCTGGCCCGATCACGTGCACGATGCCTTGGCGCTTGTCCTGCATGTTGAAATACGTGAGGCCGTAGGCTTTTGCGTTGGCGTCCAGCGTCTCGACTTGCAACCGCGATACCGGATCCTCAATACCGCCCGCACGATGGGTGGTGGGTACGTTGTGGTCAGCCACCACCAGATTCGCGGCATTACGCCAGGGCTTTCGATGCACAAGCTTCAGGCCCTCGAAAGCCTGCGGGCTGGTGACTTCATGCACCAAGTGCCGATCGATATAGAGAATGGTGGTGCCGTCCTCCGCGGTGTTCACCACGTGGGACTCCCAGAGTTTGTCGTACAGTGTTTTGGCCATCGCAAGGTCGCGCAAAAAGGGCGTTAAAACGAGCAGAATAGCCCGCGATTATGCCATAGCGACCGCCTCGCTCAGAGGCAAACAGCCTAGCTAACCGAATTGCTTGGCAGGGCCTGTCGGGCAAGAAATCAGGCCCAAGGCCACTGGGCAGGTCGACCCCATGTATCCGGCTAGCGCTTGGCCTGCTGGTACAAGGGCATCACCTTCTCGCTGTATTC
Organism: Oxalobacteraceae bacterium; assembly: GCA_027485795.1. Classification (GTDB taxonomy): domain Bacteria; phylum Pseudomonadota; class Gammaproteobacteria; order Burkholderiales; family Burkholderiaceae_D; genus Pernthalerella. The sequence continues at coordinate 18,357 of JAIXQK010000151.1, forward strand.
CGTCAGGTCGCGCACACGTTCGCCGCGCGGCGGGTGGGTCGACATGAACTTGGGCGGCTCTTTGCCGCCAATTTCACCCATTTTTTTCCACAGGCTCACCGCAGCGCGCGGGTCGTAGCCCGCACGTGCCGCCAGCTCCACCCCCATACGATCAGCTTCGATTTCATGGGTACGCGAGTTGGGCAAGCCGAGCAAGCCTTGATACGCGTATTCCATGCCCTTCTGGCCCAAGGAGCCAACGCCGACCACCGCCGCGACTACACTGATGCCGATACTGGCGACGGCTTGTTCCGAGGCACGCTCACGCGAGTGCTCGCGCAGCGCATGGGACACCTCATGCCCCATGACGGCCGCTAATTCATCGTCGGTTAGCCGAAGTTTTTCGATTAATCCTGTATAGACCGCAATTTTCCCACCGGGCATGCACCAGGCATTCACCTCAGGGGAAGTGATGACGTTAACTTCCCACGTCCAGTTCAAAGCATCGGACCGGAAGACGCGGGTCTGCGCTATCAGCCTGTCGGCAATCGTTTTCACACGGCTGCTTTGCGCAGCATCGGCATTCAGCTTGCCGTTTTTTTGGGCATCTGCCATCAGCTGTGCGTATTGTTTAGTGGCTGCAGAGACCATGGTCGCACTTGAAATCGCCATGCGCTGCTCGCGATTGACACCAACCACTCCCGTCTGCGTGGTGTTCTCTGTCTTGCAGCCCACTAATACCAAGCCGCTGAACAACAGCGCAATCAGACTGCGCCATTGATGACTCATGCTTCGCTCCTTCCCAAACCAGATACTGGCAGCGAACGCTGCCACCGAAAACTTAACCAAGCGGCCACCCAGCCGAGTGCACACATGCCAGATGCCACGGTATAGACCGACATCGCGCCAAATGTATCCCAGCAAGCGGACAACAGCAATCCGCCCAAGCTACCACCCAAACCGTAGGACACGCTAATGAACAAGGCTTGTCCTCGCGCCTGCAAGGGACCGGAAAACCAGCGCTGCAATGTTGCCACCGATGCCGAGTGATGCACGCCGAAAGTCGCTGCGTGCAGCACCTGCGCCAACAACAATAAAGCCAAAGATTCTGCACCAAAGCCGATCAGCGCGAACCGTACAACACCAACTCCTAAGCTCATCAGCATCAAAAAACGCAAACCATAGCGTCGGAAGATCGGTGCCTGCCAGTAGAAAAAGAGAATCTCGGCAATCACACCAAGCGACCACATCAGACCAATCACCGTCTTGCTGTAGCCAATTTGTGCAAGGTACAAGGAGTAGTACACATAGAGCGCAGCATGCGCTGCCACCATCAAGAAAGTGGAAGCGAAGAAGGCAATCACCTCGCGCTGTTTCAAAAGTGCGCCCACCGAAGGCATGGCTTGGGGATGCGTCGGCTGGGCTTCTTCCCGCATGCCGGCGGCGGCTACGACCACGAGCAATAAGAGCATTAGTGCAATCGCAGGCATCAACTCAATACCGAATACATCCAGCAACTGCCCTGCCACCATGACCGCGACGATAAAGCCCACCGAACCCCATAAACGCAATCGGCCATAGTGGGTTAGATCACCGCGCATCGACGATAGCATCTGCGCCTCTGATAGCGGGCCTTGCGCACTGGTGAACAGATTCAGCAGAATCAGCAGAGCAAAAAAATACGCAAAGGACTCGCCCCAAAACATCCCGGCGAATACACAGGCTGCTGCGATGGAGGTCAGACGGAGTACCAACACGCGGCGCCGCGTATGGTCGGCCACCCAGCCCCACAGATTAGGGCCGAAGATACGCATCACCTGCATCATCGACATCAATACGCCGATCTGCGTCGCGGAGATGTTCTTATCCGCGAAGTACAAGCTAGCGTAAGGCGAGAAAACCCCAACGTAGCCGTAATAAGCGAAGAAGAACAGTGCGAAGTTAAACGATTGGGGAGGCTTAGGTCCGGGGGTCACTGAGTTTGGGGAAATTTTCTGGACCCCGGCCTGCGCCGGGGTGACAAAGTTAAGTCCAATGGGATGTTACGAGTATCTCCAGCATTGGCCGGAGTGACGATGTTAAGTACGATGTGATGCTATGAGTTACCCGGGATTTAACCAAGGTGTCATTTGTTTTATTGCCGAAGCACGATGCAAATTGACTTCTCTGCGCCGCACTAGTGGGTCATCCCGGCGGATACCGGGATCCAGAGAAAATCACCGCTCAGTACTGTGCACTCGGGTGTCCCCGCACTGCGCCCGATGCCGCAGCGCGTGGTCCATCAACACCAAAGCCAGCATGGCCTCAGCGATGGGCGTGGCGCGGATGCCAACGCAGGGATCATGCCGACCAAAGGTCTCAACCGTGACCGGATTACCGTCCCGATCGATAGAACGACGCGGCGTGCGAATGCTGGAGGTCGGTTTGATCGCGATGGATACTGTGATGTCCTGACCCGATGAGATACCACCCAGCACACCACCCGCGTTATTGGTGAGGAAACCATCGGGTGTGATCTCATCACCATGCTCGGTGCCCTTCTGCGCGACCGAGCGGAATCCAGCGCCAATCTCAACACCTTTGACTGCGTTGATACCCATCATGGCGTAAGCAATATCCGCGTCCAACTTGTCGAACAGCGGCTCACCCAAACCGACCGGTACCTTGTGCGCCACCACATCGATTCGCGCACCACAGGAATCCCCAGCCTTGCGCAGCTGATCCATGTAGGTCTCGAGTTGCGGCACGATCTCGGCATTGGCTGCAAAGAACGGATTGTGCTCGACATGCTCCCAAGACTGGAAAGGAATGGGTATCTCACCAAGTTGACTCATGCAGCCGCGAATCTCAGTACCGTAATACTGCTTGAGCCATTTTTTGGCGACCGCTGCCGCACCTACGACCGGCGCAGTCAGACGCGCAGATGATCTGCCACCACCGCGCGGATCGCGGATACCGTACTTATGGAAATAGGTGAAATCGGCATGACCCGGTCGGAAACGATCAACGATATTGCCGTAATCTTGACTACGCTGATCTTGGTTACGAATCAACAGCGCGATGGGTGTACCAGTCGTCAGCCCCTCGTAAACACCGGACAGAATTTCTACCGCATCCGGCTCGTTTCGCTGCGTGACATGACGCGAGGTACCAGGGCGGCGACGATCCAGGTCGGGTTGCAGATCAGATTCATCTAATGGCATGCCGGGCGGGCAGCCATCAATCACGCAGCCGATGGCCGGGCCGTGGGATTCGCCGAAAGTTGTGACAGTAAACAGCGTGCCGAAAGTATTGCCGGACATGGATGCGCGCGCCGCAGTTGAAGTAAAGACCTCATTCTACCAGCCGCTGTCTGCTGAAACGCTCGCTTAGCCAGCACCGCGCCTCCCGCGGATACTCTGGCTGAACCACGCACAGTAAAATCAGCAGTGCGAAGTTGGCCAATGCCGTAAACAGAAAAATGCCGGGCACGGATATCCCGACGGACAACAGCACCATGGCAATCAATGCCGCCACCACCATGAACAGCGCGTTTAGGATATTCATGCCGCCGATGGTGCGCGACAAATGGCTGGGCTCAGAGCGTGTCTGTATCAGGGCGAACAGCGGCACCACATAGATGCCACCAAAACCACCTAGCAGGAAGCAATCAATTAGGACGCGCATCTGATCGCCGAACAGTAATGAAGCCGCTGTCACTTGGGCCGGCATACTTGCCGTACTGGCGAAGTACAGATCAACACCAAATATCGTTAACCCAAGCGCGCCAAGCGGTACTAGACCGAGATGAAGTCGGCCGCCCGACAAGCGCTCGCACATCAACGAGCCCGCGCCAATACCCACCGAGAACGCAGTCAGCAGTACCGCAAATACTTCCGGCGCACCATGCAAAATATCGCGTGCATACACAGGAAACTGCGCCAAAATCATCGCGCCAAAAAACCAGAACCAGGAATTGGCAAGCATGGCAATGAACACTTCCCGATTCGCCGCGGAAAAACGCAGGTTGCGTGCGCTTTCGGCGAAAACATTGCGACTGATGACCAGATCAGGCGCTGCCGGTGGGGAGGACGGCACCATCAGGGTCAGTAGCAAGCCAAGCACTGCAACGGCAATCGTTGCAACCACAATCACCGTGACGCCTGTACCACCCAGCGCCATCGCAGCAGCGCCCAGTAGCTGCCCAGTGAGGATGCCAACGAAGGTGCCCATTTGCACCATGCCGTTTCCACCGATGAGCTCCTGTCTGGACAAGTGCTGCGGAAGATAAGAATGCTTAACCGGGCCAAAGATCGTGGAATGCAAACCCATGCCGACAACCGCCGCGACCAAGAGCCACAGATTGTGCATCGCCCAGCCGAACGCGGCGATCACCATGATGGCGATCTCCATCAGCTTCACTGCGCGCATCAGAAATGCTTTATCGGTCTTGTCGGCAATTTGACCCGCGGTCGCCGAGGCCAGCACAAACGGCAAGATAAACAAACCGGCGATCAGATTATTGAGTAAACCAACATTCAGATCGGTCCAGGAAGCAGCGTCAAAGGTAATCGCGGTGACGAGCGCCGTCTTGAACAGATTGTCATTGAAAGCGCCAAGAAATTGCGCGCCAAAGAAAGGCGCAAAGCGACGCTGGGTCAATAGCGCAAATTGAGAGGACGATGCTGCGGGCTGGGTCACTCCTCGGTCTCCGCTGGCCATTGTCGGATATAGGCTTTCAGCATCTTGTTCTCGAAGGATTGCGCGTCAAGTACGGCCTTAGCGATATCGTAGAACGACATCACGCCTAGCAAAACGCCGCTCGCATCAACTACCGGCACATAGCGGGAATGGCGCTCCAACATTCGACGACGAATATCGTTGAGATCGGTATCGGGGGAGATCACATCCACGTCGGTCGCCATGTGCGCACCAACGGTGCCCTCATGAATTGCACCGCTGTCAACATCAATCGCGTTCATGACCTCGCGAAAACTCAGCATGCCGCATACTCGGCCATCCTGCATCACGACCAGTGAGCCAATATCATTCGCCGTCATGGCACTGATTGCATCACGCAACGGCGTTTGCGGGGTAGCGGTGTAAAGAACATCGCCCTTGACTTTCAATATGTCTGAAACCTTCATGGCACCACCCCCACGTTCTGTTCAAAGCACGCTCCGGACCTGAGCAATGTAGCCGACTCATCTCGAAAAAGCCAGACCCGAGCGCCTATAATGTGTACTACCTTTCTCTTCTCTTGGAGACCGCCCGCATGAGCGACCCGCGCTACCCCGGCTTCGACACCCTCTCACTGCACGCAGGCAGTGCGCCAGACCCGGCGACTGGCGCACGTGCGACGCCGATTTATCTATCGACTTCGTTTGTATTTCGTGATTCAGATCATGCCGCCTCGCTGTTCAATATGGAACGCTCGGGTCACGTGTATTCGCGTATCTCGAATCCAACCAATGCGGTACTTGAAGAGCGCATCGCGGCGCTGGAAGGCGGCGTTGCCGGGTTGGCGGTTGCGAGCGGTCAGGCAGCCTTGCATCTTGGCTTAGCCACTATTGCCGGAGCTGGCTCGCACGTGCTGGCTTCACGTGCGTTATATGGTGGCTCACAAAACTTGCTCGGCTACACCATGCGGCGGTTCGGCATTGAGACCACTTTTATTGATCCGCGTGATCTGGATGCTTGGCGTAACAATATTCGGCCAAATACCAAGGTTTTGTTTGCAGAGACACTCGGCAATCCTGGCTTGGATGTGCTCGACATTGATAGCGTGGCCGCAATCGCGCATGAGCATCACCTGCCACTGATGGTGGACTCGACCTTCACCACGCCATACTTGCTGAAACCACTCGATCATGGTGCTGATCTGGTATTCCACTCGGCCACCAAGTTTTTATGCGGGCATGGCACAGCCGTTGGTGGCTTGCTGATCGATGGTGGCAGCTTCGACTGGCAACGCGCGTACGAAGCCACTGGCCGCTTTGCAGAATTATGCGAACCCTATGAGGGGTTTCATGGCATGGTGTTCTCGGAAGAGTCAACAGTCGCCGCGTTTGCATTGCGTGCGCGGCGCGAAGGTCTGCGCGACTTCGGTGCAGTGATGAGCCCACACAATGCGTTCACCATTTTGCAGGGCATTGAGACACTCTCGCTGCGGATGGAGAAGCATGTCGCTAACGCTCGCAAGGTAGTCGAGTTCTTGGTTTCGCACCCAGCCATTGAATCGGTTGCCTACCCGGAACTTCAGAATCATCCTGACCACGCACTCGCTGCACGTTTGCTTCCGCGCGGCTGTGGTGCCGTGTTCTCATTCTCGCTAAAAGGTGATCGTGCTGCGGGCCGGCGCTTTGTAGAGTCACTACAGGTTTTCTCGCATCTGGCGAATGTAGGTGATGCAAAGTCATTGGTGATTCATCCAGCTTCAACAACACATTTCCGGGTGCCTAACGAGCAACTGGCCGCCTCTGGCATTACCGAGGGCACGATGCGGCTCTCGGTTGGCCTGGAGGATGTTGATGATCTGATCGATGATCTGAAGCGCGGGCTGAAAGCTGCGCAGAAGGGAGCCTGAGATGGAGTTCACCATCAACAACCAGCGCGCCTACGCCTACACTGGTGGCAAACCCTTCGATAACGAACTACCGACTGCAGTGTTCATTCATGGCGCACAGAACGATCACTCCGTCTGGATTTTACAAACCCGTTACTTCGCGCATCACGGATTTTCAGTACTGGCGGTAGATCTGCCTGGGCATGGTCGCAGTAGCGGTGACGCACTGACTTCGGTAGAGGCGATGGCAGATTGGTTGAATCAGGTGCTCGATGCGGTAAACGTTAAACAAGCGATCTTGATCGGCCACAGCATGGGCTCATTGATCGCACTGGAAGCCGCCGCGCGGCGTCCTGAGTGCGTGAAGGGAATAGCCATGGTGGGCACCGCCTACCCGATGCGCGTATCACCCGCGCTACTTGAGACATCGCGCGAACGTGAACCGGTGGCAATCGACATGGTGAATATCTGGTCGCACTCCACCATTGCGCAAAAGCCCTCTGCACCGGGTCCGGGTTTTTATGTTCATGGGGGGAGCCGTCGGCTGATGCAGCGTATCTCCGAGATCAACCCGGCGCAGGTTTTTTATACCGACTTTTCCGCCTGCAATGACTACGCTAACGGCGAACAGGCGGCAGCGACGCTGAACTGCCCTACTCTGTTTCTCCTCGGCCGCAAAGACATCATGACCCCCGCCAAAGCAGCGATAGCACTGTCGTCAGCGATGAAACAGTCAAAGACGGTGACTTTGGAGGCCTGCGGCCACGCGCTGATGGCGGAACAACCGGATCAGGTACTGGATCAGCTATTTTCGTTTGCGCGCAATGCTGTGAAATGATCCGTGATGGACAGCGATAAATCACGATTCAGCAGCGTCAGCACGTGCTGAGACAGTGGTGAATCTGGTGCCGGGCTGAAAGCGAATAAGCGGAACACCTCGGCCAGCGTTAGCTTGTCCGGGTTCGCCAGCAATACCCAACGGTCATGTTTGGCTTGCGCGCGTCGACCCAGAGAGATCACGACAGATCGCTGCGGACGCATACGACCGACCCAACCCACGTCCAGCATTCGCTGCAGTAAGTGCTCGGTCTCCTCGAAGCCGAGCTGCGTGCGCTCTCGTATGACCCACACATCAACGGCTGCGTGATCAGAACGCGCATCGAACAATACCTTCAGTAGTGCCACCGCATCCACAAAAGCATCCCCAGGGCCGGGGCGATGCCACCAGCGCTCGAAGCGTATGGCGGGAATTGCGGCGGCCACCACCGCACCGAGCAGTGTGATCAGCCAGAACAGGTAAATCCAGATCAGGAATACCGGAATCGCGGCGAGTGCGCCATAAATCGCGCGATAGCCGCCGCCGAATGAAATCGAAAAAGAAAAAAACCTCCGGGCGATCTCAAAAGCAATCGCCGCCACCAGTCCACCAATCAGGGCCTCGCGCCAATCGACGAAACGATTCGGTACCGTCAGATACAACAGCGCAAACGCGAGGGTCGACAGCAAAAGCGACAGCAACAGCGCAGTGCTTGAATAAAGCAACGAAGGCTGACGAGAAGTACCACCGAGCAGCGGCAGAAATTCGGAAGCTGCTGTCAAGGACGCACCGAGCAGTAAAGGCCCGACAGTAATGACCGCCCAATACACCACCAGACTCTGCAGCAAAGGTCGTGATTCGCGCACGTGCCAGATACGGTTCAGGGTACGATCCACCATACTGAACATCAGAATCGCAGTCACCATCAGAAACACCGCCCCTACCGCAGACAAACGACTGGCTTTAGCGGAGAACTGCGTCAGGTAATCAAGTATGGTGTTGGCGATCCCTCTCGGCATCACCGACTGTACGAAGTAAGTTTCGAGCGAATCGCGAAACGTCGTGAACAGCGGGAAGGTCGTAAAAATCGCAAATGCAATCGTCAGCACCGGCACCAGGGCCAACACCGTGGTATACGTCAGGCTGCCGGCGACCTCGAATAAGTGCTCCTCGCGCAGGCGAATGCCGACGAAACGCGCAAGATCGCGCACTTGCGAGCCAGTCCAGCGGCCTGAGGGATGGGGGGAGCGTGGGGTCATATCTAGGATAGCGCCGAGTGGTGACGCCAATGGCATTGATGCACCCGCCTATAATAGCAAGCCATGAGCACAGCCACCTTGAAGATTCTGATTCTGTATTACTCGCGCCATGGCGCGACGCGTAAGCTTGCCGAGTTGATCGCGCAGGGTGTAGCGCATGTACCCAATTGCGAGGCCGTGCTGCGCACAGTCCCTGCAGTCTCTACCGTCACCGAGGCGACCGAGCCCGCAGTACCGGATTCTGGTGCGCCCTATGTCGAGCTGACCGATCTGGAAGAATGTGCAGCACTGGCACTCGGTTCGCCGACTCGGTTTGGCAACATGGCCGCACCCGTGAAGTACTTCCTCGACGGTAGTAGCGCGCAATGGATATCCGGCGCGCTCGCGGGTAAACCAGCGTGTGTATTCACCTCGACCGGCAGCTTGCATGGTGGTCAGGAATCAACCTTGTTATCGATGATGCTGCCGCTGCTACATCACGGCATGCTGATCGTCGGCTTACCCTACACCGAAGCTTCGCTGATGACGACTGATTCGGGCGGATCGCCGTATGGTGCGACCCACTGGTCCGGCATCAAAGGCGACCAAGCACTAAGCGACGATACCCGCACGCTTGCCATCGCACTTGGCAAGCGGCTGGCACATACTGCAGCTCGCCTGCATCAGGACTGAGCGATGGAAACCACGCCAACACAACATCGACTGCATCAGCTTGCGAGTGCCAGCTTGGTTCTACTCATCGTGTTATGCGTGCTGTGGGAATTGGTCCTTGCGCCATTGCGCCCGGGTGGCTCGTGGATGGTGCTGAAGGCGCTGCCACTGCTGGCACCGCTGCCGGGCACCTTGCGTCGCAATGTCTACACCATGCAATGGGCATCGATGATGGTGCTGATGTACTTCACCGAGGGCGTTGTTCGCGCCTGGAGCGAGCAAGGTCTGTCTCAGTTACTCGCAGGCGGCGAGATCTTATTCTCTACGCTATATTTTTTCGCCGCTATTTTCTTCCTGCGGCCTTACAAGCGCGAAGCAAAACGGCTCGCGCATGAGGCCTTGCAGCGCGCGGCCGAGCCCCATGAGCGATGAGTTTCTGACGCAATGCGCGCAGCGCATCGGGGCCCAACATGTCCTGACCGGCGACGACATGGCGGGCTATCTGACCGACTGGCGACGCCGATTCACTGGCCATGCGCGCGCAGTTCTGCGGCCTGCTTCAACCGACGAAGTAGCGGCGCTGGTGCAGTTATGCGTGCAGCATCACGTCCCGATCGTGCCGCAAGGTGGGAATACCGGCTTGGTGCTTGGCAGTGTGCCCGACCAGAGTGGCACTGCGGTCGTGCTATCGCTGTCACGACTGAATCGTATCCGTGCGGTCGATCCCATCAATGACACGCTGACTGCTGAGGCTGGCTGTACGCTTCATCAAGTACAACAAACTGCTGGGGAACATGACCGTCTGTTTCCTTTATCACTCGCCTCCGAGGGCAGCTGCAGCATCGGTGGCAATCTTGCGACCAATGCCGGTGGCACCGCCGTACTGCGGTATGGTAATACCCGTGAATTGACTCTAGGTCTGGAGGTGGTCACGGCGCAGGGCGAGATCTGGAATGGTCTACGCGGGCTTCGTAAAGACAACACCGGCTACGATCTGCGCGACTTGTTTGTAGGTTCCGAGGGCACGCTGGGCATCATTACCGCAGCCGTACTTAAACTCTTTGCGCTACCCGCCGCGCGTACAACGAGTCTGTTTGCGCTTGAATCCGTACGTGATGCAATCGATCTATTGGCGGTAGCTCGACAACACTGCGATGCCAATCTGACGGGCTTTGAGTTGATGTCAGATTTCTGTTTGCAACTGGTCGAGCGACATTTCAGTACGTTGCGTATGCCTTTCTCACAGCGCCACCCTCACTATGTCTTGCTCGAACTCTCTACTGCCGAGCCGGAAGCCTACGCGGTTGCACAACTTGAGTCGCTCGCCGAGCAAGCACTTGAGAAATCCTTGGTGAAAGACGTTGTCGTAGCCACCTCGCTCTCGCAAACAGACTCGTTGTGGGCGTTACGTGAGCACATCTCTGACGCGCAAGGCGCCGAAGGAAAAAATATCAAGCATGATATTGCGCTGCCGATCTCTTGCATTGCGGATTTCATTAAGGATACGGATGCCGAGTTACAGCGTGGCTTTCCGGGTTGCAGAATGGTGACATTTGGCCATCTCGGTGATGGCAATCTTCATTACAATGTTTCTGCGCCGCTGGGACAGGACGATGAATCGTTCTTGCGTGAGCAGGCAGCGGTCAATCGGATCGTGCACGATCGCGTGCATCACTATGGCGGATCGATCTCTGCTGAGCATGGCCTTGGTGCACTCAAGCGCGACGAAATTCTGCGCTACAAATCTGGGACTGAGATGGCAATGATGTCGGCCATCAAGCGGGCGCTAGACCCGTTAAATCTAATGAACCCTGGGAAAGTGGTTTAGCCACTATCCCCGGGTCATGCAAACCCGGGGATTCGAATGAAGCTTTTTCTGCTGTTGTTTGTCCTGCTACAACCACTCACTTCCCTAGCCGTATATCGCTGCGAGTCTCAAGGCAACGTCACGTATGCCGATCTGCCGTGCCCCGGTAGTAAGCTAGATATTCCGAATGAGCCCTCGGCACCTGCAAGGGATACTGATGCGATAAAAACGGAACGCAGTGAAGTGCATCGTTTACAGAAGCTGCGCGAACAACGCGAGCGTCAGGATCAGCAGATCCGAGATCTTGCAGCGCGCGGCGCAGCCGCACGTGAGCGCAAGTGCCGCTCATTAGCCTTGCAAGTGAAGTGGCGGGAAGAAGATGTACGCGAGTCGACGCTCGACAAAGCAACGAAAGCAAAGAAGCAACTACGACGCGCTACTGAAAAATTCGATAGTGAGTGCCGCTAAGTCATCACCGGTCTGAGATTAAGTGCGCGCTTCAACAGCGCCAGCGATGTATTGTCAGCGCTTAAGACTCAGGCTGAGCCGACTGATTCTCCAATGCCTCAAGCGCCTGCTGCTCTAGGGCCTGCTGCTCCAGCCGGGCATGAATGGACGGGCCATAAGTCTGATAAAGCCACTCGAATAGCTCATCGAGCAACAAGGTGTTGGCGACGTAGACCTTGGTGTTATCGACCGATTTCACAAAGATCAGCTCGAGACCTGCCAAAGCCTCAAGCTGTTTGAAGACTGCAGAAGCGCCCAGCTCGGTCCGGGCAGCGATGTCCAGCATCGCCATGCCCTCTTTGCCCGCCTCCAGCAGGACAGAAATAATCTGTACGCGCTCCTCGATCGACATCGCACCGAGGAAGCGGGCAATGTGTTTCACATCCATCGTGGTCATGGGCGGTAGGTCCTATCGGGCAAGTGGGATGTTATGAGCGATGCAATTAGGTCAGAGCGATTTCAGCTGTTTGGCGATTCGTTCGGCCTCTTCAGCCTGCTCATCCAACAAGTGCGCGGTCTGATGCGCTACCGCAGCCATATCGCTGATGCGTTTCTTGACAGCCTCTGATGAATGCCACAGTTGGGACTCATCGAGATGAAAATTGAGCTCGGTCTGCGGAGCGGGGGCAGGCTTGGCTGCCACCGGGGCGACTGTCGCTACCGGCGTTTCAGGCACCTCAACAGCGAGCGGCGGCTCGGCAACCGGCGCACTGGGTGCAGCCGCCGGCTGGGCGGGTGGTGTGCGAAGTACGCGGCGAGCAGGTTCCACGGCCCCAGCCTCGGGGGCATGGTCTCCACGAAAAATCTTGGCTTCCTCGGACATGGGCAGACTCCATCAACAGGGGGCACGACGTATCCCCCTATTCTAAGGCCGAAGTCGCACATTCCCCCAAGATTTAACGTTTCAACGCCGGTAGTCGCCGTAACATCTTGAGTCCGTCAGGATCGACAATTTCTATGTATTTCTGATCCACCCGAATGAACCCGCAACGCGCGAAACCAGACAGCGTACGACTGACCGTCTCCAAGGTTAAACCAAGGTAACTGCCGATATCTTCGCGCGTCATACGAAGATGGAAAGATTTATCGGAAAAACCCATCGCGCGAAATTTTTGTGAGATCGATAGCAAAAATTTAGCGACACGGGCTTCAGCCGGTAGCGTACCCATCATGTAGCCAACCTTCTGACCACTCACCAGTGCCTGACTCATCAATTCCATCAAGCGACGCCGGAAACCATGCGCCTTGCTACCGCTTCCGTTAAAGAACTCTATCGGAACCACAATCAATTCGATATCCGACAAGGCAACCAATGTGTTCTTGAACGCCTTCGATTCGATACCATCAAAGCCGATAAGATCGCCCTTCATTGGAAAGTCGAGGATCTTCTCGTTGCCGTATTTGTCGATCCAGGAAGTTTTCAGAAAGCCCGCGTACACGATGAAGATTGCATCGCATCGATCACCACCGGTATACACACGCGCACCGGATCGCGATTTGATGTGCTGAAATCGGTACGCATCGGTACCCATTGAATCGTCGGCTTCGATGCGAAGTATTTGGTAGACCTGCTCTACATTTGACCAAAGACGCGGAAAGTTATCCGCCATCCGCGAATAGCGACCGATCTCGGCAATGCCTCTATGCTCTACAACCTCATTACTCGTCTTTTGCAGTATCTGCATATTGCTCCCCTTCACCTGAATAACCGCATCCCAGCGGAACGATGCAGGTGATACTAGAGCAAATCTTTTGGTAAATTTTTTTCAACGCGTTCTTTGGTGCGGCCGCTCAAGGCGCGTAAACCATCATCAACTTTCTGATTCACCACAAGCATCATTACTGATATCGATCGATAAGCTTGGCTGAGCGTGCGCAGTGATTAGATCAAGCAGCGACAGCGAGAATCACGTTCGATGGATCTATCTGGCAATGAACCTGCATGGATCGTCTCAACTGCATGCTATCCAGCACGTCATTGTCTGCGGTAACGATCAGTCGACTACCTTCCTCAATCACCAACTGCAGCTCCGAACGTCGATCACCACGAATCAGGACGTCGACCGTTCCCTGAAATTGATTGCTATCTGTGGCAGCAAATGATTCGGCGAGCGTAACTTCGATGGCAGATGCCTTGATCAGTGCGAAAACTTTCGCACCGATCTCAAGCTGTAGCTCACGACAGCTTTCATGCGTGATGGAGGCGGTCAGCTTGAGCTTGTCGTTGACCATCAGCCCGATCTCATCGTTAACCGGCCCTTGCAACATCGACACGATGATGGCACCGAGTTGATTGCGTGCGCTGGTCTTCATCGCAATATCGGTCAACAGCGCGTAATCGGCCTCCAGACCATTGGCGAGTCGATTCAAGCGCTGGACAAAACGTGCGTGCTCTGCACTGATCAAATCGAAATTCTTGAGTAGCTGCTTGCCACGATCCGTCAGGCAGGTGCGACCGCCACCCTTACCGCCGGCATGTCGCTCGAGCAGACGATCACCCGTCAGCTGTGTCATTTGCTCGATCGTGTCCCATGCACCTTTATAGCTATAGCCCGCGATCTTGGCGGCCTTGGTGAGGTTTTCGGTAAGGCCGATCTGACGCAATAGCTCAATGCGCTTTTTGTTGGCCAGCGCGTCATCCCCGATTCGCAAGGTCAACTCAGCGTCCACGCTAAATGGCGGGGAATTCAGGCGATCAGTTGTCATTTGATAAATGATATTAGGCGCTGGCTCGCGCGATTGTGGAAACCAACGAGGAATCTACCCGATTTGACAAGCAAAATAAAGTTCAATAAACTTTGATCAAAATATATCTAGCTATATTCAGAATCACAGCTTTTTGAGCCAGCCTCATGAATTTATGGCAACGCTGCGCCAATCAAAATATACCAAGACACATTTAGACTCTCCGCAAACCCAGACATGCCAGTGAATAAAGCTTTTTACCCAGCCGGCCTAGCGCTTGCGCTACTTATCTCGGCCCCGATCACCGCTGATGCCGGAGACGACGTCAAAGTCCTGCTCGAACTGTTGCTCGAGAAAGGCATCATCACGCAGGAAGAGTTTGACCAAAAGCTGAAAGTCGCACGAGAAAAGGAAGAGATTCGTGCCTTCAACGAAGCGCAAGATGTGCGGCGTGCTAACCGCGAAATCGACAAGCGCGCCGAGGATGAACGCAAGTTCAAGACCCAGATCTATGGACAGGTGTCGGCGGGCTACTACCAAGCCTCGAACATGACCCGGGACAACCTCGATGCGTCTGGCATGAGTGACCAACCCAAGGGCAACAATCGGGTCGGTCTGAAGGTCTCGCGTGAGTTGGATGCCGATACGACGGCAATGATCACGCTGGAATCGAATTTTTCATCGCGCACGGGCGCGGTGGGTCGAGATGCTGCAGCGACGGGTGGCGGTGTCAATCCGCTACTCGACCGGGAAGCGAATTTCAGGCTGATTTCAAAGGTCTACGGGACCTTGATTATCGGGCGCGGCCCGAATCTTCAAACCGATTTATCTGGTGCTTTTGATGCTCGCAGCAATTGGAATTTTGGCGGCCTGAAGCCGATTGCACGCTATGCGGGCTTCCATAGCGCATCAGGCATCAACCGCGCTGACCGCTTGATTCGTTACATCTCGCCATCGATAAATGGTTTTAATGCCGATGTCGGGTTTGCACCCGGCGGCGTGCCCGGCGACGTCCATATGGCGACTAATCTTTATCTCGGTGGACGCTATAAAAATGGCCCATTCGAGCTTGGCTACAACCATATTGAAGCAAGGGTAAACGCTGCTGGCGTTACAACGCAGGCCGGCGTGAATAACCGCGTAGACTTCTTTGCAGCAAAATACACATTCGATCAGCTGACGCTCAATGCTGGCTACGTGATCTCACGCAATCCGACTGACCCGGCTAAGGCACTGAGCGCCATTTCGCCGAATGGGCAGGCTGATGTAGACACCTTTTTCACCGGCGCACTGTACCGGTTTACACCGCAGCTCAGCGTCAACGGTAGCTACTACACCGTCAAGGACAAGCGGCAGGGCGGCAGCGGGGTGAATGACGTGACGATGATCGCCACTGGTTTAACCTGGTCACCCTACAAGGAATGGGACGTTTTCGTCGATTATGCAATGGCCGATCGTAAAAACGGCGCCACTGCCGCATTTACGATCTATGACAGCTGGCGGCCCGACAGTGGCTACGCAGCGACCAAGCTGCATTCAGCGAGCTTGCGCGACCAATCAGGCGTATCGATTGGTGCGCAGTACAAGTTTTAACTGATTCGGAAGATATCTCGAAGGACTAAGCTATGAATTACAAATTTTCTGATTCACGCATTACTGCCCTGATTGGCGCATGTATTGCCGGCATACTGCTGTCGGTGAGTGCGCAAGCAGCCGAAGTCAAGGTAGCGGTTGCTGCGAACTTCGCGCAGCCGATGAAAGACATCGCTGCCGAGTTTGAGAAAGACACCGGGCACAAGCTGGCTATCACCCAAGGCGCAACTGGCAAGTTCTATGCACAGATCACCAACGGTGCACCATTCGAAGTTTTTCTATCTGCAGATGATGAGGCCCCCGCAAAACTGGTCAAGGAAGGTAAGGCTGTCACGGGAACACAGTTTACTTATGCAATTGGCCGCCTCGTACTTTGGTCACCCGACGAAAAGCTGGTCGACCAAGGTGGCGCAGTATTGAAAACCGATCGCTTCAAGTACATCTCGATTGCGAACGCCAAGGTTGCGCCCTACGGACGCGCAGCGGTCCAAACCATGCAAAAGCTTGGCGTGTTATCCGCCATCGAGCCGCGCGTGGTGCAAGGCGAGAGCATCACGCAGACTCATCAATTTGTTACCACAG
Organism: Oxalobacteraceae bacterium; assembly: GCA_027485795.1. Taxonomy (GTDB): domain Bacteria; phylum Pseudomonadota; class Gammaproteobacteria; order Burkholderiales; family Burkholderiaceae_D; genus Pernthalerella. The sequence goes on from JAIXQK010000151.1 coordinate 34,781, forward strand.
GTAACGCCCAACTCGGCTTCGTTGCACTGTCACAGGTATGGGAAAACAACCGCATCAAGTCTGGCTCGGGTTGGATTGTTCCCGAGGACATGCATGAACAGTTACGCCAAGATATCGTCCTGCTCAATCCGGGCAAGGAATCTAGCGCTGCGAACGCACTCGTCAATTACTTGAAGTCGGATAAGGCCAAGAAGATTGTTGAACGCTACGGCTACAAGCTGCCGTAGCTATACCTCACTCTCCTCATCTGTACTTTATCCAGTATGCGATGAGTTCAGGCGCCTGCATGCAGGCGCCTTTTTTATTGGCTGCTGAATCCGTATGATGAGCGTTACTGTGCCTGATTCAAGGGCAGCCGCACCTCGAAGCAGGTACCTCCACCTACCTTACTCTCGAAAAAGATATCGCCAAGGTGGGCATTCACAACTGTCTTGGATAACCAAAGCCCGACACCCATGCCCTCGGCTTTACTCGTTTTAAACAATTCAAAGACAGACTGACGCATCTCATCACTGATGCCCGGGCCGTTATCCGATACCTTCAATATCACCTCGGTATCTGTGCAGATACTTTGGACTTCAACCCGGCCTGGGGCTTGTGACGAATCGGCTGCCGCCTCAATCGCGTTATTCAATACATTCAATACCACTTGCTGTAATTGCGTCTGATCGCCCACCACCGGGCAACCATCTTCCAGCTGCCATACCAGCTCAACTTGCTTAGCCTGCGCGTGCGAGTGAACCAGTGCTGTACAGTCGCGGACCAAGTCGTTCATATCCAGACTAACCATGGCGCCACTTCTATCCTCGAACAGCTTGCGCAGCTTGACGATGATGTCTGCAGCGCGGCGATTATCCCGGTTAAGGTCTGCCACTAGGCGTTTTACCTCATCGTCAGTGTCAGTTTCCAGCGAGTCCTGGGAAATGATTCGTTCGACGAGTTGGGTATTCAGCCGTATCGAGCATAGAGGCTGATTAAGCTCATGCGCCAAACTCGCGACCAAGGCCCCCATCGCTGCTGTCTTGTTCGACAAGGTCAACTGCCGAATAATCTCTTCTCGCTCTTGCAGCAGATGCTGTAATTCTTGTTGGTGCTTACCCAGCAAGGTCTGTCGGGTTTCAGCTGCGGCAAGCTCGCGCTCAGTCTGCAAGCGATCCTGTTCGCGGCGCTCGAGAAATATCCGTAAAAACCCAATGTTGGTGAGTGGGATACAGAGCATCTGCCCCATCACCATGATGGCTTGATCTGGTGTGTTGGCATAGATATCTAACGACCCCGGATCGACCGCGATGCCGACTGCACGGATACCCTGAGTCACTGAAAATCCAATACCACCCGCCATCAACAAATCAGCGCCTAGGCTTCGCTTCTCACCTTTGAGCCAGTAACCCAGCAAGAAATAATCAATCAGGATCACCGCATAGAAACCGAAGTAAAAGACCTGAAGGTGGTACTCGGAGACGCCCATCTCGAAAGCGCCAATGATGGTAACCAGGAAACCGATGGAGGTCAGTGCATAGAACCACTTGGCTTGAGAGGATACATTTCCAAAAAACATGCGCACTGCGAGGCACCTCCCAGCATTCCCTAACACCATCGGGATTTGCCCAATGTAGATGAACGCCCACTCACTCACCACACCGCGCATAGACAGGGGCACTACCGCGAGACCACTTAATAGCCCGGAGAGGCACCACAATCTGACCTGTGCATCACGCTGCTCAGACAAGGCGAACCAGATCACCGCGTGCATGACCAGATATACCACGCAGATCATGAAGATGACGGTTTGGGGGTGAAAGTGCGGCAATGCTGATCAGCCAGTATGTCTGGCCGCCTCGTTGATGCTTGCCTACTGCCCGTCGTTTGCTGTCGCCTTTTCTGGATTTGGCGGCAGTAGCGACTGCGTAGTTATAAGTTGTATGGACACTGCGCCAGCAGGTACCTTGACCTTCAAACCCTGCAGATAAATTTGAAGTTTGGGTAATTGGGGTGAGTGAATAGTATACGGCGGCTTACCTGATACATTAGCGGTGCCTCCGGCTTTCAGCTTCAGTGGCTTTGCAACACCCGCAGCATCGACCACGCACAGCGTCGACTCGGTATAGCTTCCCAAGTACAAACGCGTGTAGGTCGCGCGGACTTGCGTTGGCGCCCAGCGCGGAATCTCTCCAGCTGCTACAACTGCGCACGGGTCCGGGCCTTCTTCCCCTTTTGCAGTGCTTGCCACTGCAGGGGCCGATGCTGCAGGCGTTGCGGTCGCTGCGTCTGTCGCGCTTGCAGCGGATGTTACGGTCGGCGCAGGTAGCGGTGCGGGCGTTGTCACCGTGGTTGATGCGGGCACTGACGCCGTAGCGGAGGCAGGCGCAGCTTGATCGGGTACTGTCGGCACTGCTTCAACCGGCGCCGCTGATTCAGTAACCGGCTCGAGAATCGGTTCTGTCACTGGTTTAGGCGTTGGTGTCAGACCGCGCAGAATGGAAAAGGTCAGTACCAGCGCAACGACAATCGCGGCCATGAGTGGCCATCGACGTGTTTCAAAATTTGATCGAGCACCAGCCGGTGCCATCACCCCTCTGCTGCTGTCGGGAGCAGGTACAGGTGACGGGTTGACGGCGCTTGGAATTGAATCGGTCACAACGCCCTGCGCCTCTGAGACTACAGGTTCTGGGGGCAACAACTCGGAAAGCTCGATACCAAATACATCGGCGTATTTGCGTGCCGCCAGTCGCTTGTGTCGCGCGCCATAAAATGCCCGCAGGCCACCACTTTCGATTTGCTCGATTTGCTCGCGCGACAATGTCGCCATGCGCGCCGCATCATTGACCGAGATGCCTCGCTCAATACGCTCTTGCTTTAGCCGCGTGCCGTCGAGAGGAAGATCTTCAGAGTCATCGACACTGACATCGACCGGACGCTGGCGTCCGCCTGATTCGAAAGGGACGCTCACACGAAAAACCGTTCGAGCGAGCTGACGCTGATGCCATAGCCGCGCGCCAGTCTGATCATGGTGCGAAAGCCTGGCTCACCGTAAGTGCCGCTCTCGATTTTTGAGACGGTCGGCAGCGACACGCCGGACGCGGGATCACCATCGACCATGCTGGCAGTGACTACATCGGTCTTGGTCATGTGGCGCGCAAGCCGTACTGCCAACAAGTACTCGTGGCATGCCTGAAACTGGGTCGAGTCGATACCCGCCAACCACTTGCGTGAGATTTCGGCGATCGTTTCCGAACGGCCATGAAAATTTGGCGGCGCAATCTCAGAAAGGGAATCGCTTAGCGCAGTCGAAATCGGGGTCATGCAGGACACTCCATTTATATTTTTTCGTGGTGTCGAGGGGCTAGGATACTTGGGAATTGCCGCCAGACAATGAAAGATAGCTTCACCGGCGAAAATTCACCATAGCCCTTGAGGGTAACTCAATGCATCGCATCCAACATGCGTACTAATTCGATAACATTTCCCGCACCCATCTTGCGCATCATGTGCATGCGGTGCAACTTGACCGTCCGCTCTGCAATTCCAAGCTGGTCGGCAATCTGCTGGTTCATATAGCCTTGCGAAACTAGTCGCGCAATCTGCGACTCTCGTGCTGAAAGCGATGCGTATCGCGTCGAAATATCGGCGGATGATACTAAGTCGCGGCGATCTGCCGAGTTTCTCGACAAGGCCTTGTCGACCGAGTCGATGAGTTGCTCATCGTCAAAAGGCTTGATCAGAAAATCCAGCGCCCCAGCTTTCATGGCCTGTACCGCTTCACCAGCGCTACTACCGCCGCTCATGAAGACGATAGGAACAGTCGTGCCGCGTTCCAGCAGTGCTCGCTGAAGGTCTAGCCCGGAGGCAGTCGGCATCTTCACGTCGAGCAGCAGGCAGCGCGGCCCGGGAAACATCGGCTCAGCCTTTTCTTCAAACGCAATAAACTCGGCCGCAGACGCAAACTCGGTGACTGCGTAGCCTTCATGCCGCAGCATGGCGGCGACTGCGCCGCGAACAGATGGGTCATCATCAATCACCCCGATATGGCCGCGCGCATGACGCACTGCTTCGCGCTCGTCTTGTATCGTGACAACGGATCGAATAGGACGCCGCATGACGGTGCTTCCAACGAATCAATGGCTGAATATGCTGCGAACGATGAAGCTAATACGAAGCCTCAGACCTCGTCGAATCCGCAGACAACGCGCTAAGGCAAAAGCCTTAGTCGGGACGACTTGCTTCTTGCTTTAACAGGAAACGGGGAATAAGCGCCGGCGCAACCACCTCGGGATCGAGCCTGCGCGAGGCAAGTGCTGCCGGATCAGGCTCGACAAGAATGCCCAGCTTGCGCGCATACAGTCGAATCATTCGACTCATTTCAGCAGCTGAAGCAAACTGTTCAGCACCGGACTCAATCGCTAACACCTGCCGAACACTCATGCCCGTAGATGACGCGATATCCTCGACCGCTAGCCCCAGCTGTCTGCGCTGCTTTGCGAGTTTCTCACCGATCTCCATAGCCTCTCCGGTTGGAGGTTTTATTATTTTTGCAATTATTGGAATCGCACTTTGTGCATGATTCTATGCACATTATTGCAGCTAAGAAAGTACTTGTGGACTACCCCTAAGGGTATTTGAGAGGATTTTTTACATGTAGTGGTGTAACGGTCTTGGCGGATCGAATCGGCCCGTAAACCCGAGACACTTGCCAGGCCGCTCTTGGTCAAAATCGCCCGAATCTGGCTCTGCGTAGATCGTGATTTCTTCACCGCTTGCCGCGCCTAGTTGCCGGAAGTCTCGATACACCCTGCCTCCGATTTGGGGGAGTCTCCGTTTGAGCTGGCAGCGACGGCCGAGCAGGATCCGCCAGAAAAACGCTGGATCCGGTGACACGCGATCGGTAATTGATTGAATTGGCCTGCCCAGCACGATTCGAACGTGCGACCTACGGCTTAGAAGCAGCGATTCTTTTTTGAAAACCTTGGGTTTTCAATGTCTAACAGCAGCCTGACATCTGCTGTACCTCGTGCGGTGTTCTCTGCGGCGCTGAGTGGTTGGGCGCGGCAGCCATTGATGAGGCGGTTAGCTGACAACTTGCCTGAACGCACCGTCCAGTTACGGGACGGTTACCCCCTAACGCTGAACCATGACCTTTGCTTGATGAGTTTTGAAACTAATATGTAAGATCAGAGCGGTTCGGGTAATCTGCGTATCAGAAGAAGTCTGACTTAATCTTTACTTCGCGGTTTTATTTGCTGTTCCGAACATTTTGTGGCTTGAACCCAGTGGGTCTGTGCGCTCAGTATGCGCATGACCACTAGCATCTATTTAGACTTAAGACATGATCTCCGCGAGCGCGAATAATGACACAGCCTCGGCTGCCTCGATAACCCGTTATCTAACTGGCGCTGGAGTTGCGCTATGGGCGCTAGTGATTGCACTTGAACCCGATGTCGGATTAAGTGCTCCTTGGCCATACATGGCTATGTTTTGGGCATTGCAAATCGGGATCGGGCTGCCGGTGTTGCAATTCACACTTTATTTCCTGAGCCAAGCCGATAAGGCAGCCCATTGGCCGCTTTGGATGTTGATTTTGGCCAGCGGGGTGCTTGGCTCTGGCTTGCTCGCCCCGCTTTACTGGCTAATCGGCGAGGGACTGATGGTGCAGACCTTGGGGTTTGAAGCAACAAATATCGATGATCTTGACGCCCAAATGACTTTTGGTCTGTCGGCCGTCGTACACGAGTTCGCAGATATCGTTGCGCCAGTGACCGCAGCGTGGATCTTAGTCTCGTGGCCACGCCTTCAAGGTCTGATACCGCCTTTGGTCATGCAAAACGTACTAGGCAATGGTGAATCCATCAAAAACACATCAAATGAGGGGGATCTAATCCACCTTCCAGCGTGGCGCACCGCAATTCCCGGCGAGCTTGGCGACGACCTTATCGCAGTCAAATCCGAACTCCAGTACCTTCGAGTATTCACCACCCAAGGCTCTGCGCTGGTTCTTGGTGCCTTGCGCGAAGTTGAAGATGTAGAGGGCTCAGTTGGGATGAGGGTGCATCGGTCTTGGTGGGTACATATCAACCATGTTCGCAGAATCATAGATCACGGCGGCTCTGTAATCTGCGAGTTAAGCGATGGGAGGCAAGTACCTGTTAGCCGTCGCCGGAAGTCCGATGTGATCTCATCCTTCGACAATTCTCCGCGCACTGCTGACTTTGTGGGTGAGCATACTGTGCCGCGTAGTAGCCATGATCAGAACATCCGTCTGAGCCCCAATCGTACCGACACTGGGTTGTAGTCCGGGCGAGATAGGCGCCCTGTCGCTCCCTCCTCAGCAGATAACTCAACACTACCTAGCCTCAAGAATCGCGCGTCAGCTACCAGTCGCCATGTACTATCAATGGGAATCTCAACACCCCCGATCAACTGCACACCCACCTTCCCTTGATCTGACCAGGCGCGCTCAACGGCGGCAGAGTTGATATCGAAATCGATCTCTTGGACCCAACCGACGCCGGCACCCGCGTAGGGCACCCAACCACCAGCTTGTCCGACAAAGCGTCGCAATCCATTTACGAACAACATGTTCGAGGCGAAATCGCCTTCGGTCGCAAGTGCTGCACCACCGCCATTCAATGACTTCAGGTTGTGGCGACGCCAGTTCCACTCGAACTCAGCAGCCCAGCCATTGCCGTACCGGTAGCCAACCTCGCCGCCCAACCCCAATCCGGAACTAAAGCTGGCTCTCAAGCCAGATCCAAGTCCGGCGTTACCGATTTCATCAAACGTAGTAGAGCCAAGATGACTTGCTTCTAAGTAGGCAGACGCGTACAAGCCACTCGGCTCAGTTTGAGCTAGTGAGGGACAAGACACTACAACAAAGCCGCCAATCAGGACTAAGGTGAAATTATTACGAAAAAGTTTCATTATCAAACTCCTTGGAGAGGAAAACTCGCAGGCGCAGTCGCTAGCAAAATACGATGAAATCCGCGACGCAGCCTGAATTTAACGCGTTCCATGTTTACCGGAGATGGTTTTTGAATTAGCGGCTACAGTAATGAACAAGCGGCAGCAGGCTAACCAAAGCATTTATGATGCCTGACAGTCGAGACCATGAGGTTCAATTCAGCTTTATTTTTGTATAGTTGGGCGAGACGGTGAGCCGTTGCGAAGAATACAAGTGCAAGATCTTCTTCGGTTGGTTTGATGATCTGGGTACTTCTAGCAATCCTAGCCGCAAGATACCGCTGTAACCATTCTCGCTACGATTGACGAGGATAGACTTTTATTGGCTCGGGACTTACGGCTGCTCGGTGAGCATTGGATAGATATATCTCAGAATTCGGCTTCATCGATAAAGGTAGTGCCTGTGGTGGCTTGATGCCATTTGCCGTTATCTAGCTTAAAGCAGCATTGCAAATGTTGGCTGTCGGGTCTGCGGAATTAACGGATCCGACCACTGTATGTGGTCGTGTAGCGTAGCTGTTTTGGCGAAGTGCTTTACTGGAAAATCTGGACTAAATTCACAAGCGTCAGAAGTAGTTTTTTACTCGTGATTTTGCGACGATTGCTTTTGAAGGTCGACCAGCTGCAACCGTCCAGCCACTAGACGCTTGCGATTGGCCCGTATTCTGCAGGATCTAGTACGGTGTCAAAAGACGAAAACACCCACCTTACTTCGCAATCAAAGTGAGAATATTCTATTGATCTTACCCTGTTTGACTTTGAAAAATGAATCTACTGTAAATAATTCTTACGGCGCTTGATAATCCCATCCTCTTGAGATTTTCAAGCCCAATTTCCGAGAGCGACTACATAGTGATTCATTTCTTATCTGCTGCTACACACCGGATTGGCGCAACCAGATGGTGTTCAGAGGGTGGATTCATGGGGTTGTAGCAGCTAACTCTGCCAGGCCCTTTTTGCCAAAATTGGTTCGGGTCGGTATGTAGATTCCAGAGATCCGGACCAACTCCTGCCGCCAAATGAACATGTGGACGACTACCTATCTCGGGCCTGTTCGCATGCTGTATAAGGCCAATGATATCCCCAGCATTCACGTTGCTGCCCACCGTCAAGTTTTTGTTAGGCGTTATGTGGAGGATTTGTAAAGACAAGGTATACAGAAGATTTCCCGTTCCATAATGATCGTAAATAATTGAGGTCTGCAGAATTAAGCTGCCCCCTCTATAGGGATTATCTTCAATAATATTTGTAATTACGCCTGAAGCAGGAGCAAGTACATCGCCACCTGCCTTACCGCAAAAATCCATACCCTCGTGCCGAGCAATAATTCTCCCATTCTCTGGAATTTTTATGTAGTAAGGTTCGCCCATGTAATTACGAGATGACGCATAGTCAGCACATGGACGCACATCAGAATCACGAGACGCCCCAACTACTCGGTGAAAATTATCGCTACCCTGCTTTTTTGGGATACCAGCACAACCAAGAATTATTAGTGTCAAAAAAAGGCTTGATTTTCCAAAAAGCGACAGTCTTTTCTTCCATCTGACTGACTCATAACCCAACATGGCTTCTCCATAATTTGATAATAGGAGTCATACATCGATAAATTAACTACGACCTTTCATCGCTGCAAGGCCAACCGGTAGAAAAAGTTAGCTAGGCAAGACAATCATCTAATTCGGCCAAAATCCGCTCGGCTCACGTGGGATAGAGTGCCTCAAGCAGAGATTATCTTCAAATTGATAATCTTCCTTGCTGATAGTGAGCTTAAAGGCGGTTACTTGACGCTTTTAGTCGCTGAATAGTCCGCAGGATCGAGCACGGCTGCCCAGTCCCACCCCGTAACGGTCCTGCCAAGCACCCGCACTTTCTCCCACCGCAGCCTCAATCCAAACAGTGTTTGAAATCTAACTTAACGAAAATACAAGATTGGCCTGCCCAGCACGATTCGAACGTGCGACCTACGGCTTAGAAGGCCGTTGCTCTATCCAGCTGAGCTATGGGCAGTCGGTATTGCAGGATTGATTCAGCGATATTGCGAAATGAAAAACGGGTTGTCAATGACAACCCGTTTTTTTAATTGGTCGGAGTACAAGGATTCGAACCTTGGACCCCCTGCTCCCAAAGCAGGTGCGCTACCGGGCTGCGCCACACTCCGAAG
>JAIXQK010000174.1 GCA_027485795.1 Oxalobacteraceae bacterium
ACGGTCCGCAACGCCACGAATCGACCTGCACCATCAAGTAAAAAACGACCGTCTGATGAAAAAATCCTCGTCGCAATAATTGGCATCTCTGCCATCGGGAACACTTTACTGATGGTAGATAAACTAAGAGCTGGAGTGACGGCGTCGGTTGTTATCCAGCAAACGGAATTTCTGCGAGATGATTACGCAACATCGACTCTCACCACAATCGCTGTCCCACTTGCGGGTTTCCTATACCCGGCTATTGCCGGTCTCTTCCTTGTAGCCCGAAACAATACTCCAATACCTAAGTGGGTGCTCATTCCAGGGTTAATTAACCTAGCCGCACTCATTGTGACGACGGTATTGAGCGGTAACCGTGCACACATTGCGCACTTTGTGCTATGGCTAACCTTCTTTGTCTATTACGCTGCACAGGCCCGCGGAGGCATCGTCCAGTGGCGAAGGAAGGTTGCTTCTGTGGCAATAATTGCGGCAGCGGCGTTCGCGTTAATCTATACGATATTGATATCAAGCTTTCGAGTGTCCACCGACTTTCTCCAGACCTACACGAGTCGTGAGTCGATGCGTTACGATGTGACGCGATATATCGAAAACCCGAGAATCCAATATGGCGTCGTGCTCCTCTCGGGCTACGTGACCCAACAATTTCAATATATAGATGCAATTTTAGAAAAAGAAGACAAGGCGGGGATTGATCCGCTACCATTTACAATCTGGTTCGAGCGACAACTAGGACGAATAGGTATCGGAGATTCTGAGGCCCGCATCCGAGACTACGTGAAGCGCGCAAACGATATCGGGCTATCAGAATACGGATGGCCATCAATGTTTGGTCATGCGGCCATATACTATGGAAACTTTGGAGCAATAATGCTTATGTCTATCATTGGGTGGGGTCTTGGGTACTTCTCGAAAAAATTTATCAGCGAACCTGCCTTATGGAGCCTTTCAGCAACATTGCTACTCTATTCGTTTATCAACTACTCATATATGGCGATCCCGGCAGACCATAATTTTGCGATGGGCGCCATCGTAATCGCAATACTTCGTTTCCTCAAAATATGAAGCAAATCAAGCAACTTATTCCTGCGAAACTAAAACGTCCACTGTATATCGCGTACTTTGACCTGCTCCGAAAGCTTTGCGAACCATTCGGTGTCGGGCGTTACTCCAAAGTGGCTTTAAACGATCTAGACACGAAATTGACGCCCTATCTCTCCAAGCGTGGCGGCTACTTTATTGAGGTAGGCGGAAATGATGGAATATCCCAAAGCAATACGTATTACCTCGAAAAGATTCTTGGATGGAAGGGCGTATTAATCGAGCCAATTCCCAGTCTCTATAAAAAATGTCGGCAGCGGAGGCTCTCCTCTCGAGTTTTTAATTACGCACTAGTTTCAAACTCGTACACCGGGAAAAGTATAAAGATGCATTATGCCCACCTGATGTCAGTCGTCGATGGAGCGCTGAAGTCCGACCAGGCGACGCAAGACCAAATTAAATCAGGGATGCGGCTGCAGGGTTTAGACGAGACATATCAAATTGAAGTACCGACAAAGACACTAACGGAAGTTCTTGCTGAAGCAGGAGCGCCAGAGAAAATTGATTTCTTTTCATTAGATGTCGAGGGTTACGAACGGCAGGTGCTAGAGGGGCTCGATTTGGTGCGGTATCGTCCCGAATATATACTTATCGAAGCCCGCTTCTTCGACGAAGTAAACCAACTTATTATTAAGTACTATCGTGTAATAGCCCGTCCGACCGAAATGGATGTGCTCTATCAGCGTATTCCCGGAAAGTGATGAATTTGATCAACTGGCAGAGAGAGGTCTCGGAGCATCAAGTCCATACACTCCGTGCGCTTTCCGCTATACATGGGGTGAATCTCGCGATCTGTATTTTCGGCCGGCAGCATACGGCAAGGGCTCGTCAGGGCTGGAAGCCTCCAAGCTTGGAAGGATTGAGCGTAAGAAAACTATTCGGCGCAAAAGGTTGGCTCGCGGCCTTTATAACACTCTGGCGGGCGCCAAAAGATTGCATTCATATCTTTAATACGATGTGGGGCACAAAGCGGCTATTTCCCCTGTTTGTATTTTCAGTTATTCTACGGCGCCGAACCTGGTTGATGAGTGAGCCCTATTCTCCTATCAATCTCGGATATCTTCGCGACGAACCGGCCGTTACCTCCATATTCAAAAACCTGCTTCGCCGCGCCTGCTACACCGTAGCAGGTCGGGTATTCGGGCGATATGTCGACGGAATCTATGTCATCTCAAGGCTTGCTTACACTCAATTCGCAGGAATCGGCTTTCGGCGTGAACGCCTCTTTCCATTCGGGTATTTCGTAGCCGCAGACCAAAAAGACCGGAATTCAATAAATTTCCGACTGCCGTTTGAAGTCGTCTTTGTTGGCAACATCATAAATCGAAAAGGTCTCGATATCGCAGCCCAAGCTGTTGAACGTATGAACGAATCCGGACTGCGTGTTCGTTTAAGTGTATACGGTCCAGGAGGTGCATCGGGGTATTTGGGGTATCGGAATGTGACATACCGTGGCAGAATCGGCTTCGGTGAAACAGTCGATGTAATTCAAAAATACTCCGCACTGATTGTACCAAGCCGCTACGACGGATGGGGTGTAGTCGTAAACGAGGCGCTGCTGGCCGGCGTTCCTGTGATCGCAAGCCGGGAGACCGGCGCTAGCGCACTGATCGATCATAGTGGGGCGGGCTGGGTTTATGAAAACGGCGTTGATGGGCTCTGTCTTACCTTGATGCGCATTATTGAGAGCTCTGAACAGTGGCAGTATGCGAGAAATGCGGCCTTGCAATTTC